>JAKVJE010000017.1 GCA_022487185.1 Microbacteriaceae bacterium
CGTCACCAGCGACAACCATCTCGTCACTCCGAAGCTGACCGGATCCATCCTCCACGGCGTCACGCGGAAGTCCTTGCTGCAGATCGCCGCCGAGGACTTCGGGATGACCGTCGAAGAGCGCTCCGTGAGTCTCCAGGAGTGGAAGGATCGCGTTGCCGACGGCACCTTCACCGAGATCTTCGCCTGCGGAACCGCAGCTGTGATCAACCCGCTGGCCAAGCTGGTCGCCGAGGACTTCGAGATCCCGGCCCCCAAGAACACCGCCGGTGAGGTCACCATGGGGCTGCGCAAGGCTCTGACCGATATCCAGTACGGACGTGCCGAGGACACCCGCGGATGGACGGTCAAGCTCACCGACTGATTCGGGTTCCATGAGACGCAGGGCCGATCGCGCATGGTGCGGTCGGCCCTGCGTATGCTCGGATCTGAGAGCAGAGGGACCATCAGAACTACCTCCCACAGTGATGGGGTGCAGAGAGGAACGCCGTGAAAATCATCCGGTTCACCGAGACAGGCCAGACCGAGCCCCGGTACGGGATCCTGGACGAGGCGGACGTCGTCGAGCTCGCCGGCGACCCACTGGTCGACGGCTACGGCACCACCGGTCGACGCCTCCCGCTGGGACAGGTCCGGCTGCTCGCCCCGATCATTCCCCGCTCCAAAATCGTGGGAGTCGGGCGCAACTATGCCGCGCATGCGCAGGAGAAGGGCAATGCGCTGCCCGATCATCCGCTGCTCTTCTTCAAGCCGAACACCGCAGTGGTGGGGCCGCACGCGCCCATCCTCATTCCGGAGGCGGTGCAGGAGGTCGAGCTCGAAGCAGAACTCGCCGTCGTCATCGGGCACCTGGCCAAGAACGTCCCCGCCGCCCGCTGGGCCGACTATGTGCTGGGCTACACCGTGGGCAACGACGTCTCTTCCCGTGCCTATCAGCGCGGTGACGGGCAATGGGCGCGCGCCAAAGGGCTTGACACCTTCTGCCCGATCGGCCCGTGCATCGAAACCGACCTGGACCCTTCCGCCCTGCAGGTGACAAGCCAGATCAACGGAACCCCGGCGCAGAATGGGAACACCGCCGATTTCCTGTTCCCTCTGCCCCAGCTCATCGAAACCATCACGGCGGCCTTCACCCTGCTCCCCGGTGACATCATCCTGACCGGCACCCCCGCAGGAGTCGCGCCCATCCGCCCAGGGGACACGGTTGCGTGCAGCGTCGAAGGGATCGGAACCCTCGTCAACCCTGTGTCCGCAGCCTCCGCACCTGCTTCGGTAGCGTGATTCGGCGGGCGCGGCGACTTCCCAGCGTCCACGCCCGGGCCTCCGTGCTCGACAGAATCAGCAGGATCGCGACATCTGCTGTGAGGCCCACCAGATCGTCCTTGACCGTCAGATGTTCGAAGACCGGCAGCGCCAAGATGCCGCCCGTCGTCACCGTGATGCTGCTGAGGAGGAGAGCCGTGACCCTGGCCCAGTCGTGACCCTGCCAGATCCAGTACCCCAGCAGGTACCAGAGCAGGGTCCCTACGAGTGTCACGCCCGCACCCACCCCCAGGAGCACGGGGAGCGCCGGGAGTGACCAGTCCGGTACCCGAATCCCCACCGCCGTCAGGAACGTCGAGATGGTGTCAATCGGGCGCAACGCCATCAGCACGACCGCGATCAACAGCTCGAATGGGCGTGCGATGCCGGTGGTCTGCCGGACGCGATCCAGATCTTCACTGGTCTCTGGAACATGCTCCAGGCCGACGATCGGCAGATTGCCATCGGTGACGATCCGGTCGCCCCCGCCATTGCGGGAGTGATACCCGGTCGAGAACTTCTCCAGCACCTCGACTGCGGGTTCCACCCCGGCGGCTTCCAGCGTCTGAAGCACGTGGTCACGCTCGCTGTCGACATGCTGCGAGATGCGATGGGTGATCTGCCAGGTGAACATACTGAATCCCACGCTGCGGTCGAACGTGCCTGCGGCGAGCCAGTCGACGTGATGTCCACCCGGCAGGAGCCACCCCTCTGGGGTACTCCAGAAGCGCACATGATGCCGTTTCCCGGGGGACCCATCCACCTCCTGCTGGTAGCAGAACTCCTGTTTCCTCCCGAAGAGATACAGATTCGAGACCGGCGCGCTCGGATAACTGCGCCGGGTGAGGGTGGCGAGTACGATGCGGAGATTTGCGCGGATGCCCAAGTCGTCGGCCAACGTCCACCCTGCTTCGGTCATCGCGTGGTGGAGCTGGGCGGCGTCTCCCTGAAAACCGAGGTTGACCGGGTCGCCCAGGATCCCTTCGCGGGTCCGGGTACGGCCGATGAAGTAATCGGGGAGGTAGATCCTCGACAGGAGGGTGTGCACTCGCGGGAGCAGGAAATAGGCGATGACCACGTAGACGGCCAGGTAGTACCAAATCTGTTCCCAGCCCCGAGAGAATGCTCCGGCGATGAGGACGACCGCGAGCCACACCGAGGCGATGGCGGCATACCAGCCTGCTGCATCATCGATCAGCCTAGGCAACCGCCGCCGGTGAACCCCGGCCCGGGGGTCGAGCGTCTCTGTGTTTGACAACTCCGCACCCCCCGTTTCGGCAGCCCTCACCATGTTACTTCTGTGGGCTGGCCGGGAAACATCCATGAAACTGTGCTCGCATATGGTTCGTGGAAAGAGTTGGCCCAGACGGCCTCCCCGAGTGGAAAGAGATCGACCGCGATGACGAAGACAATTCTGGCCAAGCTGGATGCCCCCTCGCTGTTTGAGGGACTCGATGCCGAGCCGGCCCCGAACGTGATCGAATACCTCGACCCTGAGGCCGAGCAGATGAACCTCTTCGACCTGGGTATCCTCCGTGGAGATGGCATTTTCGAGGCCACGCACGTCTGGCACGGGGTGCCCCTCGCGGTGCGCCTGCACATGCTGCGCCTGCGGGACTCCGCAGCCCTGACCGATCTCCCCGTCCCCAAAGTCGATGCCTGGGAGATGGCGGTGCGAGAGGTCGTCGAACACTACATGGAGGTGGCCGGGGACTCCGATCGGGAAGGATTCGTGAAGATCCTGGTGAGCCGCGGACCGGACGGCAGCACTACCCCCGGCCGGGCTCGCACTCCGGGGATTCCCAGTGTCTGGATCTACATCGACGAGCAGCTCGTCGACCCCAACGGCGGTCGTGAATCGCTTCGCGTCCTCACCCTCCCCAAGGAGGTGAGTGCGGATGCGGCCCAAACGGCCCCATGGATGCTGTATGGGGCCAAGACGCTCTCCTACGCGATGAACATGGCCGTGTACCGCGAAGTCGCGCGGCGCGGGGCCGACAACGCCGTGTTCTACTCCACCGAGGGGCTCGTGCTCGAGGGGCCCACCTCCTCGGTGGTGTGGCGGGCCGGCGACGAATTCCGGACTGCCTCGCCCGATATGGGCATCCTGCACGGCACCTCACAGCAGGAGTTCTATGCGTATCTCAACCACGAGGGCTTGTCCGGAGAATACGGACGGTTCCCCATCGAGGACCTGCGCGCAGCCGATCAGGCCTGGATCATGGGTGGCTCCACCCTCCATCCGGTCGAGAGCATCGACGGGCGGGATGTGCACACCGACCTGGAGTTCACCCGGGCGGCCAACCTTTTCCTGCGAACCCAGCGGGAGTATGTGGAGTCCTATTCCCTGGCAGAGTACGCGCGCATCCACGGTCGGGCCGCCTGAACCCAGGACCTGCGGGGAGCCCGCCCCGGAGCGGTAGAATCAGGGCACTATGGCTTCTGACGCACCCCTCACCCAGGCCACCGGATCTGACATCCGCGTGCGCTTCTGCCCGTCGCCCACCGGCACCCCCCACGTGGGGATGGCCCGTACCGCGCTGTTCAACTGGGCGTACGCCCGGCACACCGGCGGCACGTTCGTGTTCCGGATCGAGGACACCGATGCGGAACGCGACAGTGAGGAGAGCTACCAGCAGATTGTGGAGGCCCTCCGTTGGCTGCACATCGACTGGGATGAGGGCATCGACGTGGGCGGGCCGAACGGCCCGTACCGGCAGTCCCAGCGGCGGGACATCTACCTCGATGTCATCGCGAAGCTCACCGAGGCGGGATTCCTGTACGAGAGCTACGTGACCGGCGAAGAAATGGCTGCCCGGAACGTCGCCAATGGGCGCGACCCCCACCAGGGCTACGACAACTTTGAGCGGGAGCTCACCGACGCCCAGCGCCGGGCCTACCGGGACGAGGGCCGCAAGCCCGCGCTGCGCCTGCGCGTGCCCGACACCGACCTCTCCTTCGACGACCTCGTGCGGGGGCCCGTCACCTTCCCCGCCGGCTCCTTCACCGACTTCGTGGTGGTGCGCCCCAACGGCGATCCGCTGTACACCCTGGTGAACCCGGTGGACGATGCGCTCATGGGGATCACGCACGTGCTGCGCGGTGAGGACCTGCTCCCCAGCACGCCCCGCCAGATCGCGCTCTACCATGCCCTGCACCAGATCGGGGTGGCCTCCTTCGTGCCCCGCTTCGGGCACCTCCCCTTCGTGATGGGGGAGGGGAACAAGAAACTCTCCAAGCGGGACCCGGAGTCCAATCTGTTCCACCACCGGGACAATGGGTTCCTGCCCGAGGGACTCGTGAACTATCTGGCCCTGCTCGGGTGGTCGATCGGTCCCGATCGGGATGTGTTCACCCAGCGGGAGCTCGCCGAGCAGTTCGACGTCGCCAAGGTGAACCCGAACCCTGCGCGCTTCGATCTGAAGAAGGCGACGGCGATCAACGCCGACCACATGCGGATGCTCGAGCCCGACGACTACGCCGAGCGGCTCGTGCCGTTCCTCCAGAGGGATGGCGTACTGCCCGAGCGCCCCACCGATGCGCAGCTCGCCACGGTCCGGGCTGCCGTGCCGCTCGTGCAGCCCCGCATGAACCTCCTCAGCGAGGCTGGCGGGATGCTCGGCTTCCTCTTCCAGGGCGCCGACCAGATCGAGTACCAGCCGGATGCCCTCAAGCAGCTGCGTGACTCCTCCCAGCAGGCGGTGGATGCGGGGCTCGCCGCCCTGCAGGAGCTCCCGGCCGGCGGATGGACGGCGGATGGCATCCACACGGCGCTGAATACGGCGCTGGTCGACGAGCTCGGGCTCAAGCCCCGGCTCGCGTTCGGTCCCCTGCGCACCGCGGTGAGCGGGCGGCGGGTCTCTCCTCCGCTGTTCGAGTCGATGGTGTTGCTCGGACGCGAGGAGACCGTTGCCCGGGTGGAGCGGTTCCAGACGTTCCTGGCAACCCGAGGGTGAGACCGGGCAGGTCAGGAGTCTGACGAGTCCTCCCGGCCCTCGCGGGAGCGCTCGGCATACGCGCTGAGCGCCAGCGCCTGCGAGGACTCCAGGTATCCGGTCAGTGACGCGGCTGCGGCGTCGGCGTTTCCTGCACGGAGCAGTGCGGCGATCTCGGCGTTTTGATCGAGATACGGGCGATGCAGGTATTCGGGGTCCGAGAGCACGTCGAAGATCAGCCGGAGGCGCACCATCAGGTCCGAGTGGAAGGCGTCCAGTGTCGGACTTCCCGCGATGTGCACGATCGCACTGTGGAACCCGGCGTTCTGCGTTCCGACCTCGATCCAGTCGCCGCCTCTGCCGGCGGCCTGGGCCCGTTGCACATGCTCGTCGAGGGCGCGCAGAGATTTTCCGTTGGCGGGGAACGTGCGCACGATCGCCGGTTCGATCGCCAGACGTGCACGGTAGATGTCGAGCACGTCAGCGAGCGTCTGGTCACGAACGAAGACTCCGCGATTGGGGATGTGCGTGATGAGTTTCTGCGTATCGAGCAGACGGAATGCCTCCCGCAGTGTGTTCCTGGAGATGCCGAGCCGTGCGGCGGTCTCAACCTCTGCGAGCTTGGTGCCTGGCAAGAGCCGTCCGGAACGGATCTCTTCGCGAATCCGTGCCGAGGCGGTTTCCCCCGCACTCGGGGTACGGGTGAGGGCCGTTCCTGCGAGACCGCGGTGTTCGGAACCCATGGGAACAGTCTATCGGCTCTGGGGCGGGGTCCAGGAGACTGCCGACCATGCCGTGTAACACACTTGCAACAGGGTTGTGGTTCAATCGGGCCAATCTTGTTCAACAACTTTGGTGATGGAAGCGGCGCGGCATGCAGGTCGATATCAACAGCGATATGGGGGAGAGCTTCGGGAGATGGACCCTCGGAGATGACCGCACCATGCTCGGCATCGTCACCAGCGCGAACATCGCCTGCGGGTTCCACGCGGGAGACCCCGTCGGGATCCGTGCCACCCTTTCGGCGGCGAGCGATACGGGGGTCTCTGTCGGTGCCCATGTCGCCTACCGGGATCTGGCAGGGTTCGGACGCCGGAACATGGATGTCTCAGCGGCAGAGCTCACTGCCGGAATCGTGTACCAGGTCGGTGCGCTGCGGGGGCTCGCAGAATCCGTCGGGACGACGGTGTCGTACGTCAAGCCCCATGGGGCGCTCTACAACCGCATCGCCCATGACGAGGTTCAGGCGCGTGCGGTGGTCGAGGCCCTCCAAGAATGCGGAGGGCTGCCGCTACTCACCCTCCCCGGATCAGTCGTAGGCCGGGTCGCCGCGGACGCCGGGCTCCGAGTGGTGCACGAAGTCTTCGCCGACCGGGCCTACCAGTCCAATGGCGAACTCGTCCCGCGCTCTGCGCCCCGGGCCGTCCTGCATGACCCGGATCGTATCGCCGACCGGATGCTGACCCTCCTGCAGACGGAACGGCTCACGTCCATCGAAGGGGACGAGGTCGTCATCCCCGACCCCGCATCGATCTGCGTGCACAGTGATACCCCCGGCGCCGTGCAGATGGCTCAGGCCCTCCGGACTGCGCTCCAGACCTCGGGCGTGGATCTTCGGCGGTTCGTGTGATGAGGCCCAGAATCCGTGCGGCCGGGCTCGGTGCCGTCCTCGCCGAAGTCGCTGATCAGGGCGAGGCGTCTGCACTGTTTCGGACGCTGCAGCACTTGGGGCTGGAGGGAATCTCTGAGCTCGTCCCCGGAGAACGCACCGTCCTCATCCGGTACGACCGCAGCGTTCTTTCCCCGGGGCGGCTCACCGCCGCACTGCAGGTGGCCGAGCCCCAGAGCGCGACGTCCGGTGGCGGCCAGCTCGTTCGCGTGCCGGTGGTGTATGACGGACCTGACCTCGAGGCGGTCGCCGCCCTGACCGGGCTGAGTGTCGATGAGGTCATCCGCAGGCACAGCTCGGCGACGTACCGTGTTTCGTTTACCGGGTTCGCCCCAGGATTCGCCTACCTGACCGGGGGAGACCCGGCGCTGAATGTCAGGCGCAGGCTGAGCCCCCGGGCTGCGGTGCCAGCCGGTGCAGTGGGACTCGCCGGAGCGTACTCGGGGGTATACCCGCGGACGAGTCCCGGAGGATGGCAGCTCATCGGCACTGCGCTGACAGACATGTGGGATGAGCGCAGAGAGCCTCCCGCGCTTCTGAAACCGGGTATGCGTGTCCGGTTCGATGTCGCGCAGGCGGGTGAGGTCCAAGCACCCGCAGGTTCGCAGGATGCGGAGGCGGCCACCACCACCGGCATCCGGATCGACGATCCCGGGGTCCGGCTCACGCTTCAGGACCGTGGCCGCGCGCTGCAGGCCGGATACGGGGTGACGGAGTCCGGGGCCATGGACCCGGAGGCCTGCCGCACCGCAAACCGGGTCGTGGGGAACACCCCCGTGGCAGCGTGCCTCGAATCCTGGGGCGGTCGCATCCGGGTGCGGGCGATGGGGTCGCAGACTGTCGCCGTGTACGGGGGCGGGGTGTCCGGGGCCGAGGTCACCCGTGCCGATGGGCATGTGGTGCACTTTCCCGCGGGGGTCCCGATCCCTCTCCAGGATGGGGATCTGCTGAGGGCCGGCACACTCTCCGGGGTGTACACCTACCTCGCTGCCCGGGGCGGATTTGAGGCTGCCCCTGTGCTCGGCAGCCGGAGCACTGACACCCTCTCCGGGCTGGGGCCGGCCCCCGTGGAACCGGGGCGGGTGCTCCCGGTCGGGCCGTCCCCGCGCCGTGCGACGCGGTCTGTGGTCGCGCCATCCGGCATGCAACATCCCGGTGGGGTGCTCGTGCTGGATGCCATCGCGGGGCCCCGGGATGACTGGTTCACTCCGGAGGGCGTGCAGGTGTTCTGGACCCAGATCTGGTCGGTTTCCCCCGTCTCCGATCGGGTCGGTATCCGGCTGACGGGGGCGGAACCTCCACGATGGAGATCTTCCATCGAGCTCCCCAGCGAGGGCATGGTTCGCGGAGCCATTGAGATTCCCGCCAATGGAGACCCGGTGGTCCTGATGGCCGACCATCCGGTCACCGGAGGATATCCGGTCATCGCCTGCCTGACCCCAGAGGCTCAGTCGCTGCTGGCGCAGGCCCCTGCGGGAACACACGTGAAGTTTCGCTGTGTCGCACACGACGGCGCGGGCCGTCTGGGGAGCGCGGGGCAGCAGGCGCCAGCTGGAGGAGAGAAATGAGCATTCACAGGGTTCTCATCGCCAATCGGGGAGAGATCGCGGTCCGGATTGAACGGGCGTGCGCCGAGTACGGGGTGGAGTCTGTGGCCGTGTACTCCGATCAGGACGCTGAGGCCCTGCACGTTCGCAACGCCGACGTGGCCTACCCCCTCGATGGGACTGCGCTGAGCGACACCTATCTGAACGGCGACACCCTGCTCCGAGTGGCGGCAGAGAGCGGGGCCGACGCTATCCATCCGGGGTACGGCTTCCTCTCGGAGAACGCGTCATTCGCCAGGGCGGTGCGGGAGGCTGGGCTGGTGTGGATCGGACCGTCCCCCGAGACGATCGAGCTGCTGGGAGACAAGATATCCGCCCACGCGCTCGCGAAACGGGTTGGCGCGCCGCTCGTGCCGAGCTCCGACGGCTCGGTCTCCTCTCCGGAGGAGGTCGTGGACTTTGCCAGGGAGGCGGGGCTCCCGATCGTGATCAAGGCCACCGCGGGCGGCGGCGGAATGGGCATGCGCACCGCGCATACGATGGCGGAGATCCCACAGGCGTTCACGGAGGCGCGCCACGAGGCCCAGGCGGCCTTCGGCAATGGGGTGTGCTTTACCGAACGGTTCCTGGAGCATCCCAGGCACATTGAGGTTCAGGTGGTGGGGGACCGGCCCGGACATGTGGTGGTCATCGGCACGCGCGATTGTTCCCTGCAGCGCCGGGGACAGAAACTTGTCGAGGAGGCCCCCGCCCCGTTCCTCACCCCTGACCAGGTGGACGAGGTGACTGGCGCCGCCCGGCGCATCTGCGAGGCGGCCGGGTACACCTCGGCGGGTACGGTGGAGTTCCTCTTGGGAGACGACGGCCACTTCTCCTTCATGGAGGTCAATGCCCGCATCCAGGTCGAGCATGGGGTGACCGAGCAAACCGCGGGTATCGATCTCGTCCGGCAGCAGCTTCTGGTGGCCGACGGGAGGCCGCTGGATGTGCAGGAGACGCCGGCGCCGACCGGGCACGCGCTGGAGTTCCGCATCATCGCCGAAGACCCGGGCAGGGGCTTCGTGCCCGAGCCGGGGACCGTGACGCGGGTGGAGTTCCCAGGAGGCCCCGGGGTGCGCGTGGACTCCGGTGTCCAGACGGGCAGCGCCGTTCCTCCGGACTATGACTCGCTGATGGCCAAGATCGTGGTGTCCGCCGATGATCGGCAGGCGGCGATCCGTCGCGCTCGCCGGGCGCTGAACGAACTGGTCGTGGAGGGGGTCGGACAGATTGTGCCACTGTACCGGCGCCTCCTCGAGGACTCTGCGTTCACCGCGCCGACCGGGCGACTCGGCATCAGCACCACGTGGCTGGAGGCCGAGTGTGCCTGGATCGACTCACTTCGCCCTGGCCTGGGCAACGAAGAGGTCCCCGAGGCGCCCCTGAGGACCTGGGTGGAAGTCGATGGGGTGCGCCATCGACTCGGGGTCCCGGCGCGGGTGGCGGCTCTGCTCTCCCATCCGCAGAGCCTGGGGATGCCGCAGTCTCCAGAGCGGACGGATGCCGTCGCGACCCCCGGGGCGGTGCGCGCGCCAATGCCGGGGACGCTCTCGTCGTGGCGGTATCCGGACGGGGCACTCGTGCAGGAGGGGGAGACCGTTGCGCTGCTGGAGGCGATGAAGCTTGAGTCGCCGGTGGCCGCACCATGCACCGGGGTGCTGAGAATCACGCGCCCGGCTGGGGCACCGTGTCGTGGGGGAGACGTACTCGGGCGGGTCGAGACATCGGCCGGCTCCGAGAGCGGGGACATCGACTCCGGTTCCCCCATCGGGATTCAGAACCGAGAAGGAGACTGAGATGTACGTGCTGATCGGAGTGCTCGTCGTCATCCTGGGCTTCATGCTGCGAGTGAATGCACTCGTCGTCGTGGTGGTCGCCGGGATAGTGACGGGCTTTCTGGGGGGAATGACCCCGCTGCAAATCTTGAACACGTTTGGAACGGGGTTTGCCGGTTCCCGGTCGGTCACCGTGTTCGCCGTGGTGCTGCCCGTTATCGGGCTGATTGAGCATTTCGGTCTTCAGGAGCAGGCTCGCCGGCTCATCTCGAAGCTGTCGAAGATGACCCCAGGATGGCTCTACGCCCTGTACATGTTCATCCGCCAGGGAACCTCGGCGATCGGGCTCATGAACATCATGGGTCACGCGCAGACCGTGCGCCCGCTGATCTACCCGATGGCGCTGGGCTCTGCAGAGCGGAAGTACGGCGAGCGCCTGACCCCCACCATGCGGGAGCGCTTGAAGGGCATGGCTGCGGCCAGTGACAACATCGGGGCCTTCTTCGGGGAGGATGTCTTCGTCGCCGTCGGCTCCATTCTGCTCATCACCGGGTTTGTGGACAGCACCTACAAGCTGAAGCTCGACGCCCTCCAGATCGCGCTCTGGGCGATCCCGACGGGACTGTGCGCACTCGCCCTGCATGTGGGAAGGATGCGTCTCTTCGATCGGAGGCTTGACCGGATGGCCGCGGAGGGTGCGGTGCAGGGGTCGAGGACCCCCGCCGCAGCAGCACAGAGCGAGGAGCAGCACTGACATGATCACCTCGGAATGGGTGTACTGGTTCATCGGCCTGATCTTCTTGGGATATGGGGCGTTTGCTTTTGCGGATATCCCCACGTCGAAACGGTATGGGACGGCTGCGTTCTGGATACTGCTCGGGCTGAGTTTCGGCTATGGGACCTTCGTGACGGCCGGTACCGCTCCGGCCTGGGTGCTGGGGATCGTGGTGCTCATCCTCACCGCCCTGGTCGGGACGGGACAGCTGGTCACCGACCCGGGGAAGGGCCCGACCCAGGAGCAGCAGCGTGCCGGCGCTGACCGCTTCGGCAACAAACTGTTTGTCCCGGCGTTGGTGATTCCTGTCGTGGCGGTGCTGTTCAGCACAGCCATCGCGGCCATCATGATCGGGAAGACCCCGCTGCTGGCCACCGGGACGCAGACCCTGACCGGACTGGCGGTGGCCGGCATCATCGGCGCCCTGGTCGGCATGTGGATGTTCAAGGTGCGGAACCCCATCGTCCCGCTCCGCGAGGGCAAACGGCTGGCCTATGCGATCGGGTGGGCGCTGGTGCTGCCCCAGATGCTGGCCACGCTGGGCACCCTGTTTCAGACCGCCGGCGTGGGCACCGCGTTGGGAAAGATCATCAAGGTCATCGTCCCGAGCAACTCGTTGTTCGGCGCCGTGGCGGTGTATTGCGTTGGAATGATGCTCTTCACCCTCATCATGGGGAACGCCTTCGCCGCGTTCCCCATCATGACTGCGGCGATCGGGTACCCGGTGCTCGTCCTCGCCTTCCACGGCAACCCGGCGCCGATCTTCGCAATCGGCATGCTGTCGGGATACTGCGGCACCCTCATGACCCCGATGGCGGCCAACTTCAATCTGGTGCCTGCGGCGCTCCTGGAGACCCGGTCCAAGTACGAGGTCATCCGGGCCCAGATTCCCACGGCGCTCGTGCTGCTGGTCTGCAACATTCTCATCATGTGGTGGGTCGCCTTCTGAGCACCGTGGGCGGTGTGAACAGGGATCCCGGGGGAGGAAGACTATGGATGCATCGAAAACGATTCTGCTGACAGGGTTCGACCCGTTCGGCGGGGAATCGGTGAACCCCTCCTGGCTGGCCGTCTCCCGGCTGGCCGGGAACTGGGACGGGCCCGCCGCGCTTGAGACGGTCCGGCTCCCGGTGGTGTTCTCCGAGTCGGCCGTGCAGCTTCGCGCGGCGGTGGAGCGGGTGCAGCCCGACGTGGTGATCAGCGTGGGCGAGGCCGGCGGGCGAACGCAGGTCACCCCGGAGCTCGTCGGCATCAACTGGGATGATGCCAGAATCCCGGACAACGCCGGGGAACAGCCCCGCCAGACCCCGATCGACCCCGAGGGGCCCGCGGCACGGTTCAGCACCCTGCCGGTGTACGAGGCGGTCGACCGGATGCGTGCCGCCGGGATTCCCGCGAGCGTCTCGACCACCGCCGGAACCTATGTCTGCAATCATGTGCTGTACACCGTCTGCGGAATCGTGGAGGCAACGCAGAGGAAGCCCATGCTGGGCGGCTTCTGTCACGTGCCGTACGCGCCAGAACAGGTTGCCGGGCGCCCGGATCCGAGTCTCTCTCCCGAACTCGCCGCCCGCGGTCTGGGGCTTCTAGCCCGGGCCTCCCTCGAGCGTCTCGAGAGGGTGGAAGGCTGATCGCGATGCCCGCATCCGCTGACCGGATTCGCTCCTGGGCGGCATCTGCCGTCGCGAACACCGCCCAGGAGTATCCCTTCGCCATGAGTCACGTGACGGAGGGGCCCGCAGACCTCCTGTCCCCGTCGCAGAGACACCCCGCATTCCACGCCAGCTACGACTGGCACTCGGACGTGCACATGCACTGGCTGCTCACGGCCCTGCTGCGCCGCAGGCCGGCCCTGATCGACCCTGCACCGCTGCGCACCCGGCTCGCACAGACGATAGCCCCGGAACGGATCGGCGGGGAGGCGGACTATTTTCGGGGCCATCCGCAATATGAGCGCCCCTATGGGTGGGGGTGGCTGCTCGTGCTCGCCGCAGAGCTCGCCGAGCTCGCCGACGGTCCATCTAGCATCCCCGGACTTCAACAGGATGCGGTGGCCTTCTCCCAGGCTCTCGCCCCGCTGGTGGAGGTGATCCGGGACAACATCCGCACCTGGGTGGGGAATGCGTACGCCCCGGTGCGCACCGGCGTGCACGATAACAGCGCATTCGGGCTTCTCCTGATTCGGAACGCAGCTGTGCATCTCCATGACGGCGAGCTGAAGGCGCTCATCGACACGACCGCCCTGGGATGGTTCAGTGAGGACCGAGCCGCCCCGGTCGCCTATGAGCCGGGAGGCCTCGATTTTCTCTCCCCGGCCCTGGCCGAGGCGCACCTGATGCTGCAGGTACTGGCCCCTTCGGAACGGTCCGGATGGCTGGACGACTTTTTGCCGGACTCTCCCGACCCCGACGCGTCCTGGCTGCGCCCACCAGAGGTGCGGGACCTCTCTGACGCCAGACAAGGGCATCTGATCGGTTTGGCGTTTCTCCGAGCCTGGCACTGCCGTGCGCTCGCTGAGGCGCAGGTGATGGGCGCTTCCAAGGGCGCGATGCTGCGCACTGCAGCAGACCTGAACGAGGCCTGGGCTACAGCGACGGTGGATACCGGACTCGGGTTCCAGCACGCACACTGGCTGGCCACGTTCGCGTTCCTCGCCGCTGAGTGCGGGGTCGATCCTCTCGAGAGCTGAGCGGGGGCATCCGGCATGTGATCTGGTGTCCTGGCATTTCGGTATTCGTAGGGCACGTGGTAGACTCTCGTGTTGTTCGCCGGGTGACCGTGATGCGGTTATCCAGTGGGGTATGGTGTAATTGGCAACACGGCTGGTTCTGGTCCAGTTGTTCTTGGTTCGAGTCCAGGTACCCCAGCAGTTGAGGCGTTAGACGATCCAGTCGAATCGGCCCTCGTTCATGCGGCGCATACGCTCTTCTTTCACCTCTATCAGGCTGGGAATACGAGTGCCGCGCTGATCAGCGCCTCAGCGCAGCTCATCAGGGGCGGATGCCGGCCGCTCCCTCTCACAGGCTTTGACTCGTCCGAATACGATAAGGCGCTTTAGCGGCTCTGTTTCGGCAAAGATGCGACCCTACGTTCTCAAACACGACTCACAGCCGAGCGTCTTAGGCCCTTATTCCGCACGAAGCTGTCGGTACTCACGAACTAGGGCTGCAAGGCGCGCATCATCGGTCGCAGCATGGAGTCCGTAGAGGCCATCCATGACAGCGTCGAGTTCCCTGTGGGCGATTCTGAGATCCGGCGGCATGAGGACCGGGTCATACAGCTTTGCGATGGAGAGGGTCGGATGGGAAGCTCGAGCGTCGATCACCGTTTGCCCGGCCTCCTCGAGCTGGTCTCGGGCGCGCTGAGTGAGCTCGGGGAGCGGGAAGTTGTACCAGACAATATTCCTGCTGAACCTGATATCAGATTTCAGCCGACCCCCGATAGCGAGTTGCCAGACGAGGAATGCTCGCGAGGAGAGGATCGCGAAGGCGATGCCATGGGGATCGGCCATCGTTATACAGGAGTCTGAGGCGATGACTTCTGGTTTTGCCAGGGCCGGTGTGAAGTAGGGTCGATTCTCGGAGACAACCCGGGGCGCGATGACATATTGGGTGGTGTAGCGTTCCCCGAGCTGTCCGAACCGCCAGGGCTGTTCTCGCCACTGGTAGGCCTGGCCAGTCGTCTTCTGCCGGGCGCGCCATGCTGCGCAGGCCTTCACGTGCTGGGTGAGGATCTTGGATGTGCTGATCTGGTCGACCATCGGGCCTTCGATCCAGAGACACCAGCGCTTGATGCTTCGGACGAGCTCTCGGGCGCCGATGAACTCGCGCAGGCACTGGCGGGCCACCGGGTCATGGCTAGCCCGTTCGTAGTCGATCGGGTTGTCGATGATGAGGGTTCCGCCGTCGTTGGCCATGGCGCCGAATGCTGCCGTGGGAATGTCCGGGGAGAGTGGGGTGAGGCGTTTCTGAATGCTGATGTTGGGAGCGTCAGCAAGGTAGGCGTTGATGTGTGAAGCCACGATGCGTTCTGGGCTGCCCTTGATGTTCTCGTAGACGTAGAGGACGGGTGGTCGGTCTGTGTCCGTGTTCCGGTCCAGGCCGATAATGACGACGTGGACATGGGCCACATCGGTGGACTGTGCGTCCCAGACGAAGGCGGTGTGAGCGAACCGGACCCGCCAGCCGTCGTTGAAGAGCGGGTCGAAGAGTGTGGAGACCGCCTGGCCTTGGGAGATGGAGTTCGTGGAGACCAGCGCGAATGCTCCGTCTCCTGGGCTGAGGTATCGGGCGGCTTTCCAGTACCACGAGGCCGCGTAGTCGAGGTTCACGTCATAGGCGTCCCCGAAGACGTGCTTCATGTCGGAGACCATGGCTGGGGTCCGATACTTTCGCCCGACGAATGGTGGATTGCCCATGACGAAGTCACAGTCTTTCCCGGGGAGAATCGTGTTCCAGTCGGCCTGGAGTGCGTTTGCCTGGACGATGTGCCCGGAGTCGTGGAGTGGAAGCGTCTCGAAGGTGGTCTGGGTGATGGCTTGGGCGTCCATGGCCGCCTGCTGCTCTGCGATCCACAGGGCAGTCTTTGCGACGGACACAGCAAAGTCGTTGATCTCGATCCCGTGCATTTGATCGATGGACACCTTGGCGAGTTTCATGTTCCCGCCGAGATCGAAGCTGCCCTGTCCTCCGGCGAGTTCCTGAAGGACCTGATCCTCGAGCTTTCGCAGGGAGAGGAACGTCTCAGTGAGGAAGTTCCCTGATCCGCATGCAGGGTCGAGGAATTGCAATCCAGCGAGTTTGTCCTGGAAGGCACGGAGCTTTCCCCGCCGTACTCGATCTGAGTCCTGGGCGTTGAGGATCGTCTGCAGTTCTGCTTGGAGTTCGTCAAGGAACAGCGGGTCGATGACCTTGTGGATGTTCTCAACGGACGTGTAATGCATCCCGCCCTGGCGGCGCTCGTCGTGGCTGAGGGTCTCCTCCATGAGTGAGCCGAAGATGACCGGGCTGATCCTGGACCAGTCGAACTCATCAGCTGCTTTGAGGATGCTGTTCCTGATCTGTGCAGTGATCCCTGGGATCTCGACTTGTCCGGAGAACAGGCCACCGTCCACGTATTTAAACGTGGTGAGTTCCGTATCGTAGGCGTTTCGCTCTGACTCGGGGGTGTCAAGGGCGTGGAAGAGGTCGATCAGTGCCCGCCTGGCATGGTCGGGGCTGTATCCGCGCAGGTAGTTCGCGAAGGCGCCTTTCGGGAACAAGCCAGCGTCTTCCGCATACAGGCAGAAGACGATCCGCACGACCAGCGTCGCCAACGAGTGGTGTGAATCTGGGGCATCAGGGTCCTGATACTGGGCGGCCAAACTTGCATGGATCTCTGCGACGAGTTTTCCAGCTTCGATGGAGAGCTGCTGTTCAACCACCAGCCGCCGGTGCTCAGGGGAGACGATCTGCCCCAACGTGCCCAGGTGATCAGCAAGGTCGGCCAGGTCGAACTCGTCTGCCGGCGCTTTCGCCAGCGGATCCGCATCGAGGTCATAGACCCGGAAGTGGGAGAAATTGCAGGTGATGATCTTCGCTGGCTTCTCCGACGCCGGGAGGGTGTTCGCATACCGCAGCGCCTGCTCCACCGGCGTCACCATCGTGCCTTGACGGGGCTCCGGGCGGTCGAGGTCCACGCCCGTCGACTTCTGCTCAACCAGCAGACGAGCATCAGGGAAGAGTACGTCGATCTTCCCGTGCAACGGCGTCCGATATTCGAAGCGCACCTGGTTCGTCACATCAGGGACATGCAGAACACGTCCCAGAAGATCAATCCAGAACCGCTGCGAATCCTCGTCCTCACTATGTGGCCCAGCCCAGTCCCCAGTAAAGCGGTCCGCCTCGTCACGATCAGTGCGAGCACTCATGTGAACCAGACTAGCCAGCTCAGGGGGGCGGAGATGTGAGATCGGAGCCGGCACTCTGTCAATCAGCTGGGGCGGGGCTAGCCTGCTCCTGGTTGTCTCCGCCGGAGCGGGCGGGGACTGACCGAATGCTGGAGTGCTTCATACACAGGGATCCAGGTATTCAACACGTTGAGAGATGGGAGACGATGACTGGATATCCCGGAATGGAAGAACGCTCTCGGCTCGGAGGCGGCTTCACGGCTATCTTCCTCCAGTATCCCTGATCTGCCAGCGCCGAAGAAGAGACGTGTTTGGCATTGGCCATGGGTGCTCTTTGCGGTGATTGTTGGTCTGGTGATCATTGGCGCTGAGAACAGTGGCAGCTCGGAGTCTTTAGCTCACCATAACGCGGCAGCCTCTGTATCGGCCTCGGCTACCAGCGTCGCTTCTCCGGCGAGTCCCAGTAGCCCAGTTGCTGTGGCTGAGAGCTCTCCTGCGAACTCAAGCTCATCGACGGAGACGGTCGAATATATCGCCGAGGGCACCGGCCCTGCGGAGAGCATCGACTACTCGACCGATATTGATGGGCAATATGGGCAGGAGCAGGCCACTCACGCTGCTCTGCCATGGTCGAGGACGATCACTGTCCCTAAACATGAATGGCTCAATTTCAACAGTTTTACTCGTTCAGCTCAGAACGTGGAGACGAGTGACTCAATCCGAACCATCATCAAGGTCAACGACAAGATCGTCTACGATCACACCTCGACCGGCGAATACGCGGTCGTCACTGCAAACGCCAGCGGCAAGCAGAGGTATCCGCTGCCCTAGGATCCTCCCCGTCTCGGGAGTACTGCCCTTTGGCCTGTTGCCGCATGTCCACACCGTTGGGGTGGGCATGCGGTCGCGGGTTTCCGTCCATGTCCAGACAGCAGAACCATGACGTATAGACGAGGAGCAGTGAGCAACGCGTTGGGGAGACTTCGCGATCGGATATCAGACAGGGGCGGATTCACGTTGGTTGAGCTCCTGGTGGTGGTGTTCATCATCGCTATCCTCGCTGCGGTGGCCATCCCCATGTACCTGGGGCAGTAGAGCCGGGCTCGAGATGCCGCAGCGAAAGGAGCCTTGCAGTCTTTTCAGAGGGATCAGCAACAGGAACTGGCCAAGAACAACGGGATCAGAGACGTTGAGCCCGAGTGGCATCAGGCTGTCGAAGACGCTGGTTATGGACCGGAGACATGACTTCAAAGCTGGCGATATCTCTTTTGGGACTTCTTCTGCTTATCGCACCACCGCATGCGTCGTAGTATCTGACGGTACTGGCAATTGTGGCACCAATAGTGAAAATGCTTGGCATATTGATGACCGCACGGGAGAAATCACCCAAGGTGAATGACTGGACGTATCTCATGAGCTGGGGGGGTGGTCCCGTCTCTTTCATAGCGGTGGCATGTGATAAATCACTGCTATGGCTGACACCTCAAATGACACGACTGCTGGAAAACAAACACTATTAGGTAATGGCGTTCGTGCGCTACTTGCTATCGGTGGTATAGCACCACTGGCTGTGGAATCCGTTGCGATGTTCCTGCGTTGTTCAAACGCTGCGAGCGTCCCGATCCTGTTGCTTCTTGGATCTGGAGTTCTCTATGCGGGTTGTTCTGGGAAGCGGATTTCTCATATCACCTCCAACGGGATTGGACTGGCGCAAGCGATGAAATTACGTCGTACGTTGCTGAAAAATGCAGTTGCATCCGTGCAGGTCCAATCTGGGACGACTTCCAAATCTCCGATCAATCAAGGCGAATGACCGTCTGATATGGCTAGGGATCATTGGCTGCCGGCTGCGTTGATCGGCCGATTCTCTGAGGAGGCAGAGCTTCATTCCAGGAATCGGCATATTACTGTGTACCGCAAGGGGAAAAGCACTCCGTATATCGCTCGAGCTTTAGCAATCGGGTACGCGAACGGGCTCTATGACGTGCCAGATCATTCAGCAGGGAGTATCGATGATGTCTGGAAGGGGATTGAGGAGCAGCTTCCTCAGGTTTTCAGCGAGGTCTCTGCTCCAGGTGTCTCCACTGTGGACGGTCGTATCTGGCTGCGAGTATTAGTGCCATTCGTGGCTTCGCTGTTTGTGCGAGGTGTTGAGTTTAACGAACGGTACACGGAGAGAATGGAAATTGGCTTCTCTCATCTTGGGGACCTTGATTCGGACCCTGATCTCCGTGCAGTATTCGAGTCGAGCACTGGGCAGACTGGGCTAAACCTTGCCAGATTGATGGAGTTGCAGCGAATTCTTGCGCCAATCATGGTGGGACAATGGCATGTGGCCACCATTACCGGTGGGTACAAAGCAATTTCAAATGACCTTGGATTCTTCCCCACTCAGGACCAGGCCTCAGGATATGTTGGCATGGCCATTCCCATCGGCCCGACGACTATCCTTGCTGTGTTTCCGCGAGCCAGGAACACAATCTTGTCTTGGGACGGAACCCGTTGGGTACACCCGCTCTACTGGCATGAAGAGGCTATCCCACTGGGACCCCCATCTGGGCCAAACGAAGCCGTTGCCTCTGTAGCCACTCAGTTCGTGTTCGGCCCAGATTTGGAATCAGTGGCTGGGGTCCATCCCATGTTTGCTACCAAACCGGGCAGGGAGCTACTGGCAGACATGTGGGAGAACACGGGGATCGCGCTCCCAGCAAACGAGCAGCAGTGGCAGAAAGCCATCTATCTCACCTCGGAGGAGATTGCTCCGGATGCACTTCGGAGAAGCCATCTCACTGATGCTCAGGGTGTCTTGCAGTTCTCCGAAGAGATGACCCAGCCTGTTGTGGAACAGGGGTGGTGGCCGGGAGTTGAGCATGACTGGAGTATCCACAACGGGGCGATCAATCTCCTCACTCTCACCCCAACGAACGAGATTCTCTTTGCCCCAGTCATCCATGACGGTTACTTCGGTTCCCTCCAGGACAGGGGAGGCCCCGGAGACCTCCCACCCATCCCACCGTTCATTTAGATCACACGGAAACGCTGTCGCGCATGTCAGTGGTGGGTGGGATTCTCCTGTTCATCTTTCGGAGATTGAGCTCCCGGATTGGGGCAGCGTCGATGGAGCCGGAGTTCCCGAATCTCTCGGCGTATGGGACGAACGTGCTCACGAACGATCTGGACACGGACGAGCAGACCACGCTCGGGACCGTCCAGTGGTACCGGCTCCAGGACCTGGAGAGCGGGGATGAGGTGTTTGGGGTGTTCGATGCCATGGACGGGGATGCTGCAGTGGTGGCCGAAACCCTGGCGACCACTCTTGCCCCGGAGGTCCAGGAGGCCCTGCCGCTTTTGGATTCCCTGTTCTATGTCCGAGCGAATCTGGTTGGACCCGGCCTGGCGCGGGAAGGGGTTGGGCGCCGTGGTCTTGGATCGGCTGGTGAAGAAGGCGTCCCGGCACGAGTTCGCCGCCGTGGTGTTGGACCCGTACCCGGACGAGGACCGGGAGCACCCGCCCGTCGGTGTCGCGTTGAGGACCGCCCGGGTGAAGCTTGAGGCGTACTGGGAGCAGGCTGGGTTCAAGCGCCTGGGGGACCACTACTGGGGGAAAGGGTTCCGGAACCAGTTCAGCGCAGCAGCGCTCGCATGAATGGGGTCGCGTCCCCGGTCCGGTAGAGGGCTCTGAACCCTTT
>JAKVJE010000018.1 GCA_022487185.1 Microbacteriaceae bacterium
CGGTGACGGTCAGCGGATGCCCGTTGGGGCAGGCCAGATGTTGGCTGAAGGACCGTCGCTCCCCCGTGTCGACGAACTCTGCCTCCAGGAGCCCTTCGGAGAGTCCCAGGGCCGCCTCGACGGAGTCGGTGAGACGGGTCGCGAGGCCATCCTTGGCGACGAGTCGGTCGACGACCACCGCGATGTCGTGCTTCTTCGTCTTGGCGAGCTTCGGGGCGGTATCGAGACGGATGAGTGAGCCATCCACCACCGCGCGGGCGTAACCGGAGGCCTGCAGCGTCGTGAACAGGTCGGTGAACTGCCCCTTCTGCTGTTTGACGACTGGAGCCAGGACCTGGTAGCGAGTACCGGCGGGGAGCGCCAGGAGCGCATCGACGATCTGCTGAACGCTCTGCTTCTCGATCGCTTCGCCGCAGACCGGGCAGTGCGGATGCCCGGCCCTGGACCAGAGCAGCCGCATGTAGTCGTAGATCTCGGTAATCGTGCCGACGGTCGAGCGCGGGTTGCGATTGGTGGACTTCTGGTCGATGGAGACGGCCGGGCTGAGCCCCTCGATCAGGTCGACGTCGGGCCGGTCGACCCGCCCCAGGAACTGTCTGGCGTACGAGGAGAGGCTTTCGACGTACCGGCGCTGTCCCTCGGCGAAGATCGTGTCGAAGGCGAGTGAAGATTTCCCGGAACCACTCAGCCCGGTGAAGACTACCAGGGCGTTTCGCGGCATGGAGACATCGATGTCGCGCAGGTTATGTACCCGGGCGCCCCGGACGATGAGTTGTGAGGAAGCTTCTGCAGGCACGCGACCCAGTGTAGGCGGACAGCGCGCCGTGTAACCTCCTGGAAACATGCAGGTTAACCGTTGAGGAACGCTTCGCTCTACGATGTCCACGTGGGCCGTGGTTCGCCCACGTCACTCTGAGAAGGGAATCAACAGGAAATGGCACTGTTCTCTGCCGAGGGGCATCGCTCCCATACCGGCGTCATCGTGAAAGCCGCTGCGGTTGCCGCAGCGGCTCTGCTGTCTCTGACCGCATGCTCGTCGGGCTCCTCGAGCTCGAGCTCGAGCTCCGCGAAAGACTTCGGCACCGTCAACGTTCAGCTGTCCTGGATCAAGGATCAGGAGTTCTCCGGGGAGTACTTCGGTCTTGAGAAGGGCTACTTCAAGGACGCCGGATTCTCAAAGGTGAACCTCATCGACGGCCCGTCGACCGGCGCCTCGGAGCTCCTCAGCGGCAAGGCCGATATCGCGCTCTCCGACGCCGCATCGATCGGCTCCGTCGTGGCCAAGCAGAAGGCTCCGCTGAAGATCATCGGTGCCACCTACCAGAAGAACCCCTTCACGATTCTGTCGCTGAAGGGTGCGGGTAGCAACGGGAACATCTCCTCCCCGAAGGACATGATCGGCAAGAAGATCGGTGTCCAGGATTCAAACACCAATCTGTTCAAGGCGCTGCTCAAGGCCAACGGCATCTCCGCCGATCAGGTCAAGATCGTCCCTGTGCAGTACGATCCCTCCGTTCTGGTGAACGGTGATGTGGACGGCTGGGTCGGCTACGTCACGAACGAAGAGGTCGTGCTGAAGAACCAGCTCGGCTCCGACAAAGTGGTCAGTCTGCCCTACGCAGACAACGGCCTGCCCTTCGTCGCCGAGACGGTCACCACCACCGACAAGCTGATCAAGGAGAAGCCCGACATGCTGCGGGCCTTCCTCAAGGCCGAGGTGCAGGGCTGGAGCGATAACGTCAACGATCCTGAACAGGGCGCGAAGTACGCGACCAACAAATACGGCAAGGACAAGAAGCTCAATCTCAAGAATGAGATCCAGGGTAACACCGCACAGGTCAACGACCTCGTGACCTCCTCTGAGACCGAGAAGAACGGCCTGTTCACCATTTCCGACTCCCTGCAGGCCGAGACTATCAAGTCCCTGAAGACCGCTGGGATCAACCTGAAGAAGTCCGACCTGTTCGACATGTCCCTGCTCACTAAGATGTACAAGGACAACCCAGATCTGGTCAATTACAAGAAGTGAGTCGTTGGTGACACCCACCTCGAATCCGGCAGTGGATGCCGGTGCCGCGACCGGCACCGGCATCCATGTGTCGCAGCTCAAGAAGACGTTCCGAAGCGGCTCCAAGGTCGTTGAGGCCCTGTCCGGTGTCGATCTCGACACCACTCAGGGAACCTTCCTCTCCCTCCTGGGTCCCTCAGGTTGCGGAAAATCTACAATTCTCCGCATTCTCGCTGGACTGGAGCAGCCCTCAGCCGGTGAGATCACGGTCGATGGCAAGGACCCTGCCACCCTTCGCCGTGAGGCAGCTCTGGGCATCGCGTTCCAGGACCATGCGCTGCTGCCCTGGCGAAGCGTCCGCAAGAACATCCGGTTGCCCTTCGAGGTGGCTCACCGGCCGGTGGACAACGCGTACATCGATGAGCTCATCGCGCTGGTCGGTCTTGAGGGATTCGAGAATGCGAAACCCTCGCAGTTGTCCGGTGGCATGCGGCAGCGTGTCTCCATCGCCCGCTCTCTCGTGCTCAAGCCCTCCGTGCTGCTCTTGGATGAGCCGTTCGGTGCGCTGGACGATATGACTCGGCAACGACTGAACTTGGAACTGCTGCGCATCTGGACTGAGCGTCCGGCCACTACCTTGCTGGTCACGCACGGCATCGCCGAGGCGATCTTCCTCTCCGACCGTGTCGCGGTGATGACCCCCCGTCCGGGTCGCGTGCGCGAGATTATGGATATCGATCTTCCGCGCCCCCGGACCCCCGAGATCATGCGCACCCCTGAATTCCACGCCTATGAGGACCACGCGTCCGAATTGCTCTTCGGAGCGATTGGAGCTGAGGCGTGACCACCGTCGCCAAGACTCGGCGCAGAGGCTTTCCCAAATGGGCCTCGAGCACGATCGGGATCGTCGCGATCATTGCGGTGTGGTGGGGTGTCGCAATCCTGTTCCAGCTCCGCAGCCCCAAGTACGCCCCGATTCCCACCCCAGTGCAGGTGCTCCAGGCCCTTTTCGCGGAATCACCGGATTGGTACTGGCGGATGTTCTCGGTCACCCTGGGGGAGGCCGGCGTCGGATTTCTGTGGGGCAACGCCATCGCCCTGCTCTTGGCTTTTCTGGTGCTCATCATCCCCGCCCTCGACGGGGTGATCATGCAGATTGCGGTGGTGAGCTACTGCCTGCCCATCGTCGCCATCGGCCCGATTGCGCTGATCGTTCTCGGTGGGGCCACCTCCCCCGGTGATCTCTCGGGGACGGCCGTGTTCCTGGCGGCGCTCTCGGTTATCTTCACCACTGTGGTGGGGAGCCTCCTCGGACTCAAAGCGGCCGACCGGTCGGCCCTCGACGTGGTGAGTGTCTACGGCGGCGGGCGGCTGGCACAGCTCCTCAAAGTCCGCTTGGTCGCCGCCGTGCCGGAGATCTTCTCCGCGCTTCAGATGTCGGTACCCGCCGCCTTCCTCGGCGCGGTGTTGGGCGAATATTTCGGCAAGATCGAGCAGGCCGTGGGCCCGGCGCTCGTCGCTGCCCAGGTGCAGCTCAACTCGGGCCTGGTCTGGGCCCTCTTCCTGCTGTGCGCTCTCATCGCGCTGGTCGGCTACTGGCTGATGGGCCTCATCGGCCGTCTCGTCGCACCCTGGTCGAAAGGAGACCGTCGATGAGCGAGCCGATCGGAGTCGAGGACCGGGAGACCGTCCAGCAGCGCACCCGTGCCATCCGTGCCCGGATGCTGCGCTCCGTGCTGACCGCCACCGGGCGGGCGATCCTGACCGCGCTCATAACCCTGCTAGTGATCGGTCTGCTGTGGTGGGGACTTCTGGTTGTGTTCAATCTCTCCCCCTACGTGACCCGGGGCCCGCTGGATGTCTGGAACTATCTAGTGACTGCCCATGGCGCAGCCGCGCACCGTCTGGAGCTCCTCCCTCTGCTCGGGGTCACCCTCGCGCACTCAGCCCTGGGGTTTGCGTTGGGCATGGGAGTGGCCGTGCTCGCAGCGATCTCCTTCCGCCTCTCCAGCGGGATTGAGGGGGCGTTCATGCCGGTCGCGATGCTGCTGCGCTCGGTGCCCTTGGTGACCATCGCCCCGGTGATCATCCTGATCTTCGGAATCGGTTCCAGCGCTTCGGTGGCCGTCATCGCCGGCATCGTGGTGCTCTTCCCAGCTCTCGTGACCATCGTGCAGGGACTCCGCAGCGCTTCCCCGCAGATGCTCGAAGTGGTCTCGGTCTATGGCGGCAGTGAAGCGACTGCCACCCGGAAGGTGGCCCTGCCCGCGGCGCTGCCGGCGATCTTTGCAGCCATCCGGATCTCGGTTCCGGGAGCCATCACCGGTGCCCTTCTGGCCGAGTGGCTCTCCACCGGCGACGGCATCGGCGCGGCCGTACAGAAATATATTCCGCAGGCCGAATATGATCGGCTCTGGGCGGCGGTTGTGGCGATCACCTTCGTGTCGGTGCTGCTCTACAGCCTGGTGCAGCTCATCGAGAGCATTGTGCTCGCGCGGATGGGGATGGCCGACCGCCACTGAGAGCAGGAGCCGACGGCTTGACGCCGGTCGTTATGCCCCGGTGGCGGTGTGCCGGGCCCGAAGGTCTTTCTTCAGGTCCGCGAGTTCGTCCCGGAGCCGGGCTGCCAGCTCGAAGTTCAGTTGATCCGCTGCCTCCAGCATCTGGGCGTTGAGCGTGGCGATCAGCTCGGTGAGCTCATCGGCCCCCATGCCCGCATGCTTGTGGATCGGTGCGCCGGATCCAGCCGCATTCCCCACAAGATCACGGGTATCGCGATCCTCTCGCATCAGCTGATCGGTGATGTCTGCGATCTTCTTGCGCAGGGGCTGCGGGTCGATGTGGTGTTCCCGGTTGTAAGCCATCTGAACCCCGCGCCGGCGGTTTGTCTCGTCGATGGCGTACTGCATCGACTCGGTGACATGGTCGGCGTACATGTACACCTGGCCGGAGACATTCCGGGCGGCGCGACCGATGGTCTGGATCAGCGAGCGATTTGACCGCAGGAAGCCCTCCTTGTCCGCGTCCAGGATGGCGACCAGACTCACTTCCGGCAGATCCAGCCCCTCCCGCAGGAGGTTAATTCCGACCAGGACATCGAACACTCCCCTGCGGAGCTCGGTCAGCAGCTCCACTCGGCGCAGGGTGTCCACATCGGAGTGAAGGTACTCCACCTTCACCCCGGCCTCTGCAAGGAAGTCCGTGAGGTCCTCCGCCATCTTCTTCGTGAGCGTGGTTACCAGTACCCGTTCGTGCCGCTCCACACGGTCCCGGATAGCCTCCAGCAGGTCGTCGATCTGCCCCTTGGCCGGTTTGACAATGATCTCGGGATCCAGCAGACCGGTGGGGCGGATGATCTGTTCGACGACTCCGTCGGAATGCTCCAGTTCGAAGGGCCCCGGGGTGGCCGAGAGATAGACAGTCTGCCCGACGCGGTCCCGGAACTCCTCCCACCGCAGCGGGCGGTTGTCCATGGCGCTCGGCAGGCGGAAGCCATGATCCACCAGGGTGCGCTTCCGCGCCATGTCGCCCTCAAACATCCCACCGATCTGCGGGACGGTGACATGCGACTCATCGATGACGGTCACGAAGTCGTCCGGGAAGTAGTCGAGCAGGCAGTGCGGCGGCTCTCCGGGGTGCCGTCCATCGATATGCATGGAATAGTTTTCGATTCCGGAGCAGAACCCGAGCTGTTCCATCATCTCCAAATCGAAGGTGGTCCGCATCTCGAGCCGCTGTGCCTCCAGCAGCTTGTTCTGGGAGCGCAGGAACTGGAGTCGGTCGCGGAGCTCCTCCCGGATGTCGTGCATCGCCCGGCGCATGGTCGCCTCGCTGGCCACGTAGTGGGAGGCAGGGAAGATGGCCACGGACTCCTCCTCCCGGAGTACCTCTCCGGTGAGGGGGTGCAGCACTTGCAGCGCATCGACGGTGTCGCCGAAAAGTTCAATGCGCTGGGCATACTCGTCGTACATCGGGATAATCTCGATCGTGTCGCCCCGAACTCGGAAGTTCCCGCGGGTGAATTCCACGTCGTTGCGTTTGTACTGCATATCCAGGAAGCGGTGGATCAGCGCCTCCCGGTCGATGGTGTCCCCCAGATGCAGCGGGAGCATTGCCTGCAGATACTCGTCGGGGGTGGCCAGACCGTAAATACACGACACGGTCGAGACCACGACCACATCTCGACGGCTGAGCAGCGACCGGGTGGCCGAGTGGCGGAGGCGCTCGACCTCTTCGTTCAGGGAAGAGTCCTTTTCGATGAACGTATCCGTCTGGGGCACATAGGCCTCGGGCTGGTAGTAGTCGTAGTACGACACGAAGTATTCGACCGCGTTGTTCGGCATGAGCTGGCGGAGCTCATTGGCGATCTGTGCGGCCAGGGTCTTATTCGGCTCCAGAAGGAGGGTCGGTCGCTGGATGCGCTCGATCATCCAGGCGGCGGTGGCGGACTTCCCGGTCCCCGTCGCTCCCATCAGCGTGATATCGCGCTCTCCGTCTTCGATGCGCTGGGACAGCTCCTCGATCGCCTTCGGCTGGTCGCCGGCCGGCTGGAAGGGGCTCAGTACCTGGAACGGATGGACGGTGCGGGTCGGCTGCATGCTCTGAGTGTATGGCGCGGCAGGGCACAAACGGGGGTGGAACGGGGCTGTTCGCCTCAGGCGGAGTCCCGTTCTGAGGCGCCTGCCCGTTTGAGGAGCTCACTCCAGAGCAGGCGTGCCCGTTCCCGGGTGGACTCGAGTGTTCCGGACGCATCCAGAACGTCGTCGGCGAGGGCTAGGCGCTCTGCCTCGGTGGCTTGCGAACGGATGCGATCTCGGGCCTTGGCCGCATCCATCCCCCGGATCTCGATGAGACGGCGGAGGCGCACCTCCTCCGGGGCGCTCACCACCACGATGCGGTCGAAGTGGAGCGCCTTCCGCGCCTCGGCGAGGAGCGGGACGTCGTAGACGGCGATCCGCGCCTGTGAGGCGCTGAGCCGGGTTGCCGCGAGGTGCTGAACCGCGGGATGGAGGATGGACTCCAGGAGCCGGCGCCGATCGGGGTCTGCGAACACGATGGCGGCGAGAGCCGGGCGGTCGAGGGCCCCATCCGGGAGGAGGATCTCCGGACCGAAGGCCCTGACCACTTCGGCAAGGGCCGGGGCACCCGGAGAGACCACTTCCCGGGCGAGCTGGTCGGCGTCGACGATCTCGGCTCCGAGGGTGCGCCAGACCGAGGCGACAGTGGATTTGCCGGCTCCGATTCCCCCGGTGAGTGCGACGAGATATGCCATGTCCGTATCCTATCGATCGTTCGGGGAGTCGCGGGAACGCGGAAGGGGGCCGCCGGATGGCGACCCCCTTCGGGAGATTCAGGATCGGGGCTGGAAGTCGTTCCAGCGCCCGAGCCCGGTCTTACTTGTGCTCGAGCTGTTCCTTGAGTGCGGCGAGCGAGGCATCGTCGGCCAGGGTGCCGTCGTGCTGGGTGCTCTCGGTGGAGCCGTAGCTGCCACCCACCGTGGACTCTGCGGCGGCTTCGGCATCGCGCTCCAGGTTCTTGCGAGCCTGAACCTTGTGGGCCTCCCAGAGGGACTGGGCCGCGGCGTATTCCTTCTCCCACTTGTCGCGAGCCTCTTCGAAGCCGGGCTTCCACTCGTTCGTCTCGGGGTCGAAGCCCTCCGGATACTTGTAGTTGCCGTTCTCGTCGTACTCGGTGACCATGCCGTAGATGGCCGGGTCGAAGTCGGTGCCGTTGGGGTCGACGGAGTCGTCGGCCTGCTTCAGCGACAGGGAGATACGACGGCGGTCGAGATCGATGTCGATGATCTTGACGAACAGTTCCTCCCCGACGCTCACGACCTGCTCAGCGAGGTCGATGTGGCGGTTCGAGAGCTCGGAGATGTGCACCAGGCCCTCGATGCCGTCGGCGACACGCACGAAGGCGCCGAACGGAACGAGCTTGGTGACCTTGCCCTGCACGATCTGGCCGATGGCGTGGGTGCGGGCGAAGACCTTCCAAGGATCTTCCTGGGTGGCCTTGAGCGACAGGGAGACGCGCTCCCGATCGAGCTCAACGGAGAGCACCTCGACGGTAACCTCCTGGCCCACCTTGACGACCTCGTCCGGACGCTCGATGTGCTTCCAGGACAGTTCGGAGACATGCACGAGGCCGTCCACGCCGCCCAGGTCGACGAAGGCGCCGAAGTTGACGATCGACGAGACAACGCCCTTGCGGATCTGCCCGGGGGCGAGCTCGTGCAGGAAGGAGCTGCGGGTCTCGGACTGCGTCTGCTCGAGCAGGGCGCGGCGGGACAACACCACGTTGTTCCGGTTCTTGTCGAGTTCGAGGATTTTGGCCTCGAGCTCACGGCCGAGGTACGGGGTGAGGTCGCGCACGCGGCGCAGCTCGATCAGCGAAGCAGGCAGGAAGCCGCGCAGGCCGATGTCGACGATGAGGCCGCCCTTGACGACCTCGATGACGGTGCCCTTGACGACCCCGTCCTCGTTCTTGATGCGCTCCACGTCGCCCCAGGCGCGCTCGTACTGGGCACGCTTCTTCGACAGAATGAGCCGACCCTCTTTGTCCTCTTTCTGGAGGACGAGGGCCTCGATGGGATCTCCGACCTTGACGACGTCGTCAGGATCGACATCCTTCTTGATGGAGAGTTCACGCGAGGGGATAACGCCCTCGGTCTTGTAGCCGACGTCGACGAGTACCTCGTCGCGGTCGACCTTGACGACGGTTCCGGTGAGAAGGTCACCGTCGTTGAAGAACTTGATTGTTTTTTCGACCGCCTCGAGGAAGTCCTGCTCAGAGCCGAGATCGTTGACGGCTACCTGCTTGGGGGCTTTTTGGTCGACAGTTGATGTCATTAGGGGATGTACTCCAGTATGGATTGAATTGTTTGTGCCCGAGACGGCGCACGCCGAGACCGGCGGATGGGTACGGAACGGTGCCAGGAGCGTGCGCAGAGCACCGCAATGAGTCTACCCCGGAGGTGTTGTCTGGGCAAAGTCCGAATGTCACCCGATCGTGTCGGCCCCGGGATGGCTGGCCCCGTTTTCCGGGGCGTAGTGATCCCATCCCCGGTATCGGGAGGGCTCTCCGGCCAGCAGCACCGCATGCTCTCCGGCCGGAAGCACCGTGCCGACCCGGTCGAAGGCCTCCGGGAGCAATGCGCCCTCGGGGAAGGTCGCCAACAGACCATAATCTTCACCGCCAGCCATCACGAACTCCCACGGGTCGGCCCCAAGTTCGTGGCGCACCCACCCCAGCTCGGCGACTCTGGGGGCGAGCGCGGCCGAATCGAAGTCGATGGTGACTCCCGAGGCCCGGGCCATCCGGGCACCGTCAATGGCGAGCCCATCCGAGACATCCATCATCGCGTGGGCCCCGAGATCGTATGCCTGGGCTCCAAGGCGGACCGGTGGCTCCGGCCGCATCTGTGCGGCCAACGCCCGCTCCGGGGCGTGACGGATGTTGTGCTGGAGCATGGCCTCGACCCCCGCCCGGGAATGTCCCAGGATCCCCGCGTAGCAGACCTGGTCACCGGGCTGCGCCCCGGAACGGCCGATCGTCTTGCCCGCGGGGACGAGACCCGTCGCGGTGATGGAGACGATGATGCGCCGGGCATCGGACATATCGCCACCGCGCACCACCGTGCCGGGGGCGCAGGCCTCGCAGGCATCCCGGACCCCGTCGGCGAAGCTAATCAGGTCTCGGACGGTGCGGTGGGCCGGCATGGCCAGGGCGACATACAGGGCCTCCGGGGTTCCCCCGCAGGCCCCGATATCCGACAGGTTCATGGCAGCGGACTTCCAGCCGACGTCGTAGGGCGTGAAGTACTCCATGAGGAAGTCCTGGTCCTCGACCTGCATATCGACGGTCGTCAGGAGGTCGAACCCGGCCGGCGGTGTGAAGCGCGCGCAGTCGTCGTCGGGGCGCTCCTCGGCCGGTGTCGGAAAGCGGCTCCAGAGCGCGGAGATGACGCTCCCCTCCCCGATCGTGTTCAGCGGTGCATCCAGACTCACGCGCATCAGTGGGCCGCCTTCGCCCAGGTCGGGCCGATCCCGATATGCACCTCCAGCGGGACGGAGAGATCCGCAGCCCCCTCCATCTGGGCTGTGACGAGCTCTCGAACCGCGTCGGTCTCGCCCGGGGCGACCTCCAGGATCAGCTCGTCATGCACTTGCAGGAGGGTTCGTGAACGCAGTCCGGCGGACCGGAGCGCACGGTCGACGCGGAGCATGGCGAGTTTCATGATGTCTGCGGCGGACCCCTGGATCGGAGCGTTGAGCGCAGCTCGTTCCGCGTTGTCGCGCAGAACCCGGTTGTGCGAGCTCAGGTCGGGGAAGGGACGTCGTCTCCCGTGGATGGTCTCGGTGTACCCGTCGGTCCGGGCTCGCTCCACCACCTCGCGCAGGTAGTCCCGCACGCCACCGAACCGCTGGAAGTATCCGGACATGAGGGACTTTGCCTCTTCCCGGCTGATCCGTAACTGTCTGGAGAGCCCGAAGGCGCTGAGCCCGTAGACCAGTCCGTAGCTCATGGCCTTGACCTTCGAGCGCATCGCATCGGTGACCTCGGCCGGGGGAACCCCAAAGACCTTGGACCCGACGTATCGGTGCAGGTCCTCTCCGCTCCGGAAAGCCTCGATGAGTCCCTCATCGCGCGACAGGTGCGCCATGATGCGCATCTCGATCTGGGAATAGTCGGCGCTGATCAGGGTCTCATATCCCTCCCCGACGACGAACGCATCCCGGATATGGCGCCCCTCCTCGCTGCGCACCGGAATATTCTGCAGGTTCGGGTCGAGCGAGCTCAGCCGGCCCGTGGCGGCTCCGGTCTGCAGATAGGTCGTGTGGATGCGGCCGTCCTCCGCGACCGATCGGAGCAGCGTCACCACCATCTGCGCCAGTTTCGTGGCGTCCCGGTGTGCCAGGAGGAACTGGAGGAAGGGGTGCTCGGTGCGCTCGTAGAGGGATTCCAGCGCCGCGGCGTTCGTCGAGTAGCCGGTCTTCGTGGCCCGGGTCTTCGGCATCCCCAGCTCGTCGAACAGAACCGTCTGGAGCTGCTTGGGCGAGGCGAGATTCACCTCATGACCGATGGCCTTGTACGCCTCTGAGGCGATGCCCGCGGCGCGTTCCTGCAAGGTGTCGCAGAGCTCCGAGAGCTGCTCTCGGGAAACTGCGATCCCGGTGCGCTCCATGGCCGCCAGGACGGGGCTCAGCGGGAGCTCGATATCGGTGAGTACATGCAGCCCGCCGCGGTTGCGGAGAATGGTCTGCAGCAGTGCATCCAGGCGCAGCGATTCCCAGGCCCGCAGTGCGCAGTCGGGTGTCCCGGGTCCGGAGAGCAGGTCCCCTTCGGCCGGATGGGTGATTGAGGCCTCGAAAAACTGCGGCTCGGAGGCCTCCAGACTGTAATCACTGCGGGCAGAGTCGACCAGGAACCAGGAGAGCAGCGGGTCGCCGGCGATCCCCTGCAGTTCGGCCCCGGCCGCCCAGAGCGTCTTGAGTGCACCCTTGGAGGCATGGACGATCTTCGACCGGGAGGAGGCTGCCAGCCAGTCCAGTACCGGCCGGAACTCCGGGGCCTCAGGTGTCCAGGCGACGGCGATGGCCTCGTGCTGCGCGGCGATGCCGAGACTGGCCAGTGCTCCGTCGACCGTTTCGAGGTCGAGCCCCAGCGGCTCCGAAGCGTGGGCGGTCAGCCAGGTCGAGGCGGCCTCGGCATCGACCACCCGCGACGCCGGGGGCTCCTCGGTGACCACCGACGTCGAGGTGGATGCCTGGGTCACCTCCGGAGCAACCTGGCCGCCCTGTGCCCCGGGTGCGCGGCGCAGGTGTGAGTCCAGGGCCTGAACCCGTGCCCGCATGGTGCGCAGCTGGAGTCGCCCGAAGACATCGTCGACGGCCTGATGGTCGACTTCTCGGATGCGCAGCTCGTCGAGGGTGAGCGGCAGCTCGAGATCGCGGACGAGCCGATTGAGATGACGGTTCCGGAGCACATCGTCGACGTGCTCAGACAGGGATGCCCCGACCTTCCCGGAGATCTCATCCCGGTGGGCCAGGATCTCTTCGACCCCGCCGAACCGCTGAATCCATCGGGCCGCTGTCTTGGGGCCCACCCCCGGAACCCCGGGGAGGTTGTCGCTCTTCTCCCCGACGAGGGCTGCGATGTCCGGGTAGTGCTGCGGGGGGACGCCGTACTTTTTCTCAAGCTCCTCCGGCGTATAGCGCTTGAGCTGCGAGACGCCCCGGACCGGATAGAGCACGGTGACCTGATCGGTGATGAGCTGGAAGCTGTCCCGGTCCCCGCTGACCACCAGGACGCGCATGCCCGCCTGGACCCCTCGGGCCGACAGCGTGGCCAGGATGTCGTCGCCCTCGTAGTTTTCCTTGGTGACCACGGTGATGCGCATGGCCCGCAGGGCGTCCTGCAGAGATTCGACCTGTCCATGGAACTCCACCGGGGAGTCTGGACGGGTACCCTTGTACTCCGGGTATTCCTCAGTTCGGAAGGAGTGGCGGCCCAGGTCGAAGGCGACGGCGAGATGGGTGGGTGCCTCGTGCTCCAACAGGGTGAGGAGCATGCTGAGGAAGCCGTGCACCGCATTGGTGTAGACACCGGATTCGAGCCGAAAACTCTCGGCCGGCAGGGCGAAGAAGGCCCGAAAGGCGAGCGAGTGCCCGTCGATCACGAGAAGAGTCTGCTGGGATTGCGCCATGCCAACAGCCTAGTGGGCCGCACCGTCACCCCGGTGTGGGAGGATTGCCCTATGCGCCCGTCGCGCAGGGAAGCAGCACAGAGAGGACAGGTACGTATGCAGGAGCCAGGACCGCTCACCGCGGGCGGTGGTTACGCCGTCGACCCCAAATATCTCGGAGAGCTTTGCGAGAAGCTCCAGATCCGCATCCTCGAGGTCGGGCCCGAGCACGCGGTCGGAACCATGCCGGTCGAAGGCAACCGCCAGTACTTCGGGGTGATGCACGGTGGAGCATATGTCGCACTCGGCGAAACGCTGGGGTCGATGGCCGCGATCGCCCACGCTGGAGAGGACGGGTATGCAGTGGGCCTGGATGTGTACGCCACGCACACGCACTCCGCCTCAGCCGGACTCGTCACCGGGACCTGTGAGGCCATCCACCTGGGCCGGTCCCTCGCGGTGCATGAGATCGTGATCCGAGACGAGGCGGGCACCCGGCTTTCGACGGTTCGCATCACGAACTTCATCAAACGACGCCACTGAGACAGGACAATGGGGGTCAGCCGCGGCTGGCCGACGCCTCTCCTGAGGATTCTTCGGAATCGGAGGCCAGAATCTGCTCGATCACCGCGCTGGCCACCTGCCGCATGGTCAGGCGACGGTCCATGGAGGCCTTCTGAATCCAGCGGAAGGCCTCCGGCTCAGTAAGGCCCATTTTGTCGTTCAGAAGGCCCTTGGCCCGATCGACAATCTTCCGCGTCTCGAAACGTTCCTTGAGGTCTCCGACCTCCTCGGTGAGGGCCCGCAGCTGATCGAAACGCGAAATCGCGATTTCGATGGCGGGCAGCAGCTCGGACGGGGTGAACGGTTTGACCACGTAGGCCATGGCCCCCGCATTACTCGCCCGATCGACCAGGTCGCGCTGGCTGAAAGCGGTGAGCATGACGACCGGTGAGATGGCTTCGTCGGTGATGGTCTGTGCCGCCGAGATACCGTCGAGTACGGGCATTTTCACGTCCATAACGACGACGTCGGGGCGGTGCTCTCGTACCAGCTGGAGGGCGAGCTCGCCGTTGGCCGCCTCGCCGACCACATCGAAGCCCGCCTCCTGCAAGGTCTCGACGATATCCAGACGGATCAGGGACTCGTCCTCCGCGACGACGGCGGTGCGGGGACGTGCAGGAGTTTCAGTCACGGTCACTATCCTAGGGTACTATTTACACCGCTGGGCCGATCCTGCTGTTCGATCGGCAGGCCGGAGTGGCGGAATTGGCAGACGCGGGGCACTCAAAATGCTCTGTCAGCGATGGCTTGTGGGTTCAAGTCCCACCTCCGGTACAGTATGGCGCGGTTGAGCCGATGCCGTCCAGGAAAAACGGTTCTGCCAGCAGTTCTGCCAACATCTCGAGCTCTGGGTGACTGGCTGGCTCGGTCTGGGGATGTCTCGCCCGCGCATACACTGAACCGTATGGTAGAGATCTCTCCGAAGACCGAACGGCTCACCTTCGCATCCGACAATTACGCTCCAGCCCATCCTACGGTGCTCTCTGCCCTTGCCGAGGCCAGCAGCGGACGTGCCGCCGCGTACGGGGAGGACCCGTGGACGGCCCGGTTGCGCAGCCGGCTTGAAACGGAATTCGGGGAGGGAACACAGTCGTTCCCGGTGTTCACCGGGACCGGGGCGAACACCGTGGCGCTGACGGCACTCGTGCCGCGCTTCGGCGGAGTCCTGGCCGCTGACACGGCGCATGCCAATACCGAGGAGTCCGCGGCGGCCGCGGCGCTGGGAGGAATCCGGGTGCTGCCCGTCCCCAGCACCGATGGCAAGCTCACCCCGGAGAGCCTCGAACTCGGGGTGAGCCGGGCCCGCCCGGTGCATTCCGCCCTCCCCGCTGCGGTGACTGTGAGCACGCCGACCGAGCTCGGAACCTGCTACTCCGTGCAGGAGTTGCGCGAGCTGACCACTGCCGCGCATCGGCTGGGGCTTGCGGTGCATCTCGATGGTGCGCGTATCTGGAACGCGGCCGCCGCCGCGGGCATCACACTGGGAGGACTGCTGCGCGGCAGCGGGGTCGACCTCCTCAGTCTCGGGGGAACCAAAGTCGGAGGCATGGGGGCGGAGGTCGTGGTGGCGGGGCCCGATGCACCCACAGCCCGGCTGGAGATCATCCGAAAGACCGCAACACAGCTCGCGAGCAAGATGCGGTATCTCAGCGCGCAGCTCCTGGCGCTCTTCGACGACGACCTGGGAATCCGGCTTGCCGACCGATCGAACCGGGCGGCGACCGAGCTCAGGCGCCGCCTGTCCGACATCCCCACGCTCGAATGGCCCTGGCCCGTGCAGGCCAATAGTCTATTCCCCCGGCTTTCCGCCGCCTGTGCAGCAGGCATCAGGGCATGCGGGTATCACTTCTACGACTGGGATACGCAGGGCACCGTCCGCTGGATGTGCCCGTGGGACATCACCGACGATGAGGTCGCGGACTTCGCCGCGACGATTCACCGGTGCGCCGCCGTCGGACAGTGAGTCTGGCCGTGGACTCCAGCCCCTGCGTGCGGCCGGCTCCAGGTCTCGTTATGCGGAGACGCGGAGGAGGAACCGCATCACGTTTTCTGTGGTCCGGGTGATATTTTCCGCCCCGTTCGAGAGTGCATCGCTGAGCGTGGTCGCCCCGGGCACGATGCTGAAGATGGCGTCGATGCCCAGCGTGTAGAGCTCCTCGGCACCGGGACCGATACGCCCGGCCAGCGCAATCACCGTGGTATCCGGGGCGACGTGCTTTGCCACCTGTGCAACGCCGAGCGGCGTCTTCCCGCGCAGCGTCTGACGGTCGATGCTCCCCTCCCCAGTGAGGACGAAGTCGGCCCCCTGACATGCCTCTGCGAGGTGGGCGTACTCGGCGACAATGTCGAATCCGCTGCGCATCTCGGACTCGGTGAAGGCGAGGAGCCCCGCACCCAGTCCGCCGGCAGCCCCGGCCCCAGTCGCCTGGTCGACCTCCCGCCCCAGATCGGTGCGCACCACCCGGGCGAAGTGTGCGAGAGCCGCATCCAGCTGGGACACCATCTCGGGGGTTGCCCCCTTCTGCGGGCCGAAGACGGCTGCAGAGCCCTCGGGACCCGTCAACGGATTCGTCACGTCGGAGGCGATCAGGATCGTGAGCGCCCGGAGTCGAGGGTCGGCCCCAGAGGCATCGATGTGGGCCAGATCGGCCAGTGCGGCTCCCCCGGGGGCCAGCTCCGCTCCGGACGCATCGGTAAGGCGATATCCCAGAGCCTGGGCCATGCCGGCTCCCCCGTCAACCGTCGCAGAGCCCCCGATCCCCAGGATGATGCTCCTGGCCCCCTCTTCCAGCGCGGCACGGATCAGCTCCCCGGTCCCGTAGGTGGTAGTGACCAGCGGGTTGCGCTCGGCGACAGGCACGAGCTGCAGTCCACTCGCCTCAGCCATCTCGATGATGGCGGTGTGGCCGTCCCCGAGCATGCCGAATCGGGCCTCCACCTGGCGGCCCAGGGGGCCCCGCACCTGGCGGGTGACGATATGGCCGGATGTGGCGTCCACCAGCGATTGGACGGTCCCCTCTCCGCCGTCTGCCATGGGGATGAGCACCAGGTCCGCGTCGGGCAGGACGGCGCGCACCCCAGCCGACATGGCCTGGGCAGCCTGCTGGGCCGTCAGGCTCTCTTTGAAAGAATCAGGGGCGAGCACGAGGCGCATGGGATCTCCTTCGGACGGATCGGGGTCGGATCAGAACATGAAGCCGTAGACGGCAGTGGCGACAACGGTCATAACCAGACCGACGACGCTCTCCCAGGGGACGGCCGCAAACCGGTGCTTCATATCCAGTTTGATCGCATTCCCGGTCACGTGGAAGTAGTTCCCGTGCGGGAGGTGGTCAATGACGGTGGCACCGGTGTTGACCATGACGGCCGCTCCGAGCGGGGAGACCCCGAAGCCGAGGATGGCCTTGCTGAAGGAGCCTGTGGCCAGGATCACACCGGTGGAGGTGGATGCAGCGGCTGCGGCCATGAGCACGCCTGCCAGCGGGGCCAGGAACGTGCCGGAGATGCCGGAGGCCTTCACGATGTCGACAATGCGAACCGAGAGGTCCGAGGCGGAGATGAGGCCGCCAATGGCACCGGCCCCGATCAGGATGAGCACCGTATCGGTCATGCGGGCGATCCCCGCGCTCGTGTACGAGAGCACCTGGCGGGAGTGCCCCATGGCGACCATGCCGATCAAGGCAGCCAGCGGCAGCACATACATCGAGTCGAGGCTGATCTTGTCGAGAACCGGGATGTGCAGCAGCTGTGAGACGGGGTTCAGGAGCAGCAGCACGACGGCGAGCAGCGGAGTGATGACGGCGCGGCCGAGGGAGGGCAGATCGCGCTGCGGGCCGACCGAATCCTCCAGATCGGCGTCGGTCACGGCGTCACCGCGGGTGCGGAGCATCGAGGCCAGCAGGACGGCTGTGGCCAGGCCGAACAGCGCAGGAACGGTACCGGCCAGCATGACGTGGCTGAGATCGGTGCCGAACCCCTTCGCGGCCGCGATGGTGTTCGGGTTCGGGGAGATGACGTTTCCGGCCTTGCCGCCGCCCGAGAGGGCCACCAACAGCGCCAGCTTCGAGATACCCAGGCGCTTGCCGACGTCCAGAGCGATCGGGGCGACAATGAGGACCGCCACGGGGATGAAGACCCCGACCGCGGTGATCACCATGGTGGCGAGTGCCAGCGACAGGATGGCCAGCCGCTCCCCCAGATGCGAAACGATGGCTTTCGCGATGGTCTCGGCCGCGCCGGATTCCATCATGACTCCGGCGAGCACGCCGGCGGCGAGGACACGAACCACCGTGCCCATGACCGACTGGGTCCCGGCGACGACGATATCGACGGTCCCGGAGATCCCTCCGCCGCCGAGCAGGGCGCCCACGACGGCGCCGAGCAGCAGAGAGTACACAGGGTTGAGTTTGCGCAGGATGAGCACGATGGCCAAGAGAAGACCGATCAGTGCTCCGATCCAGCTCACGGACGCAGTCGCCATGGGTGAGGCCTTTCACGGGAAAAACAGACGAAGAAAGAATATATCCGGTATAAGAAAAAATCGAATCGGCGATCTGATCGCGAGCGTTGTCCCCGTACAACGCCAACGGGCGCCGGAGCACGAAGCTCCGGCGCCCGTATCCGCTCAGTGTCGAGCGGTCCAGCGATCAGTGGTGCACGCTCACGGGTGCACGAGAATCTTGACTGCGGTGTCCTTGTGATCAATCAGGGTCTTGAAGCCCTGATCGATGAGGTCCTCGAGAGCAATACGACCCGTGATGAACGGCTTCACATCGACCTTGCCGTCCTCGACCAGCTTGATGGAGGTCGGGTGATCGTGGGCGTACCCGATGGTGCCCTTGACCACGAGCTCCTTGTTGACGAGCTTGTGCATGTCGACGGTGGCGTCGTGGCCCCAGATGGAGACGTTCGTGAGGACGCCGCCCATCTTGAGCGCATCCTGCATGCCGTCGAAGACCGGGTTCACACCGGCGCACTCGAAGGCGACATCCGCGCCCACTCCGTTGGTCAGCTCGCGAACGCGGGCCTTCAGATCTTCCTTCGAGGGATCGACGATGTAGTCGGCGACCCCGGACTCCTGCGCCTTCTTCTTGCGCAGATCGGCGAGCTCGGAGATGATCACATGCAGACCCTCCCCCTTGAGCACGGCGGCGACGAGCAGACCGATCGGGCCAGCCCCTCCCACCAGGGCCCAGTCCCCGGCCTTGGCGCCCGAGATCCGGACCGCGTGGACGGCAACCGTCAGCGGCTCGATGACAGCGGCCTCATCCAGGGGTACCGAATCATCGATCTTGTGGACCCAACGCTGCTCGACGACGATCTTCTCGGCCAGTCCGCCGCCAAAACCGGCCAGCCCGATGAACCCCATGTTGTCGCAGAGGTTGTACTTGCCCTCTTTACACGGGATGCACTCCCCGCAGACCACATAGGGCTCCACGACGACGTGGTCGCCGACCTTGAGATCCGAGACGCCCTCGCCGACCTCGGAGATCACACCGGAGAACTCATGGCCCAGGGTGACCGGGGGCTCCTCATGCGTCAGGGGGTGGGGATGTCCGGGCTGTGGCACGAAAATCGGGCCGTCAAGATACTCGTGCAGGTCAGTCCCGCAGATACCGCACCAGGCGATGTCAATCTTCACCGCGCCTGGCTTGATCTCCGGCTCCGGGATGTCCTCAATACGGATGTCCTTGGCGGCATAGAAACGTGCTGCTTTCATACGTCACACTCCTCTGTGTGTCACCGCACGTCATTGTGCGGCTCTTCGATATGCATCTTCAGGGTACTCCACCCGACAGTACGCCGATGACAAGAAACAGGGTGGCAACATCCCCTCTCTACAATCTTCAAAGATATTCAACACGTCATCTCAAGGTGACACTCAGAATCGAAGGCGGTTATGACCCAACCCATCCTGAACATCGAAGATCGTCCGCCGTTCTGGCGTGGTCTCGCGCTCAGCGTGCAGCATATTTTCGCCATGTTCGGCGCCTCAATCCTGGTCCCGATCCTGTTTGGGATCGACCCGGGCATTGTGCTCCTCATGAATGGCGTCGGAACGCTCCTGTTCATCCTGATCACCCGTGGTAAGGCCCCCGCGTACCTGGGGTCCAGCTTCGCCTTCCTCGCCCCGGTGGCTGTCATCATCGGCCCCGCGGGTCACACCAAGGCCGATCAGTATCCCTACGCCCTGGGGGCCTTCGTGGTCGTCGGTGTGATCATCATGATCATCGCCGGGATCATCAAGCTGTTCGGGACCCATTGGATCGACATCGTGCTCCCGCCAGCCGCCATGGGGCCGATCGTTGCCCTCATCGGTCTGACCCTCGCCGGTACCGCCGCCAAGGATGCGGGCATCCCCGTCCTGGACGGCTTCACGAGCAAGGTGATCCAGCCCGGCGACGGCAAACTGATTCTGATCTCCATGATCACGCTGGCCGTGGCCATTTTCGGCTCGATTCTGTTTCGTAAGTTCTTCGCCGTAATCCCGATTCTGATCGCCATCGTGGTGGGCTACGCACTCTCCGCCCTGATGGGCGTCGTCGATCTCTCGGGAGTGGTCTCCGGGGGCCTGTTCTCGGTGCCCACGTTCACTTTCCCCAAATTCGATTGGGGGGCCATCGCGGTCATCGCCCCGGCGGCGCTGGTCGTCATCACCGAGCACATCGGTCATCAGGAAGTCACCAGCAAGATCGTGGGGCGCGATCTGGTCAACGGACAACCCGGTCTGGCGAAGACCCTGTTCAGCGACGGCCTCTCGACGACGATCTCCGGGTTCGTGGGGTCTGTTCCCACCACGACGTACGGTGAGAACATCGGCGTGATGGCCATCACCCGGGTGTACTCGGTGTGGGTGATCGGCGGGGCCGCTGCAATTTCGGCGATCTTCGCCTTCATCGCCCCGATCTCGGCCCTGATCAGCTCCATTCCGAGTGCCGTCATCGGCGGCGTCGTGTTCCTGTTGTACGGCACCATCGCCGCCAGCGGTCTGCGCCTCCTCGTCGAGGCCCGAGTGGACTACTCCCGTTCCCGGAACCTGGTGCTCTCCTCCGTGGTCATGGTGACCGGTCTGTCGGGTGCCTTCATCCAGGTCGGACAGAATTTCCAGCTCACGGGCCTGACCCTCGCGACGCTCATCGGGATGCTCCTGGGCATCTGCTTCTACGTCATCGACCGGCTGGGTCTCGCCAATGATGCACCGGACGAGACCACTGCGGAGACGGTGCCGGCCGAGACCGACTGAACCCCGTTCCCTTCCCAAATGGAAACTGCCCC
>JAKVJE010000019.1 GCA_022487185.1 Microbacteriaceae bacterium
AGATCCGGCGCTTCTACGAGTCCCGGGGGCTGCTCAGCCAGCCCGCAACGCTCCGGCACTACCTGCTGGAGCTCATGCCCGACTACCTCGCCCCGCTGCAGTGGCTGGGGGTCACCGATTTCATCGAGTGGGAGTGCGCAGACCGGGGAGCCGTGAGCTATCAGCCCGACACCGAGGAGGGCCTCGGTTTCTTCGACGACGCCATCGGCCGCGATCCGATGACCGGCCTCATCCATGAGGGCTGTCACAGCCAGCAGCTGGCCCTCTCGGCCGCCAACCCGGACCCCATCCGCCGCCACTACTACGACTCCGGGGCCAATGAGGGCATCGGCTATTACAACGAGGAGATGCTCTCCAGGGCGGGGCTCTTTGCGGGCTCCCCGGACAGTCAGGAGACCATCCACGCCTTCCTACGCCTGCGGGCCCTGCGCGTCAGTATCGATATCCGGCTGGCGCTCGGACGGCTGAGCATCCCGGATGCCGCCGCAGAACTGGCCAGGAGCGTCCCCATGGACGCCTACACGGCCGGCTGGGAGGCCTCCTTCTTCGCGAAGACCCCCGGGCAGGGCATGACCTATCAGGTCGGGAAAACCCAGATCCTCGCCTTCCTCACGGCAGTGTCCTCGGAGCCCGGGTTCTCGCTCCAGGACTTTCACGACCGGCTCTGGAGCAACGGAAACGTTCCGATCGCCCTGCAGCGCTACGAATGGACCGGGGATGCCTCAGCTCTGGGGGACATCCGCCTGTAACGGGTCCCGGTCACACGCCCTCCAGACTTCGCAGAAAGAGAGATGAGACGCAGATGAGATACGGAATGATCGGCGCCGGTGCAATGGGGTACCGGTTTGGGGTAATGCTGCAGGAGATCGGCGGCTTCGAGGTGGACTTCATCGACACCTGGCAGCCGAACCTCGATGCGGTCCGGGCCCAGGGCGGGGTGTGGATCTCTCGGGACGGGCAGAACCGCCACCTGGTGCCCATCCACCTGTTCACCCCGGAGGAGTATCGGGGAGCTCCCGATGCCTGGATCGTCTTCGTGAAGCAGATGCAGCTCGCCGAGACCCTGGAGCGCTGCCGGGGGCTGTTCCGGCCCGGGCAGCTCGTCTTCACCGCCATGAACGGGATGGGGCACATCGAGCGGCTCCAGGAGGTGTTCCCGGACGAGGCCATCGTGGCCGGCACCGCCGTGATCGCGACCATTCTGAAGGGTCCTGGCGAGGCCGACTTCATGGGAGCCCGAGGCCTCGAACACACCTCCCTCGCGGCGCTCGACGGCCGCACCGACGGGCCGGTTCAGGCGTTCAGCGAAGATTTTGCCCGGGCGGAACTTGGCCCCGAGATCTCTGACAATGTGCAGGGGACGCTCCTTGCGAAGGTGATCTTCAACTCGGTGTCGAACTCGCTGTGCACCATGTTCCAGATTCCAGTGGGGGCCTTCGGCGCCTACGCAGGCTCGGACGCGATGACCGAACAGCTGGTCACGGAGGCCTATGCGGCGCTCGATGCGGCCGGGATCACCCCGGTTCAGACCCGCGAGGAGGCGATTGCCGGGATCCTGCACGCCTGCCGGGATCTTCTCCCCGGCCACTATCCCTCGATGTTTCAGGATTTTATCGCCGGCCGCCCCACCGAGGTGGATGCGATCAACGGGTATCTCGCCCGCCTGGGTCGCGCCCATGGCGTCGCCTGTCCCACCCATGAGTTCGTCGTCCACCTGGTGCATCTGGCAGAGGAGTCACGACGGCCGAGGAGCTGAGTCCCCGCCCCACGAAGGCCGATCTGGCGGCCGCCCGCAACGGCACGGTCGACCCGGTTCTCCGAGACGGCATCCGCCTGCTGATCGTCGGGGTGAACCCCGGACTGTGGACGGCGGTGGTCAACGCGCCTTTCGCCCGGCCCGGGAACCGCTTCTGGCCGGCGCTGGAGGCCGGCGGGGTTCTTCCCCGTCGGGTGGATGCGAGCCGGGGGCTCCGCACCGCTGACCGTGAGCTGCTGCTCTCCCGCGGCGTGGGCATCACGAACCTCGTCAACCGGGCGACCGCTCGCGCCGATGAGCTCTCGCGGGAGGAGCTCAGGCAGGGGGCGCGGGACCTCCAGCAGGTCGTGCGGTACACCCATCCCAGGCTCATCGCGGTGGCAGGGATCGTCGCCTACCGGGAGGCCTTCGAGGACCCCCACGCCGTGCAGGGCCCGCAGCCAAGAGAGCTCTGCGGGGTTCCGCTGTGGGTGCTGCCCAACCCGAGTGGCTTGAACGCCCACGAGACCGTCGCGAGCCTGGGACTGGCCCTCGGGAGGGCCGCAGCGACGGCCGGACTGGTACTGTCGGCTCCCTGACCACACGACCTGCCGGGCGGGGCGCGTTTTCCCCGGCCCGTTCTCTAGGATGAGCCTATGGATGCGCAGATCATCGCAGTCTTCAGCACCAAGGGCGGGGTGGGCAAGACCACGACCGCCGTCTGTCTGGCCGCTCTGGCCGCCCGCGAGGGGCCGACGCTCTTATGGGATCTGGATGCGCAGGGCGCCAGCACCTACCTGCTCCAGGTCAAACCGAAGTTAAAGCACGGCGTGGCCGCCCTGGTCGAAGGGCGCACGGGGGTGCGCGACCTGATCCGTGAGAGCCCGGTGCCCGGTCTCGACGTGCTGCCCGCCGATCCGAGCTACCGCTCCCTGGCCGGGGATCTGGATGCTGCCAAGAAGTCCAGCAAACGTCTGGCCAAGGTCCTGGGGCCGGTCCGCGCCCACTATCGCACGATCGTGTTGGATTGCCCGCCGGAGTCTTCGACGGTCGCGGTGGCGGCGCTCCGGGCCGCGGACACGGTCCTGGTGCCGCTGCCCCCGGCCCCGCTGTCACTGCGGAGCCTGGACCAGGTTGCGGAGCTGGTGGAGGACTCGGAGGTGCCGCCCCGGCTAGTCGGATTCCTGTCGATGGTGGATCGCCGGCGCAAGGCGCACCGTGAGGCGCAGACGATGCTGCCAGCGACCCGCCCCGAGGTATTGCCCATCACCGTTCCCAGCAGCGTGGTGGTGGAGCGTATGGGGTTCGAACGGGCTCCGCTGTCGGAGTTCGCGCCCAAGAGCGCGGCCGCCCAGGCCCTCCAGGAGCTCTGGGAGGCAGTCCGGGCCCCGGCCCCCTCCGAGTGAGGGGAGATCGGAAGCCACGGGCCACCGCCCGCCGACTGGCCCGGCCGGTGCCCTATCTGCGAGGACGGAATCGGGAGAGGTCGGCCGTCCCGGTCTCCGCCCCGGCTTGCCCGGTGTCTCTGGCCCGCTGTGAGGCGGTGACGGCCAGGGCATCCGCCGCCGTGTTCAATGGAAACTGGTTGGCCAGGTTGTGCCCCCGCACTTTCACGAACTCGACAGTGCGCCCAGGGGTCTCGAGCAGGCCGACGATCTGCTGGATGAGGGTCAGGTTCTCGGGAACCTTGCCATCGGCCTTGCGCCAGCCCCGGCGCCGCCATCCTGCGGCCCAGACAGTGACCGCATTCTTGGCGTAGGCGGAGTCGATTTCGAGGACAAGGTCTCGATCCGGCCACTGCAAGAGTGCGGCGCGGATGGCGTTGAGCTCTCCCTGATTGTTGGTACCCAGGGGTTTCCAGCCAATGGAGTACTCCCCGTCCTCCCCGACCGCCGCCCAGCCGGCCGGCCCCGGATTGCTCAGGCATGATCCGTCGACTCCCACGCGATACATCTGTTCCCCGTCCTCGTCTCAATCCCGCCGCTGCAGCGGACCTCCGGTATCATAGGGGTACACCCCACATCAGCAGAAGGCGGCCGCGTGCACTCACTGACCATCATCGCCCTCGTGATGGGGGCCGTGCTGGTCACTGCCATCGCCCGCCGCTTCGGCTGGCCGGCCCCGCTGGTCGTGACGCTCGCCGCCGCAGCCCTGTCATTCTTGCCGGGACTCCCCCAGGTCGAGATCGATCCCGAGATCATCCTCACCCTGGTGCTTCCACCGCTGCTGTACTCCTCGGCGCTGAATGTGTCGGTCATCAGTTTCCGGCGCAACCTGCGCGGCATCACGATGCTCGGTGTGGTGCTGGTGGTGGTGACGACCGCCGCCGTGGCCTGGGTGAGCTACACCCTGATCCCCGACATGACCTGGGCGGGGGCGTTCGTGCTCGGGGCGATCGTGGCGCCTCCGGACGCGGTGAGTGCCACCGCAGTGGGCCGCAAACTCGCCCTCCCCCGGCGCCTCATGACGGTGATGCTCGGCGAGAGCCTGATTAACGACGCGAGCAGCCTGACGCTGTTCCGGGTGGCCCTGGCGGTCGCCGGAGGTCTCACCCTCTCCCTCTGGGCGGATGTGGGGGTCTTCCTCTTCACCGTCGCCATCGGGGTGGTGTTCGGGCTGTTCTTCGGGTGGTCGTTCAACTGGGGGCGCCGCTGGCTGCGCGATCCGGTCATCGAGTCGATCGTGAGCTTCCTCGTCCCGTTCTTCGCCTACATCGCGGCCGAGCAGGTGCACGGCCCCGGCACCTTCGCCACATTCCACGGCTCCGGGGTGCTGGCGGTGGTGGTGGCCGGCCTCGTGATCGGTCACCGCCTGCCCAGCGCCGGCTATCGGGCCCGGCTCCAGGAGCAGCCGCTGTGGAACGCCATCGATACCCTGCTCGAGGCGGCGGTCTTCGGTATGATCGGCCTGCAGCTCAACAGCATCGTCATCTCGGTTCTCAGCGGCCCCCGGAGCACCCGAGATCTGGTGATCACCATGCTGGTGGTCCTGGTGACGGTCATTCTCGTGCGCCCGCTGTTCATCTTCGCGAGCGCCGGGCTGGCCTGGATCCTCGCCCTCCTGCGACCGGATCGCCGGGAGGCCGAGGGCCCGACGCTGTTCACGAAGTCCATCACGGTCATCACCCCCAAGGGGTCCGGTCTGCAGCGCATGGCGTTGCGGGCCAAAAACCGCATCCGGCTCTTCTCCAGCGACAACACCTCGGCCTTGACGTTCAAAGAGCTGCTCGTATTGTCCTGGTCCGGGATGCGCGGGGTCCTCACCATCGCCGCCGCCATCAGCGTCCCGGCGACTCTGCCCGACAACACGCCGTTCCCCGCACACGACACCATCCTGCTGGTCGCCTTCACCGTGACCATCGGCACGCTGCTGCTTCAGGGCCTCACCCTGCCGCGGCTCATCCGGGTCCTCAACGTGCACGACAGCGCCCAGGCCAGACGGGATGCCCTCGCCCGGCAGCGCCTGCTGCGCTCGACGCTGAAGCAGGCCACCGAATTCGTGAAGTCGAAGGAGGGGTCGTGGCGCACCAAGTACGGCGATGCGACCGTCGACCGCGCCATCACGGTGATCGGCCGGCGAATGGCCACCTTTGAGCGTCAGATTCAGGAGAGCGGCGCCGGTGCCGAGCCGGGGTCGACGCTGCAGACTCGCCACGTCTCCGATCTGCGCCGACAGGTCATCAAGGCCCGCCGGGAAATCCTCCTTCAGGAGCGGGACAACGGGAATCTCGACGAAGAGCTTATGACCGAGATCCTCCACAGCATCGATGCAGAAGAGTTCTCACTCGACGCGCAGGAGCACTCCCGCACCTCGCTCTGATCTGGCTCAGGTCTCAGGCGCCACGTTCGCGGTGCCGGAATCGCAGCGGCTCATCCAAATACTGAGACGCGGTCTCCCGCTCCCGCTCTGTGAGCCGCCGTGGGCGCCCGGTCTCAGCGTCGACCACAGCCACCGTGTTGGCCACGATCGTATACGGGCGATCGTGTTCCGGTCCGTAGATCTCATAGGCGAGTTCGAGGCCGGCCGGATCGATGCGGGTGATCCACACATCCACCAGTGCGGAGCCGAGGGGATCCGGCATGGACCGCACATATTCGATCTCCTGGTGCACCACATAGACGAGATCGGTCACCCCGGCCCGATGGTCATGCCAGGGAAGGACTCCCCCATCCTCATGGACTCGCCGGAAGAACCCCACCCGGGCCTCCTGGGAGATCTCCAGAGCCGAAACATTGTTGATGTGCCCGTAGGCATCGATATCGCTCCAGCGGACAGGAATCTCGGTCGTGACACGCATGTGCAGCAGTCTAGTCACCGGGATTCTGCCGCCCCCCGGCCAACCACCCCGTGGGAGGACGGTAGGCTGAATGCATGAACGCGGAAGCGCATCTTGAGATCGAGCGGAAATACGATGTGCCAGCCGAGGCCTGTCTGCCCGAGCTCCGCGACATCCCGGGGTGTGCCTCGGTGCAGACCGTCGTCGAGCACCTGGATGCTACCTACTTCGATACCTCGGATCTGCGTCTCCTGGAGGGCCGGGGCGTCCTGCGGCGGCGCGAGGGCGGCCACGATGCGGGCTGGCATGTGAAATTGCGCGCCCGGTCGGGTCGGCGCGAGCTCCGCTGGCCCCTCGGCGACCCGATGGACGGAGTACCCGGGGAGGTGCGGGCGGCGCTGGCCGAGCGCATCGGAACCCGGGAGCTCACCCCGCTCGCCCGGGTGCAGACCACCCGTACCGCCACCACCCTGCTGTCTGAGACGGGGGCACCGCTGGCCGAGCTCAGCGACGACCGCGTCGAAGCCACGGATCTGCGGACGGGAACCCGCCGCATCTGGCGCGAGTGGGAGGCAGAGGCAAGCGAATCTCTCGGGGCGGATGGGGCCTCCCAGGTGTTGGATGCGTGCGAAACCGTGCTCCGTCGCGGTGGGGCCGTTCCCTCCTCCGCGGTCTCGAAGCTGGCCCGGGCCATCGGGACGAGCCCGCTTCCCGCGGGGAGCATTCAGCGGTTCCCAACGGCCGGAGCCGTGCTCGCCGCCTCGCTGCGGCGCACCATCGGAGAGCTGCTCGACAGCGAACAGGGCATCCGCACCGCTGCCGACGACGCCGTGCACCGCGCCAGGGTCAGGGTCCGGACCCTGCGGACGCTGCTCGACGTCTACGGGCCGCTCTGCATCCCGCACGCCGCCGCGAAACTCTCCGAGGGACTGCGTCGGTACGGGCGCGCACTCGGCCGGGCCCGGGATGCCGAAGTACATGCACAGTTCCTGCGCGACCGGCTCGCCGAGCTGCCACTCGATGCCCCCGCACAGGCCCTCTCGGAACACCTTGCCGCGGACACCGGGTCGGCCCCGGCGGCCCGGGAGCTCCGGCGGCTTTGGAACGAGCTCGATCGTCCGCGGCACACACGCCTGCGCCAGGCCCTCCGGGAGGCGCTCGGGACTCCCCCGCTGGGGGCGCTGGCCGCACATCCGCCCAAGGAGGCTCTCATCCCCTGTGTGCGTGAGGCGGCCCGGAGCCTGCTGCAGGCTGACGAGCGCGCCCGAGCAGCCCCAGCCATGCACCTCGAGACGCTGCACGAAGTCCGGAAGGCGGCCCGCAGACTGCGCTATGCGGCGGAGGCCCTCCGCGGCTCCGGTGTTCTCTCCCCGGAGACGCTCCGGGCCCTGGTCGCCGGGTCCAAGGCAGTCCAGACCCACCTCGGCGACCACCGAGATGAGACCCTGCTCGCGACTCGTGCGCGCGCCGCCGCCCGGAGGGCTTCCGGGAGAGAGCAGGCGGTATGGGCGCAGCTCGCCGATCACTGCGAGGACCTCGCCGGGGAAGCACTGACCGCGGCGCACACGGCTCTGGCGCAGTTGCGCACCCGCGCCCATGGAGTGGCGCGCGGATGAGGGAAGACCCGTACCGGGATGCGCTGGCCCCCGGATGGCGACTGCGCGGCACCATCCGGCCGCAACCGGTCCCGGCCGATCCCGGAACCGTGTTTGAGGATGCGGTGAGCGGCTGGGTCGGCGCCGTCCTGACCGCCGATAGCCACCAGATGCGGCTTGAGGACCGCCACGGGGAGACCCGTCTGTTCCCCCTCGGGGGCGGATATCTCATCGACGGCCGCCCCGTGAAAGCCCTCCCGCCGACGCGGCCGAACCGTACCCCGGCAACGCGCAGGACCGCCTCGGGGTCGGTGGCCGCGCCCGAGCACCGGGCCAGAGTCGCCCGTGCGAGCCGGATCTGGGTAGAGGGGACACACGATGCGGAACTCCTCGAGCGGGTCTGGGGGGACGATCTCCGGGAGGCGGCGGTCGTCGTCGAGCCCATCGGGGGCGTCGACCGGCTCGCCGATCGGCTCGCGGTGTCCCCGCCGACCCAGACGGCGCGGGTGGGGATGCTCGTCGACCACCTCGTCGCCGGAAGCAAGGAGACGCGGCTCGCCCAGGAGGCCACCCGGTCGGTGCCAACTGGCACGCTCCTGGTGGTCGGGCATCCCTACATCGATGTCTGGCAGGCGGTCCGCCCGGCGGCCCTCGGGATCGAGGCCTGGCCCATCATTCCCCAGGGGACCGAATGGAAACGGGGAATTTGCGCCGCCTTCGGATGGCCCGGGCAGACCCAGGAGGACATTCACGACGCCTGGCGGCGGATCCTCTCCGGGGTGCACCGGCTCACCGACCTGGAGCCTGCCTTCGCGGGCCGGGTCGAGGAGCTCATCGACTTTGTGACCGCCCCGCCCAGTGGCAGCGAGGATTAGGCGCCGAAGAGCAGCCCCAGCAGGTAGGTCACGGTGGCGGCACCGAATCCGATGCCCAGCTGCCGCAGTCCCCGTCGCAGCGGGGAGGACCCGGAGAGCAGCCCCACCATCGCCCCGGTGAGCAGCAGTCCGACCCCGACCATACCGATGGCCGTCCACATCGCCCAGGGGCGGGGAACCCCGAGCAAGAACGGGAGCACTGGGATGATCGCCCCCAGCGAGAAGAAGAGGAAGCTGGAGACCGCGGCCCGGAGCCCGGTCCCGATCACGTCGTCGCGGGTCTGTTCGGCGGCTGTCGGTCGGATGTCTTGTCCCCGGTGCACTCCGCGGAGCACCTCCTGGGCACGGGAATCGGCGGCCTCGGCATCCATCCCACGGGATCGGTAGACCAGGGCGAGCTCGTTCGCGTTCATGTCCAGGTCGGCCAGGACCCCGTCGGGGCGCTGGGGTTTCGAGGCCTCCAGAAGCTCCCGCTGGGAGGAGACGGAGACATATTCGCCGGCCCCCATCGAAAGGGCCCCGCCGAGTAGCCCGGCCACGCCGCTGAGGAGAATCGTCTGCGTGCTCACTCCGCCGGCGGCCACCCCCACCACGAGCGAGAGGTTACTGATCAACCCGTCATTCGCCCCGAAGACCGCCGCCCGGAAGGTGCCCGACAGCCGAGTCCGGCCCTTCGCTGCCAGCCCACGAACGACTTCCTCATGGATTCGCTCGTCGGCCGCCATGGTCGGGGTGGCATCGGCTTCCCCGCTGTATGGGGAGCGGGCCTCCGCCCGCTGTGCCATGGCCAGAACGAACACCGAGCCGAACCGTCGGGCCAGAAAACCCAGCACCCGCGTTCCGAGACTGATGCGGGGGGTGCCCACGTGCTCGCCCAGGAGGTTTCTCCAGTGATCAGCGTGCCGGCCCTCGGCCATCGAGAGGGCTTCGAGAATCTCTCGCTCTTCGCCCGTACGAGTCTGCGCGATATCCCCATAGATGGTGCGTTCGGCAATTTCGTCGGCCAGGTAGTGGCGCCACCGGCGGATCTGTCGGCGTGTGGGCTCGGGTGTGGTCATCCCGAGTATTTTAGTCGCCGCTGCTGGCCTCGTCGACCCCGGTCCGGCCCCTAAACTGGGGGCGTGCCCGATACCCAGGTCTCAGCAGCGTCGCCCGACATCGCTGCACCCGATCTGCTCGGCGCGACCCGGATTCTCGCCGCAACCCATCCGCGGGGTGAGGCCATCGTCGACCTGAGCACCGGGAGGGTGCTGACCTGGGCCGACTGCGACGCCGAGGCGGATGCCCTGGCCAACAGGCTCCGAGCATGGGGGATCGTCCCCGGGGATCGTGTCGCGATCCAGCTGCCCAACTGGGCCGAGTTTTTTCTCCTCTCACTCGCTACCCTGCGACTCGGCGCACTGATCGTGCCCATTCTGCCCGCCCTGAGTGTCCGGGACACCCTGCGTGTGCTCCGTCTGAGCGGCTCCCGCGTCCTCGCCACTCCTGAGACTTTCCATGGCCACTCGGTGGCTGCGCCGCTGGCTGAGGCGCTTCGGCAGGGCCTCGACCCGGTCGCCCTTGAGCACCTCCTCATTGTTCGCGGCTCGACCCCCATCCCCGGGGGACCCGGCTGGGAGACGCATGCGTGGCCCCGCGACCTCGCCGCAGAACCGGCTTCTCCCGCTCTGGACGAGCGCACCCTCGACCCTGACCGGCTGGCCCAGATCGTGTTCACCTCCGGCTCCACCGGAGCCCCGAAGGGGGTCCTCCACGGGCTGCGAGAGCTCAGCCGGGTCACCGACCTCCTGGTGGAGCACCTCCGGCTGACCCCGGCCGACCGAATTCTCGCGGTCTCTCCCACCGCCCATCAGACCGGGTTCATCTGCAACCTGCTCCTGTCCTGGCGGCTCGGAGCCCCGGCCATTCTGCTGGACCTCTGGGATCCGCGCCGGGCCATTCTCGAGGGAATCCACCGCTACGGCGCCACCTATGCCCAGGGGGCAACCACCTTCCTGATCGACCTGACCGAGGCCTACCGCACCGATCCAATGCTGCCCTCCCCTGACAGCCTGCGGCTGTTCGTGACGATCGGAGCCGCCGCCGCTCCCGCGCAGCTAGCCCGGGCCGCAGAGGTCCTCGGTGCCCGGATGCTTGCCGCCTACGGCAGCAGTGAGATCTGCCTGGGCTCGGTCTCCAGCCCGGACGATCCGGAGGAGCTCGCCTGGGCATCGTCCGGCAGAGCGATGCCCGGGGTGCAGCTGCGGGTCGTGGACGCCGACGGCCGTGAGGCCCCGGCCATGACCGACGGGGCGCTCCTGGTGCACAGCCCCACCATGTTTCGAGGCTATCTCGGCGCCGAGCCCGGCCCCGGACCCGGCGGCTGGTTCCGTACCGGAGACCTCGCACATCTTGATGCGCACGGACTGCTGCACCTGACCGGCAGAGAACACGATCTGGTCAACCGCGGTGGGGAGAAGATCCCGGTGGATGCGGTCGAGGCCACACTCGCCGGGCACCCCGATCTTTTGGCAGCGGTCATCGTTCCGGAACCCGATCCTCGGCTCGGCGAACGGGGGTGCCTGTTCGCGGTCCCCCGCACCGGGCAGACGCTCCCGGATCTCCCCGGGGTCCAGGCCTGGCTCGAGCGGGCAGGGGTCACGCGACTGCACTGGCCCGAAGACCTTGTTCCGCTCGACGAGCTCCCCCGCACCGCGACGGGCAAGGTCGACCGGCTCGAACTGCGCCGCAGGGCAGCAGAGCGCTCCCGGTGGGGAGACACCCATGTGGGATGACCATCGCAGCTGGCCCGCACAGCGTATCGAGCACCGGATGCTCCGCAAGGCTGACACTCAAGTGGTGACCGGCGCCGCGAGCGAGCTGGGGCCGGGAGACGTGGTCTGGGCCTGGGTACCCTACGGCCGGGCCGCCGGTGACGGAAAGGACCGTCCCTGTGCCATCGTGGCCAGAGAGCCCGATCGCGGTACCGTTCTGGCGATCCCGCTCACAACCCGGGAACACGAGGACGACGGGGACTACCTGTTCCTGGGGTATGGGGAGTGGAACGAGCGCGGTCCGGCCAGCTGGGCCCACGTGGCCGTGCTCCTCCGCATCTCGGAACGGGGCGTGCGCTCCCGCCTCGGGCGGCTCGACCGGATGCAGCTCCGAGCTCTGCGCACGGTGCTGCGCATCGGGCGTCGCTGAACGTTTCCGACGAATTTCCTCACAACGCGGCGGCATCGGGCAGGATGGAACCGTCCCGCACCGGGGCACTGAGAGGAGTTCACATGTCCGTACAGAACACCGCATCCACCACTTGGCGAGGTTCCCTCTTCGAGGGCAGCGGCACCGTCGCCCTGGAGTCCTCGCATCTCATCGAGGCTCCCGTCGATTGGAAGGCCCGGTCCGAGGGGTCCGACTCCACCACCACTCCGGAGGAGCTGATCGCGGCCGCGCACTCCGCCTGCTTCTCCATGGCGCTGAGCGCCGCCCTGGCCGACAACGACACCCCTGCCACCGAGCTTCACACCACCGCGGTCATCACCTTCGACCCGGCGGCCGGCGGCATCCAGGAAAGCCATCTCACCGTCCGCGCCACGGTGCCTGGACTCACCGCGGAGCAGTTTGCAACGCTGGCGCAGGGAGCCAAGGAGGGGTGCCCGGTTTCAAAGGCACTGGCCGGCATCGAGATCACGCTCGACGCCGCCCTGGCCGACTGAGCCCAGAACCGGTCAGTCGTTTCGAGGCTGGTCGGGGTCGGATCCGACCCGTTCTCCGGTGTCGAGCGCCCCGATCGCCTCGAATTCTTCCCCAGTCAGCGTGAAATCGAATACGTCGATATTTTCTGCGATTCGTTCCTCGTGCACCGACTTGGGAATCACGATGAGACCGTTCTCCAGGTGCCAACGGATGAGCACCTGTGCGGCGCTCTTTCCGTGGGCCGCCGCGATCTGCGCGATCACCGGATCGGTGAGCAGCGTGTTCGGCCGCGACTTCCGGCCCCAGCCGCTCCGGGGAGTGCCCCCGAGGGGACTCCACGATTCCGTGGCAATGCCGTGGGCCGCATCGAACGCGCGGGTCAGGTACTGCGGGAGATGCGGATGGAGCTCGATCTGGTTCACTGCCGGCACCACCTCGAAACGATCCAAGATCTGCTGCAGATGATGCGGCTTCTGGTTGCACACGCCGATGGCCCGTGCCCGGCCCTCCGCCGCGATCGTCTCCAGGGCTCGCCAGGTCTCCAGCATGCTGCCGGGCACATCCGGAAGAGGCCAGTGGATGAGGTAGAGATCTACGTAGTCGGTCCCCAGCCGCTCCAGGCTTGCGTCGAATGCCCGCAGCGTCGAGTCATAGCCCTGATCGGCATTCCAGAGTTTCGTGGTCAGGAAGATCTCATCGCGGGGCACCCCTGATTCGGCGATCCCCTGTCCGACCCCCTCCTCGTTTCCGTAGATCTTGGCCGTGTCGATGTGCCGGTATCCGGCTTCGGAGAGGGCGTACCGCACCGCGCGGACCGTCTCTTCCGGACTTGCCTGCCAGACTCCCAAGCCGATCTGTGGCATGGCGGCACCGGTGTTGAGTGTGATGGATGGGACGTTGGTACTCATACTGATCTCCTTGGGTCTGAGCGGCCGTACTAGCCTGATGCCATGGATTCTGCAACCGGCACCGAAACGACACGCTCTCTTGGATGGTACTGGACCGGGGCTGGGGTCTCCCTGGCAGTCCCGATCAGTGGCGTCCTTCATTTTGCCACTGGACGCGGGACAGCCGTGATCACCGGAACAGTGTTTTGGGCCCTCTTTGCAGTCGCTGCAGTGCTCGGAGCAATCGCCACCGCGCACGAGACTCGCCGCCCACGCCCCAAATTGGGGATGTTTCTCCTGACACTCTGCTGGGGGACCCTGTCACTGTGCGCCGTCGTAGCCGGGCTTTTCCTCCTCCTCGCCATGGAGCTCGGGGGGACTCAGTGACCGCGACACCGGGGCAGGCCGATGCACGGACGGAGCTCCTGGCGGCGGCAAAGGCCGTCGAGGAGCTCCGTCGGATGATGGAGGAGTCGGCACCCGAGATCATGCTGGCCGGAGGATCTGCCTACATCACCGGCAGGTACAGCGGGCTCTCGGATGCGATCGAACTCCTCCGCCGCAGGGCTAGTGCCCTCGGGTAACCCGCTCCAGCGCCACGATGACGGACTCGTAGGGCTCGCCGGTATCGTGCTCCATCCCAACCTCGCAGGTGCGGTTGCCAGACAGGAACACGTCGGCACCCGACTGTGCCACCTCGGCAGCCTCTTCCTGGGTGGCGGACTCGGTGAGCTCAGGGTGCAGGAACATGCGGTCGCCTGCCGAGGCGCAGCAGGTAGAGGTCACGGGGACGACCACCTTGGTTGCGACCTCACCGGCCAGCTCCTTCAAGTCGCCACTCACCCCGAGCGTGTTCATCGAGCAGGTCGGGTGGACCACGGCCACCGGGAGCTTGTCGTGTTCGGGCAGCTTCGGAACGATGTTCTCCAGCGCCCAGGTGGTGGAGTCGTAAATCTTCAACGCGGCATGCATCTGCTTGTGGGCCTCATCGAGGTGGTCCACCACCTCATGGGCGATCCCGAGCGTGCAGCTGGCGGCATCGCACACGATCGGGAGACGTCCCCCATCGCTCCATCGGTAGAGGTCCTCAGTAACCCGCGCCGCCATCAGCTCGTTGCCGGCCTGGAGCCCCTTGGACTGCCAGATCGTAGCGCAGCAGTCGTCGCCGATATCGTCGGGGATCCATAGGTGATACCCAACGCGCTCGGCCAGGGCCACCATTGCGTGGGTGGTGGGCTGACTGCCCTTGGGGGCATTCCGGGACTGCCCGAACATGCGGTTGACACAGGCGGCAAAGTACACCGCATCCGCGTTCTCCCGAGTGGTCTTGGGGACCTTCGGAGCACCCTTGGGCATGGAATCGAGCCATCCCGGCACCAGATCCTTCGGCAACACGGAACGGGCCGCCGTCGTGATGGCGGTCAAGCCCCCATCGCGCAGGATGGGACGAACCACGCTGGCGGTGTGCAGCAGGGTGCGGGCCAGTGGAACGATCTTGCCCCAGTTCTTCGCCGTCGTCAGGCCGCCCTTCTGTGCGGTCTCCGAGAACGAATCCCGGCGGATGCGCTTCATGGCATGGCCAGTATCGATGTTCACGGGGCAGGCGATGGCGCAGGAGGAGTCGCCGGCGCACATGTTCACGGCGGCGTACTCGTACTCCTCCACGAGCTTCTCCTCCAAGTCACCGTCCCAGCCCTGGCGGGCGAGCTCCCGCTGCAGGGCAATGCGCTGCCGTGGGGTGGTGGTGACGTGGCGGGAAGGACACACCGGCTCACAGAATCCACACTCGATACAGGGATCCAGGTCGGGGGCGACCTTCGGCATGGTCTTGAGATTCTTGTACGTGATGTCGGGATCCTCATTGAGGAAGACCCCGGGTCCCAGGATGCCCTTCGGGTCGAGGGCGCGCTTCACACGCCACATGGCATCGACTGCCGACTTCCCCCACTCGCGGATGATGTACGGGGCCATATTCCGACCGGTCCCGTGCTCACCCTTCAGGGACCCCTTGTATTTGTCGGCAATCAGCCCGACGAGGTCCTCCATGAAGGCGCGATAGGTCTTCACGTTCTCTGGGTCGCTCGAGTCGAGGTACAGGTAGAAGTGGACGTTCCCGGCCGAGGCATGGCCATTCACCGCTCCCTCGAATCCGTGCTTGACCAGCAGCTCCTCGAGATCCTCACAGGCATCGGCCAGGTCAACCGGCGGGACACAGACATCCTCGGTGATCAGGGCGGTGCCCATAGGCCGCGCGGCTCCGACCGTGGCCAGCAGACCGGACCGGGCGTGCCAGTATCCGGCAGAGACGCCGGCATCATGGGTAAAGTCCCCGGAGACCTTGGTCCCTGCGACCACCTCAAGGGCCTTCTTCTCGAACGCTTCGAGTTCGGCGGGGTCGTCGGCGCGCAGCTCGGTGAGGATGGCGGCATCAGTTGCCTCGGCTCCGAGCGTCTGCATCCATTCGGGGACGTGCGGGACGTGCGAGACGGAGCGGATGGAGGCGGCATCCAGGATCTCGACCGCCTGAGCCCCCGCATCGTTCAGTCCGGGAACCGCGGCGGCCGCATCCCGCAGCGTTGGGAACCGGAAGAACGCCGTCGTGTGCTTCCTGCCGAAGGGCACGGTGTTCCAGACGATGCTGGCGATAAATCCGAGGGTTCCCTCGGAACCGACGATCAGCTTCGCCAGGATCTGGGCCGGGGTATCGGCGTCGAGGAATGCGTCGAGATGGTACCCAGAGGTGTTTTTGATCGAGAACTTCCGACGCAGCAAGGAGGTGAGTTCCTCATCCATCCCGATGGAGGCCTTGATGGCAAGCAGCTCCTTGTAGAGGGCCGGCTCATCCTGCTCAAGTCGCTCATCGGCATCCTCGGCACCGGTGTCGACCACGGTGCCGGAGGCCAGCACGATAACAACGGAGTCAAGGGTGTGATACGCGTTGAATTTCACGCCGCAGGTCATCCCAGACGCATTGTTCGCGAGCACGCCACCCACCGTCGCCGCACCCGAAGAGGCGGGGTCGGGGCCGAGCTTGCGCCCGTACCGGCTCAGCACGAGGTTCACCCGGGCCGTGATCGCCCCCGGGGAGGTGCGCACCCGGGCACCGTCATCGAGCACCTCGATGCCCCGGAAGAACTCGCGGACGTCCACCAGGATATCGTCCGACTGCGACTGCCCGTTCAGGCTCGTCCCAGCGGCACGGAAGGTCAGGCCGTGCCCGGTCCGGGCCGCCCACCGCGCGAGGGCGGCGATCTCCTCCGTGTCCTTGGGGCGGACCACACATTTCGGGATCAGCCGATACGGGCTGGCGTCGGTAGCGACGCGGATGATGTCCAGCGGGCTGTCGAGAATCCGCTCGGCGGGGAGGATTTCGCGAAGCTGTGCGACGACCTCGCTCCCGGGAGCGTCAAGCACATCCCCTGTGACCCGATCCGCGAGCTGCGGGGTCTTCTCTCGGTCGAATGCGCGGGTGATGTCGACGAGCGCCATGGATTCTCCTTCTGCCGGACGACTCCCCGCCGCAGTGTGGCGAGGGGAAAATACGCCATTTGAGTGTAAGACGTCCTGCCCCGGTTCTCCGGATCTGCTCCGAGTTTCCGCGTTTTCGACACGCAGGGAAGGCAGAGAGCCTGCCACCTCGCGCCGCTCAGCTCAGACGGCTACACTGGCCCCGGTGGCTTCGGCCATGCGGCGGGGTGTGCCCGTCGACACTTCTGCGCGTTGACGCGCCCCCTCCCCCGAACGGATCGCTGTTCCATGACCTCTGTGTCTTCTGAATCCCCCATGCCCGACGACATCGGCACCGCCCCCAGCTTTGAGGACCTCAACGTCCCTGCTCCGCTTGTGAAGGTGCTCGCCGCCGACGGCAAAACCACCGCATTCCCCATCCAGGCGGATAGCCTCCCCGACAGCCTCGCCGGCCGCGACGTCCTGGGCCGGGGCCGAACCGGCTCGGGCAAGACCCTCGCCTTCGGCATTCCGATGGTGGCCCGTCTCGGTGCCACCCGGGTGGAGGGGGAGCATCATCCCGGGAAACCGGTCGGTCTCGTCCTCGCCCCCACTCGGGAACTGGCCACCCAGATTGCCGACGTCATCGCCCCCCTGGCCGGGGCCTATGGGCTCAAGGTCACCACTGTCTACGGCGGCGTGAAGCAGTACCGGCAGGAGCTGGCCTTCCGGCGCGGCGCAGATATCGCCGTCGCCTGCCCGGGGCGCCTCGAAGATCTCTGCGGGCAGGGAATCATCGATCTGTCGCTCGTTCAGGTCACCGTGATCGATGAAGCCGACTACATGGCCGACCTCGGATTCCTGCCTGGAGTCACCCGGATTCTGAAGGCCACCCCGGCCGGCGGGCAGCGACTCCTATTCTCGGCGACCCTCGACCGAGGTGTCGACAAGCTGGTGAACCAGTTCCTTCAGAACCCGGTCACCCATGCCATCAGTGACCCGACAGAATCGGTCTCGACGATGGTCCATACACTCCTGCAGGTCCCCACTGCCGAGGAAAAGCGCCGGGTCGTTCTCCGTCTCGCCGGCGGCACCGGGCGCCGCATCCTCTTTACCCGCACCAAGTTCGGGGCCCAGCGCCTGGCCCGCAACCTCACCCACCAGGGCATTCCCGCGGTGGATCTTCAGGGCAACCTCTCCCAGAGCGCCCGGGACCGCAACCTCGCCAAATTTGAAAAAGGCACGGTGAATGTCCTCGTCGCCACTGACGTCGCCGCCCGAGGGGTGGATGTGAGCGGGGTCGCCATGGTTCTCCACGTGGATCCGCCGGCAGACGACAAAACCTACCTGCACCGCTCCGGACGTACCGCACGGGCTGGGGCCGACGGTCAGGCCGTCACCGTGGCTCTCCCCAACCAAATTCGCGACATGCGCCGCATCTATTCCGTTTCTGGAATTGAGGCCGACCCCCAACGCGTCACCGCAGATTCCCCCCTGGTGTCGACACTTGAGGGCACCCCGGCCCCGCGCGTCGAACCGCCGGCCGATGCCCCGACCCCCTCTGGGGAACGTCGTTCCGGTCGCGGCCCACGACAGCATGATGGGCGCCGCAACGACCGCTCCCGGTGGGAAGGACGCCGCAACGACCATCACTCCGAAAATCGTCGCAGTGACGACTCCCGCAACGACGGACGCCACAACCGCAACGACCGCAACGACCGCAACGACCGCTTCCGGTCTCGGGACGAGAACTCACGCGACAGGGCGGATCGCTGGGACCACAGCTCCACTCGCTCCGGGGAGCGTCGCAGCCGAAGCGAGGGCCACAGCAGCTCCCGGTACGACCAGCGCAGCGACCGCCGACGGGGCGGGAACCGTTGGGAGCGGAACGGATCGAGCTCCCGGTCCGGCGGTCGTGACGCCCGTGGCGCCGGACGCTCGGCCCATCGCAGCACCACCGGTCACGGCGGGCATGGATCACAGCACGCCGGATACCGTTCGGGGCATCGTTCAGCCTGACGCCGGTCTGCGGCTCCTGCCCTGGACGGCCCAGCCGAGCGACGAACCGGTTGAGGCCACCCAGGAGGCGCCCTCCCTGGACAGCAACCATCGTTGAAGCTCCGGACGCCCACCAAAGGAGCCGAGCCGTCCATCCGCCCGCACCACCCGGTGACAGGGGATGACGAAAGGCACAGGGTTCTCAGCGCAGGCCGCACCCACCGCACGTGCCGCCCCCGGGGACCCCGCCAGTGCTGCGATCTCACCGTAGGAGGCACACTCACCCCAGTGGAGGGTCTCAACCATTCGGAGAGCACGGCGGTGGAAGGTGCCCGGGACGAGCCGGAGGTCGAGCGGAAGGTCGAAGGCCCTCCGTTCTCCTCTGAAGTACTCCCTGAGTTGGGACGCACAGGGCCCCATCGTCGCTCTCCGGACGGATTCTCCCAGCCGGTCGGCACAGGACAGTGCGGGCTCGACCGGGTCTCCCTGCTGCACGCAGATGATCCGCACCACCCCGGCAGGACCGGTCAGACAAGACACCTCCCCCACCGGAGAGGACAACATCTCAAGCATCAGCATCTCAGCTCCTCCCGCAGGACGTCTGGGGTGGTCACTCGCCCTCGGTCTGGCGCCCGACACGGTACCGATCGAAGACCGCCTCGCCACGCTCCTGGGTGGCATCCAAATCGACTTCGGCGGTGATGGCCCAGTCCCGGTCCCCGGCAGGATCTTTCAGGATCTGCCGGACCCTCCAACGGTGTCGCGAGCGCTCCTCCTTCATATCGATCTCGAAAAAACCGGTCGAGCGCGCATCCGCATCCGTGCCCACCGAGTCATACTCTCCGTAGTAGTCGTCAAGCACACGCTCCCAGGAGTGCACCCCGAACCCCCAGGGCTCGTCCAGCTCCCCCAGCGCCTGGGGGCGATCCAGCGCCATCAGCTGCACGCGCCGGAACAACGCGTTCCGCACCAGCACAGTCACGCCTCGGCGGTCGGCGACGACCTGATCCGCCGGCTTGGGCGGGGCCGGTGCCTCGGCCGAGGCGGCGGCTCCCTCCCATTCATCCACCAGGCTCGAATCGACGGCACGCACCACGACTCCGAGCCAGGAGACGATGTCGCGGAGTTCCTCGCTGCGGTGCTCCTCCGGAACCGTTCTCGAAAGGGCGCGGTAGGCATCGCTCAGGTAGCGCAGCAGCGTGCCCTCGGAACGGGAGATGCTGTAGCGCGCGATGTAGTCCGCGAAGCCGGATGCCGTTTCGACCATTTCGCGCACCACAGACTTGGGGTGCAACTCGTAATCATGCGCCCAGGGCACCTCGGCCCGGTACTGTTCAAAGGCGGTCGTCAGGAGCTCCTCCAACGGACGCGGGTACGTGATCTCGGCGAGACGTTCCTGACGCTCCTCGTACTCGAGTCCCTCGGCCCGCATTGCTGCCATCGCCTCCGTCTTCGCCTGCCGTTCCTGGGCCCGCAGCACCTGGCGGGGGTCGTCCAGCGTGGCCTCGACCATCGAGATCACGTCCAAGGTGTAGGTCGGCGATTCCGGATCCAGCAGTTCGAGCG
>JAKVJE010000020.1 GCA_022487185.1 Microbacteriaceae bacterium
GGCGACACAGGCCCGATCCTTCACATCGACGCACGGCTGCGCAATCACATACGTCACTTCGAGATCCTCTCCGTCGTGCCACTCACCCTAGCGCACGCGCGAGCGGGCCCCCGGCAGGGGAATCACCGCCAGGAGGAGACAGAGGATGGGCACCCCGTACATCCAGGACACCCCCATCCAGTCGGCCAGGATCAGGCCGCTCCCACCCGGTCCGGGGAGCCCCAGGATCGAGACGGCCACGACCAGTCCGATCGCGAATCGGAGCGCATCCCCCCGGCCCTGTCCCCCCAGGCGCAGCGCGAGGACGGCGCACACCGCTCCCAGCGTGATGAGGATCAGGCCGAGGGGCAGACTGGCCCCGACCCCCCAGGTCCCGCCGGGGTACCAGCGCATCCGGTGCACGGCCGTCCCCATCGCCCCGACGAGCAGGCCGCACAGGATGATTGCCACCGGCGCGGCCCAGGACCAGGCAGACCCTGGTGCCGGGCGGTACCAGGGGTGGTCTCCCGGCCTGTCGGCCTCCCAGCCGGTCAGCAGGGTGGGGGCGACCCCGCCCCGCACGTAGTGGGCGCGCCCCCCGATCTCACGGAGGTAGACGGCACCGGGGATCCTCCGGGCCACCCCTGCCGCGTCGAGAACAGTCTCCCCCTGGACGACGAACAGGCTCCGGTAGCAGCGCAGGGCAGCGACCACCGCATCCCGGTCCGCGCGCACATCCAACGCCGCATCGATATGCCGGTCGGGGATGCTGCCTTCCCGCCCCGGAGTGCGGAGCCCCAGCGTCTGCAGACGGCGGCGGTCCCGCCGGGCCACGCTACGCGGGTATTCGCAGGTGAAGACCACCCGCGGACGGTCCTCGGGCTGCAGCTGCTCGCACGCCGCCTCGAGGGCTGCCCGGAGACGTGCGGCCTCCGGGTCTCCGACCACGAGGTCCGTACCATCGGTCAGCACCGCGTCCGGGCGGACGTCTTCGAGGAGAGCCCGGACATCTGCGGTCACCTGGTCGAACGGGGCCTCGGATAGACGCCCCTCCCCCTGCTCGCGGTATCGGCGAACACCGCTGCCCGGTTCCCGGGCCCCCGGCCCTCCGAGCACCCGATGGTCTCGGATGCCGAGCGCGGCGAGGGCCTGGATGGTCTCACCGGCCCGGTAGTCGGCCAGGGCCTCCGGGGTGGGCTGCAGATAGTCCAGGTCCGGGGAGGCGACGGGGGCCGACTCTCCGCCGGTCGCCGACACCACAACGACTTCGGCCCCGGCGCGCACGCAGCGGGACAGCGCACCCCCCGCCGCGACCAGCTCTGCGCCGGGGCGGATATGGAGTGCGAGCACCCGCTGCGGATGCTGCGGGGCCTCCGTCGCGGTCATCGCAGCGGTCAGCCCTTGCGACCCTGCCGCACGGACACCTTGTGGCGGTCCTGCGCGTCGAGGATGACCTTGCGGATGCGGACGGCCTCCGGGGTGACCTCGACGCACTCGTCGTCGCGAATGAAGTCGAGGGACTCCTCCAGGGTCATCGCCTTCGAGGCGTTCATCCGCTCGGTGGCGTCGGCGGTGGCGGAACGCATGTTCGTGAGCTTCTTATCGCGCACGATGTTGACGTCCATGTCCTCGGTGCGGGGGTTCTCGCCGACGACCATTCCCTCGTAGACCTGGTCGCCGGGGTTGATGAACAGCTGCCCGCGATCCTGCAGGTTGATGATGGCGTAGGCGGTGGCCTGCCCGGCGCGGTCTGCGACCAGGGACCCGGTCTGGCGGGTCGTGATCGGCCCGGCCCAGGGCTCGTAGCCCGCGCCGATGCCATTGGCGATGCCCGTTCCCTTGGTGTCGGTCAGGAACTGGGTACGGAAGCCGATGAGACCACGGCTCGGCACGATGAAGACCATGCGGACCCAGCCGGAGCCGTGGTTCGCCATCGACTCCATGCGTCCCTTGCGGGCGGCGAAGAGCTGCGTGGTGGCACCCAGGAATTCCTCCGGGATATCGACGGTCATGCGCTCAACCGGCTCCTGCACCTTGCCGTCGACCTCCTGGGTGACGACCTGGGGCTTGCCGACGGTGAGCTCGTAGCCCTCGCGGCGCATCTCCTCGACCAGGATGGACAGGGCGAGTTCTCCACGGCCCTGCACCTCCCAGGCATCGGGGCGCTCGGTGGGCAGCACGCGTACGGACACGTTGCCGATGAGCTCCTGCTCCAGTCGGTCCTTGACCAGCCGGGCCGTGACCTTCGCACCCTTGACCTGGCCGGCGAGCGGAGAGGTGTTCGTCCCGACGGTGATCGAGATAGCCGGCGGGTCGACCTGGATCAGGGGGAGCGGACGCGGGTCATCCGGATCCGTGATGGTCTCCCCGATGGTGATGTCGGGGATGCCGGCCACGGCGACGATGTCGCCCGGGAAGGCCTCCTCGGCCGGGACGCGGGTGAGTGCCTTGGTGGCCAGAAGCTCGGTGATCTTGATCTGCTCGGTGGAGCCGTCCGCACGGATAAGGGCCTCGGTGGCCCCCTTGCGCAGCACGCCCGAGAAGATACGCACCAGGGCCAGACGGCCGAGGAACGGGGACGCGTCAAGGTTCGTGACGTGCGCCTGGAGCGGGGCCTCGGGATCGTACGTCGGGGCCGGGATGTGCTTCAAGATGGCGGCGAAGAGCGGCTCCAGGTTGTCGTTGCCCGGGAGCTCCCCGTTGGCTGGGGCCTCATCGGAGGCGTATCCGGCGCGGCCGGAGGCGTAGATGACCGGGACGTCGAGCACCTGGTCGACGTCGATGTCGGGGTTTTCCTCTGCCACGTCGCTGGCCAGCGAGAGCAGCAGGTCCTGGCTCTCCGAGACGACCTCGGGGATACGGGCGTCGGGACGGTCGGTCTTGTTGACCACCAGGATCACCGGCAGCTTCGACTCCAGGGCCTTGCGCAGCACGAACCGGGTCTGGGGCAGCGGACCCTCGGAGGCGTCGACGAGCAGCACCACGCCGTCGACCATCGACAGACCGCGCTCGACCTCTCCGCCGAAATCGGCGTGGCCGGGGGTGTCGATCACGTTAATGGTGATGCGCTCACCGTGGGCCGCGGGGCCCTGATAGAAGATCGTGGTGTTCTTCGCGAGGATGGTGATGCCCTTTTCGCGCTCCAGGGCGTTCGAGTCCATGACCCGGTCCTCGACCTCGGTGTGGGCGTCGAAGGAATTCGTCTGCTTGAGCATCGCATCCACCAGAGTGGTTTTGCCATGGTCAACATGGGCGATGATTGCGACGTTGCGCAGGTCTTCACGGGTGGCGAGTGCCATAGATGAACTTCCCTTTGTGCTCGAATGGGAGCCCGCTCACAGACCCGAGCGGGCGGAAGGCGATCCCGGTTCGGGGTGACCGCATACGGGCCTCAGTATAGAGCACTCTCGGGTCGGCACGCCGAACGACTCAGGCATTCCATCCCGGATGGGCGCGCTCGGCCAGCTCCACCACATTCCGAAGCAGCATGACACGGGTCATGGGGCCGATGCCGCCGGGGTTCGGCGCCACCCAGCCGGCGACTTCCCGCACCCCCGGGTCCACATCCCCCAGCTGCCGGCTGCGCCCGGTCTCCGGATCGGTCTCCCGGGTAATCCCCACATCGACGACCGCGGCGCCCGGACGCACCCAGTCCGGGCGTACCAGGTGCTTCGCGCCGGCCGCGGCCACCACCACATCCGCGCGGCGGGCGAGCTCCCGGGCGTGCTCGGGTGGTGTCCCCCGGTGCACCAGAGTGACCGTGGCATCCACCCCCCGGCGAGTGAGCAGCAGGGACAGGGGGCGCCCGACCGTGACACCGGCACCGATGACGCAGACCTCCCGGCCGCGCAGGGGTACCTGGTAGCGGTGCAGGAGCTCCAGAATGCCGGCCGGGGTGCACGGCAGCGGGACGAGACCTTGCGCCGAGTCCAGGCTCAGCACGAGTCGCCCCAGGTTATCCGGGTGCAGACCGTCTGCGTCTTTGGACGGGTCGATACGGGCCAGGGCCCCCACCGGGTCCAGCCCGTCGGGCAGAGGCAGCTGCACAATATAGGCGCTCACCCGGGAATCCCGGTTCAGGCGTTCGATCGCGGTCTCGACCTCGGCCTGCCGGGCGGTGGATGGCAACGTCAGGGGAATGGAATCGATCCCGACCTCTGCACAGTCGCGATGCTTCGCCGCAACATAGATCTCGGAGCCCGGGTCATCGCCGACCAGGAGCGTCCCCAGCCCCGGAACGATGCCCTTGGAGCGGAGGGCGGTCACCCGCTCGATGAGTTCGCGCTTGATCTCGGCGGCCGTCGCGCGGCCGTCGAGGATACGTGCCGTCACCGGCTCAGGCGACCGGGTTACCGGACGCGTCCAGCCCCGGGTAGAGCGGGAACGCATCGGTCAGGGCGCGCACCCGCGTCCGGAGGGCTGCGACGTCGGCCCCCGGCTTCAGCGCGGTGGCGATGATGTCGGCCACCTCCTCGAACTCGGTGGCCCCGAATCCGCGCGTCGCGAGCGCCGGAGTGCCGATCCGCACCCCGGAGGTCACCTTCGGGGGACGCGGGTCGAACGGCACCGCATTGCGGTTCACGGTGATGCCCGCCTCATGCAGGATGTCCTCGGCCTGCTGCCCGTCCAGCTGGGAAGCCCGCAGGTCGACCAGCACCAGATGCACATCGGTGCCGCCGGTCAGGACGTCGATGCCGGCCGCCTTCGCATCCGGCGCGGTGAGGCGCTCGGCCAGGATGCGCGCCCCCTCCAGGGTGCGCTGCTGGCGCTCGGCGAACTCGGGCGTGCCGGCGATCTTGAACGCCACGGCCTTCGCCGCGATCACGTGCATCAGCGGACCGCCCTGCTGCCCGGGGAACACCGAGGAGTCGATCTTCCGGGCGAGTTCCGCGGTGCTGAAAATGGTGCCCGAACGCGGCCCGCCGAGCGTCTTGTGCACGGTGGTCGACACGACGTCGGCGAAGGGCAGGGGGCTCGGGTGGAGCTTCGCCGCGACCAGCCCCGCGAAATGGGCCATATCCACCCACAGGCGGGCTCCAACCTCATCGGCGATCGCACGGAACGCGGCGAAGTCCTCCTGCCGGGGGTACGCCGACCAGCCGGCGATGATCACCTGGGGGTGCACCTCCAGGGCCTTCGCCCGCACCTGATCCATGTCGATACGCATCGTGTCGGGGTCAACCTCGTAGGCCGCCGCGTTGTAGAACTTCCCCGAGAAATTGATCTTCATCCCATGGGTCAGGTGGCCGCCATGCGCAAGGGAGAGCCCCAGGATCGTATCGCCGGGCTTCGCGAGGGCCCCGAGCACCGCCGCGTTGGCCTGGGCACCAGAATGGGGCTGCACGTTCACGTGCTCCCCGCCGAACACGGACAGGGCCCGCTCCTGAGCCAGCCGCTCCACCACATCGACGTACTCGCAGCCGCCGTAGTAGCGGTGCCCCGGGTAGCCCTCTGCGTACTTGTTGGTGAGAACCGACCCCTGCGCCTGCAGCACCGCGCGCGGCACGAAGTTCTCGGAGGCGATCATCTCCAGGGTGCCCCGCTGCCGGTCCAGCTCGCCCTGCAGAGCGGCCGCGACCTCAGGATCTGCCTCGGTAATGGGTTGTGTGAAGAATGCGGGAACAGCATTGACGATCTCGGCCACGGTCTCTCCTCTTGTGCTCTGCTCGACGGAACTCCAGCAGATTGCCAGACCCAGGCGAGCGGTCCAATCCCGTGCGCCGCTCCCCGATGGTGCTCCATCTCTCGCCGGAAGGACTCCCGGCGAACGCCAGTTGCGACGCAGTCATCGTAGCATCCCGGGCCGTGCCCCCGAGGCCCCGACTCCCCTACAGTTGTCGGTATGCCCGCAGACGTTCGCCATCCCCTGTCCCACGCATCCGCATCCGACCCGGAGGCCCCCGCACAGTGGATCCTGACCTTGACCTGTCAGGACCATCCCGGGATCGTCCACGACATGACCGGCGCAATCGTTGCGCTCGGCGGCAACATCGAGACCTCGCAGCAATTCCACAGTCCCGATTCGGGACGGTTCTTCATGCGGCTCCGTATCTCCTCCTCCCGGTCGCACGCAGCGGTGACCGCAGCCTTCGCGCCCCTCATCTCGCGGCACCGACTCTCCTTCACCATCGACCGGGCCGACCGGCCGGCCCGCACGCTGATCCTCGTGTCCCGTGCCGCTCACTGTCTTCAGGACCTCCTCTTCCGGCAGTCCACCGGCCAGATCCCCATCGATGTGGTGCAGGTACTGGGCAATCACCCGGACCTCCGGGAGCTTTCGGCGTTCTACTCGGTCCCCTTCGACTGGACCCCCGTCTCGGGCCCAGAGCAAAAGGCCGCCTTCGAGGAGCGTCTCCTCCAAGTCATCGAGCAGCAACACATCGAGCTCGTCGTACTGGCCCGCTACATGCAGGTCCTGAGCCCGGAGTTCTGCGACCGGCTCTCGGGACACCTGATCAACATCCACCACTCATTCCTGCCGGGATTCAAGGGGGCCAACCCCTACCTCCAGGCCCACCGGCGCGGGGTCAAGCTCATCGGCGCGACCGCCCATTTCGTGACCCCAGACCTCGACGAGGGGCCCATCATCGAGCAGAACGTGGTGCGGGTGGACCACAGTAAAACGCCGGACCAGCTGCGCAGCATCGGGCAGGATGTCGAGGCCCGGACCCTCAGGCAGGCCGTAACCTGGTTTGCCGAGCACCGCATCCTGCAGGATCAGGGGCGCACCATCATCTTCCAGTAGACAGGAGGAGCGGGGCGAGTCCTGAACCCAGGCTCCCGCTGGCGCGGCGCCGGATCAGTGGAAAAAGTGCCGCTCGCCGGTGAAGTACATGGTGAGTCCCGCAGCCTGTGCCGCATCGATGACCTCGGCGTCGTGAATCGACCCGCCGGGCTGAACCACGGCCCGGACACCCGCGTCGATGAGCACCTGGAGCCCGTCCGGGAACGGGAAGAAGGCGTCCGAGGCCCCCACCGAGCCCGCGGCCCGCTCACCGGCGCGGGTGACGGCCAGATGGGCCGAGTCGACCCGGTTCACCTGCCCCATCCCCACCCCGACGGAGGCCCCGTCGTGGGCGAGCAGAATCGCATTGGACTTGACCGATCGGCAAGCCTTCCAGGCGAAGGCGAGGTCCTCGAGGGTCTGCGCGTCCGCGGCCTCTCCCGACGCCAGCCGCCAGCTCAACGTGTCGAGCGGGGCCGTGAAGTTGTCGGCATCCGAGACGAGCAGCCCGCCCGAGATCTGCTTGAACAGCAGCTGCTCCCGCCGGAATCCCTCCGGGAGACGCAGGATGCGCAGGTTCTTCTTCTCCTCGAGCAGCGCCAGCGCGGCCGGCTCATAGCCCGGGGCGATGACCACCTCGGTGAAGATGTGCCGGAGCGCCTGCGCCATTTGCAGGGAGACGGGGCGATTGGCCGCCACGACCCCGCCGTAGGCGGACAGCGGATCGCAGTCGTGGGCCTTGCGGTGCGCATCCGCAATCGGGTCGTCACTGCCCGGCGTCGCCACGGCGATGCCACAGGGATTCGCGTGCTTGATCACGGCTACCGCGGGATCCTGGAAGTCGAAGACCGCCCGGACCGCCGCATCCGAATCCTGGTAGTTGTTGTAGCTCATCTCCTTGCCGTGCAACTGCTCGGCCTGGGCCAGGCCCGCGGCGAGCGGATCCGCGTACACCGCGGCCCGCTGATGCGGGTTCTCCCCGTAGCGCAGCGAGTGCAGCAGCTGTCCCCCGAGCTCGATCGAGGCGGGCCACTCGGCGGCCGGCTCGGCGAGCTCGGCCCGGAACCATCCGGAGATGGCCCGGTCGTAGTCGGCGGTGTGCGCGAAGGCACGGGAGGCCCAGCCCCGCCGTTCGCTCAGGGTGGTGCCGCCGGGCAGATCGGCGATGAGCTCCGGATAGCTCTGCGGGTCGACGAGCACCGCCACATTCGCGTGGTTCTTCGCGGCCGCCCGGATCAGCGTCGGCCCTCCGATATCGATCTGCTCGACCACCGCATCCCCGGTCGCGCCCGACTGCACGGTCTGCACGAAGGGGTACAGGTTGACGACAACCAGTTCGAAGGGCGCGATCTGGAGCTCCTCCAGCTGCTGGACGTGGGAGGGCCGGCGCAGGTCGGCGAGGATGCCGGCGTGCACGGCCGGATGCAGAGTCTTGACCCGCCCATCCAGAATCTCCGGGAATCCAGTCACCTCGGAGACCTCGGAGACCGGCAGCCCGGCCGCCGCGATGGTCTTGGCCGTCGATCCGGTCGAGACGATCTCCACCCCTGCCCCGACCAATGCCGAGGCGAGCTCAACGATGCCGGTCTTATCCGATACGGAGAGAAGGGCGCGGTGGATGGGGGTGCGGGAGGCAGCACTGGAGTCGGTCATGCGCCCAGCCTAGTCGGAACCGGCATCCTCCCCAGGGCGGACACCGCGCTCCCGGGGAAGGCGGCTTCGCAGGAAGAGCACCCCCGCCGAGACGAGCAGCGTCCCCAGAAAGGCGATGCCGAGGCTCGCAAACGGGGCCGGACCGGTATGGCTCAACCGGCCGGGGCCGATCGCCCCCTGGGCGGCCACCCCGGACACCCAGACGAGGATGGCGACCGGGAGGGCATGAACCAGGGAGAGCACGGGGATGTGCGCCCAGCCCGGCAGGCCATGCCAGTCGAAGGGGTCCCGAAGCACCCCGCCGAGGACCCAGGCCCCGAGCCCGACGGCGAGCAGCGGAATGATCAGGGCCAGCCAGAACAGGGGCGAGCGTCCGGAGGGCAGCGCGGCGAGGACCGGCCAGGAGGGCAGCGGGGCAAGTCTCGTCTGAAAGGGGGTCACGGTGGACCCCACGCCGAGGGCGAAACCCGTGCCCAGCGCCCAGTGGCCGGCCCAGACGATCAGGTTCGGAAGATAGGCGAGTTGGACGGCGGCGAGGATGAGAGCCCCCAGCCAATCCACATGCAGCTGCTCAGAGAGGGCGACGATGGACATCCATCGGCTCACAATGGCAATCGTCACCAGCAGTGCCGCCCCGCAGAGCCACACCAGGAGCGTGAGCGCAATCGCCCGGACGGCCCGGCGCGCCGAAGACCCCAGCGGCCCCTCCCGGAGCCCGATCCTGGAGAGCAGTCCGGTGAGCGCCATGCGCTCCCGGCTCTGACCGGCGCGCAGTGTCCCCGCACAGAAGGCGAGACCGGGGAGGAAGGCCCCCGCCAGCGCACCGGCCCAGATACTCCCCGAGACGGTGGCGGCAGCCAGTCCCCCGCAGAGCGTGCCCCCCAGCCAGAACCCGACCCAGGCCGGCCAGACCTCGCGGTCCTCCCCGAAGCGACGCCCTCCCCACCAGGCCCGCCAGAGCATCAGGGCGGTGAGGCCCAGAGGAATGAGCGAGATCGAATATGCAGAAATCTGCATATTTTCGGATGTGCGGGTGGCGGCCACCGGCAGCGGGTTCCCCAGGGCCAAAAGCCAGAACCGCACAGCGACTCTCCACCAGCTGGCCAGGGTCTCCGCCGAGAACCGATCGTGAACGGCCCAGAGGAGGCCCGAGCCTACGACGACGGGGCCGAGCCCGACAACCGAGACGACCAGGGCCTCGAAGGCGGCCGGGAGCAGCGTGAAGAGTTTGCGCAGCATAACGCCCCAAGCCTAGCGGGCCCCCGGACTCTCGTCCGGGGGCGCACCGCGTGTCAGCTCGCGGCGAGCGCCGCCCGGGCGAACTCGGCCGTCTCGGCAGGAGTCGTTCCGACCCGGACTCCGGCAGCCTCAAGCGCTTCCTTCTTGGACGCTGCGGTGCCGGAGGCCCCGGAGACGATAGCCCCAGCATGGCCCATGGTCTTGCCCTCGGGGGCGGTGAATCCGGCAATGTAGGCAACCACCGGTTTGGTAACGTGCGCCCGGATGTACTCGGCCGCGTGTTCCTCGGAGCTGCCCCCGATCTCGCCGATCATCACGATGACCCGGGTCTCGGGGTCCTCCTCGAAAGCCTGTAGCGCCTCAATGTGGGTGGTCCCCAGCAACGGGTCGCCACCGATCCCGAGCGCGGTGGTGAACCCCTCCCCCGCGAGCTCGTGCATGAGCTGGTAGGTGAGCGTTCCCGACTTGGAGACGAGCCCGACCGGGCCGTGTCCGGTGATGTCGGTGGGAATGATGCCCGCCATCGACGCCTCCGGGGTGATGATGCCCGGGCAGTTCGGTCCGATCATGCGGGTGCGGCCGCCCAGCTCACGGATACGGGCGATCACCTGCGCGGTGTCCTGAACGGGGACGCCCTCGGTGATCACCACCATCAGCGGCACCCCGGCCTCGACGGCCTCAAGCATGGCGCCCTTGGCGAACGCGGGCGGGACGAACAGCACCGTGACGTTGGCACCCGTAGCAGCCACCGCATCCGCCACCGTTCCGAAGACAGGCAGATCGTGGCCCGCGATCTCGACTGTGGTACCGGCCTTCCGGGGATTGACCCCACCGATCACCTTCGCACCGCTGGCCAGCATCTGGGCCGTGTGCACGCGGCCCTTCGACCCGGTCATGCCCTGCACGAGAATCCTGGAGTCCCCGTTCAGCAAGATCGACATCAGTTGTTCTCCCCACTCGCGAGCGCCACCACATCCGCGGCACCGCCCTCCATCGTGGCCGACGACTTCACCCACGGGCTCTGAGCCCGGGCGAGGAGTGCACGGCCCTCTTCTGCCTTATTGCCGTCCAGGCGCAGCACAATGGGCTTCAAGGTGGCCTGGTCGACCCGGTCGAGCGCCTCGAGGATGCCGTCGACGACCTGATCGCAGGCGGTGATCCCCCCATAGACGTTGATGTAGACGCAGCGAACCTGCGGGTCGGACAAGACCAATCCGAGAGAAACCGCCATCTTATCGGCGGATGCGCCACCTCCGATGTCAAGGAAATTGGCCGGCGTGATGCCAGTTGTTTTCCCCGCGAAGGCGACCAGGTCGAGCGTGCTCATCACGAGCCCCGCCCCATTGCCCATGACGCCGACCTGCCCGTCGAGCTTGACGTAGTTCAGGCCGAGGGCCTTGGCCCGGGCCTCGAGTCCCTGGGACTCGGCCCCGCGCCAGAAGTCCCAGTCGTGACGGAACTTCGCGTTGCCGTCGAGGCTCACCTTGGCGTCAATGGCCACGGCGGCGCCGGACCCATCCAGAATCATCGGGTTGACCTCGACCAGGCTCGCATCCTCTTGGGAGAAGACCTCCCAGAGATGCACCATCGCCGGGGCGAGGGCTGCGGCGATCTGCTCGGTGCCGCCCGCGGTGCGCACGATCTGCTGGGCCGCCGGCTCGGTGAGGCCGGTGAGCGGGTCGATGGGGGTGCGGATGATGGCTTCGGGATCCGTTGCAGCCAGCTGCTCCACATCCATTCCGCCTCGCAGGGAGAACAGGCTCAGGTAGCGGCGCTCGGTCCGGTCGACCAGAATCGAGAAGTACTGTTCCGAGGCGATTTGGACGCCCGCGGCGACCATGAGACGCTCCACGGTGTGCCCGCGGATGTCCATCCCGAGGATCGCCTTGGCCGCATCCCGGGCCTCCTGGGCGGAATGGACCAGCTTGACCCCGCCCGCTTTTCCGCGCCCGCCGATGGTGACCTGCGCCTTCACCACGGCCGGGAACCCGAGCTCGGTGGCCGCGGCCACCGCCTCCTCAGGGGTATCGGCGATTCGTCCTGCTGCTACGGGCACGCCATGGGCAGCAAACAGCTCCCTGGCTTGGTATTCATACAAGTCCACGTGCACTGAGTGTATTCGCTTTACGTTTCAGATATGTGACGTGTCGGATCGTCCGATTCGTGTTTTGTGGCGACCTTTGCGAGGGGTGCCAATGCGACAACCAGCTGTTTACGTCCCGCATCGTCGAAATCGACTACCGCGATCTGTCGCGCCCCCGACCCGGTGAGCCGGGCGACGACCCCTTCCCCAAAACGGCGGTGCCGCACACGATCTCCGGCCTGCAGAGACAGCGTGTTGCGGGCAGCCCCCGGGGTGACCAAATTCGACCAGGTCACTTCCGAGCGACGGTCTGGAATGGGCGGGACGGCATCCGCCCGCGGGGCCTCCCGATGGCGGACGACCACCGGACTGGCCCAGCCGGCCCGGCCGGGACGGCCGACCTCGCCCCGGGAGCGCCCCCAGCCGGAGTTCTCGAGTTCCGCGGAGCCACCGCGCGTGGCCTCCTCGGGGGAACGGCGCCACTCGAGGACCTCAGCCGGGATGTCGTCGAGGAACCGGGACGGCATCTGAGACTTGGACTGCCCGTAGAGGGTGCGCATCACCGAGAGGGACAGTGCCAGGTGCCGCTTCGCCCGGGTGATGCCCACGTAGAACAGCCGTCGCTCCTCCGACATGCCTCCGGGCTCGTCGAAAGACATCTGATGGGGCAGCAGCCCCTCCTCGAGTCCCGTGATGAACACGGTGTCGAACTCAAGCCCCTTCGCCGTGTGCAGCGTCATAAGGGAGACGGCCCCCGCCGCATCGTCCAGGTCGTCTGCGGCCGAGGTGAGCGACACCTCCGCCAGAAAGTCGCCCAACCCCGCCTCCGGGTTGCCCGCTGCGAAATCTGCCACCTGGGAGACGAGCTCGTCGACATTCTCCGCTCGCGCCTGCACCTGCGGGTCGGGCGAGTTCTGTAGTGCGGGAAGGTACCCGCTCCGGTCGAGCAGCTGCGTCACCGCCGTCTCGAGCCCCCTGCCGCCGGCCAGTGCCTCACGCGTGTCGCGCAGGGCCTCTCCGAGCTCGGCCATCCGCCCGGCCAGGCGCGGGCCCACGCCGCAGTCTGCCCCGTGCGAGAGCGCCTCCACCAGCGTCTGATCGTGCTCAGCGGCCCAGGTGGCGATCCGCTGGGCCGTGACCTGGCCGATCCCCCGCTTGGGCACGTTCAGGATGCGTCGCACCGAGAGCTCATCGGCGGGGTTCACCACGGCGACGAGGTAGGCGAGGACGTCTTTCACCTCGGCCCGCTCGTAGAACTTCGTGCCCCCGACCACCCGGTAGGGGATACCCCCGCGCACAAGGATCTCCTCCAGGGCTCGGGTCTGGGCATTCGTCCGGTAGAAGACCGCCATGTCCCGGTAGTCCACGCCCTCGTCATCGCGGAGCCGCACGATCTCATCGGTCACGAACTGGGCCTCGTCGTGTGCGCTGTAGCCCGTGAACCCGACCAACTTCGGCCCGGCCCCCGTGTCTGTCCAGAGATTCTTCTCCGTGCGCTCCAGGTTGTGGGAGATCACCGCATTCGCGGCCGTCAGCACGTTCTGGGTCGAGCGGTAGTTCTGTTCCAGCAGAATCGTCCGAGCCTCCGGGAAATCGTGCTCGAAGCCGGTGATGTTGCGCACATCCGCTCCTCGGAAGGCGTAGATCGACTGGTCCGAATCTCCGACCACTGTCAGCGTTCGCAGTCGTTCGGCGGCTGCGTCGGAAGCCGAGTCCTCCCCTCGGGATTCACCTCCGGAGAGGAGCCTCACCAGCTCGTACTGGGCGTGGTTCGTGTCCTGATATTCATCGACCAGCACATGCCGGAACCGATCCCGGTACCGGGCCGCAATCTCGGGATGGGCCCGGAAGAGAAAGACCGTCTCGCAGAGCAGATCGTCAAAATCGAATGCGTTGGCCCGGTGCTTGGCCTGTTCATAGGCCCGCCAAGCCTCCCGCAGCGCCCGGGCGGTGGGATCCCCCTCCCGAGCACCCGCATCGTCTGGGGTGCGCAGCTCGTTCTTCGCTGCCGAGACATGGTGCAGCGCCCCCGCGGGGGTGAGGCCGTACACATCCCCGCGCTGCTCCTTGAGGATGCGTTTCATGAGGGCGCGCGAATCCTGTGTGTCATAGATCGTGAAGGAGGAATTCATGCCCACCGCCTTCGCCTCCGCCCGCAGGATGCGCAGGCAGGCAGAGTGGAAAGTCGAGACCCACATCCCCCGGGCGGCTTCCCCGAGGAGGCCATGCACGCGCTCGCGCATCTCGGCGGCGGCCTTGTTTGTGAAGGTGATCGCAAGGATCTGGCTCGGCCATGCCCGGCCGGTGGCGATCAGCCAGGCGATGCGCCGGGTGAGAACCCGGGTCTTCCCCGAGCCGGCCCCGGCCACGACGAGGAGCGCCGCTCCCGGATATTCCGCCGCCTCCCGTTGCTGCGGGTTCAGCCCCTCGAGAATGGCATTCGGATCGGTGTCAGGCATCGGTGCCAGTGTACCGACCCGCGCCCACGCGATCCGATCAGGCCACCGCCTCCAGAGCGGGGACGCGCGGCCCCTGCGGCAGCAGGCCGAGCAGGAGGTCGGGTGTGTCGGTGAAGATCCCCTCGATCCCCAGATCGAGTACGGCCTGATACCAGAGCTGCCACTGTCCGTACTCAGCGCGCGTCTCCGCGCGAAGGGAGCGCGGCAGGAACGCGCTCTCGGGTCGGAGCGTCCAGGTGAAGACCTTGAGCCCAACGGCGTGAGCCCGCTCTGCAAGCCCCTTGGAGGTGCCGAACCGGCTCTTCCCCCGGCGCAGCAGCATCTTCACATCTGGACTGATGCCGTCGAACTCAGCTCCGATCGCGGCGATGTGCTCCGCATCCACCTCTGCCGGGTAGGTCAGCGGTTCCTCCTCCCGGGCCTCGTCCGGCGCGACCCCATCCCGCTCAAGCAGGTAGACGAGGCCCCCCGGGTGACCTGCCTCCCGGACGCGGCGGAGCGCGCCCTTCTCAAAGCTCTCCCACACAATGGGGACTTCGGGGAACCCGCGCGTCTCTTGGACGGCCAGCGCCGGCACGTCGAACCCGAGCCCCCGGGCGTAGGTGTCGTCTTTGATCTCGGCCACGACCGTCACCGGGATGCCCCGGGCCCGGTTGTGCGCATCCACCAGGGAGAGCAGATCCGTGAACCGGAGCAGGGGCAGCGCATCGTCCCAGCGCGTGTTGCCCGGGCGCAGCTCAGGGATGCGCTCGCGGCAACGCAGCCCGGAGAGCTCCTCCCAGGTGAAGTCCTCGGTGAACCATCCCTCCACGAGTTTCCCCCCGACCGGGGCCATGTGGCGTCGATCCGCAAACTCCGGGTGTTCGGACACGTCGGTGGTAGTCGTGATGTCGTGCTCGTGGCGAAGCACCAGCACCCCGTCCTTGGTGGGGACCAGATCTGGTTCGACCGCAGTGACCCCCTGGGCGAGGGCGAGTTCATAGGAGGCCAGCGTGTGTTCCGGCCGATAACCGGGGGCGCCCCGGTGGCCGATGATCAATGGATGCGTCACCCGGACAGCGTACGGCTCCGAGGCGACGGGAGGGTGAACCGCTCCCTCCCACCGATCTCTCGGTCCAGGTGGAGGTGTCCCCGCTAGAATTTGCTTAACACCGAAAGGAATTGCAGACATGGCTCTCGACAATCCCGTCCTCGCCCATACCAAGGAATTCTCCGAAACCCGGCCGACGACCAGCGCGGAGGAACTCCGCCGCCGATACGAGGAGCCCGCAGCCCTCGATGCGCCCGGGGAACAACTCGGCGGGGCAGGGGTCCTGCCTCCGCGCACGGTACCGGCCGGCGAGCGCATGAGCTACGACGGGGTGGTGGGCAGCACCGCAGCCCTATTCGGAGTTCTCCTGGTGGGGGCTCTGGCCGGATGGTTCTTCCCCGCACTCACCATGCCCGGGCTCCTAGTGGGTCTGGTCCTGGGCCTCGTCAACAGTTTCAAGCGATCCCCCTCCCCCACCCTGATCCTCATCTACGGGGCCGCGGAAGGCCTGTTCCTGGGCGGGGTCTCGGCGACCTTTGAGGCCCTCTACGGCGGAATCGTGGTGCAGGCGGTGCTCGCCACGCTCTGCGTGTTCGTCGCCACTCTGGTGCTCTTTGCCACGGGGGTCGTGCGTGCCAGCGCCCGGGCCACGAAGATCCTCATGATCGCCATGGGAGGCTACCTCCTGTTTTCCCTGGTCAATCTCGGCGTCATGGTCTTCGGCGGGGCGTCCGGCAATCCCTGGGGCCTGAACGGGTCCGTAGAGATCTTCGGAATCCCACTGGGCGTCCTCATCGGGGTACTGGCCGTTCTGATGGCGGCCTATTCACTGGTGCTCGACTTTGACTACATCGCGCAGGGGGTGCGCAATGGCGCACCCAAGCGGTTCGCCTGGCAGGCGGCCTTCGGTCTCGTCGTGACCCTCGTCTGGCTGTACGTCGAGTTCCTCCGGCTCTTCGCCATCCTGGCCGGCAACCGCAACTGAGTGCGGGCCGGGCGCGCGACCGGCCCCAAGGCCTCAGACGGTGAGAAATGAGCGCATGCCGATCGACCCCAGGTCGATCGAGTTGTTGAAGAACCGCAGGCGCTCGTCGGGGTCGACCAGGCTGAGTGCCGCCAGCATCGGCCGGTAGTGGTCATCGGTGGGCACGGAGAGCCGGGCCGCGGCGGATGTCGGCCGCAGCAGCGTCCCCAGGTCGCGATCCCGGATAGCCACCGCGGTCACCGCATCGAACTCTTGAGCCCAGTCGTACGCCCCGCCGCCGGCCCGGGCCAGGCGGAGGGCGTGCACGATATTGCCGGACCCGATGAAGAGGCTCTTCACGATCGAGGGTGTAGGTGGGGTCTGAATCCTCCGGCTTCGAGCAGACTCCTCGCGATGTAGTTGGTCAGGTTCCGGAAGCCGAGGGCGGTGCCGCGCAGGTGTTCGAGCCGCCCGTTGATGGCCTCGGTGGGGCCGTTGCTGGTGCCGGGCCGGTCGAAGAACGCGAGGATGTCCGCGGCGCGCTGCTTCAGGGTGCGGCCGAGCTTGTGGATCTCGACGAGCGCCGCGGGGACGCCGGTGGTGACGGCATCGATCACGGCTTGCATCATCTCCTTGCCCTTGTTCTTGTCGGGTTCGCGGTAGGCGGCGATGACGCGCTGGTAGATGCCCCAGGTCGCTTCCACTTCGACGTGTTCCTCGGCGGCGAACAGCGCGGTGAGCCGATCGCGTTGCTTGTCAGTGAGGAGGCCACCGCCGGTATGCAGTGTGCGGCGAGCCTTGTAGAGCGGGTCCCCGGCGCGGCCTCGATGCCCGAGCGTGGCCTGCTGGACCCGTTGCCGGCACCGGTCCAGGCCATCGCCGGCGAGGCGGACCACGTGGAAGGGATCCATGACCGGGACCGCGTCGGGGAGCTCTTCGGCGGCGGCGGTCTTGAAGCCGGTGAACCCGTCCATCGCGACCACCTCGATCTGCTTGCTCCATTCCTTCGGGCGGCCCGCGAGCCAGTCCTTGAACACCTGCTTCGAGCGGCCCTCGACCATGTCCAGCAGCCGAGCCGGTCCCGTTTTGTTCCGATTCGGGGTGAGGTCGATGATCACCGTGACGTACTTGTCACCCTTCCTCGTGTGCCGCCAGACATGCTCGTCGACGCCGATCGTGGTGACCCCGTCGAACCGTGCCGGGTCGTCGATCAGCTGCCGCTCCCCTTCAGCGAGGACCGCACTGTTCGCCGCGGACCAGGACACGCCCAACCCGGCGGCGACGCGGGAGACGGTGAGGTGGTCGAGGACGAGGCCCGCCAACCCCCAGGCCAGCCCGCCGCGGGAGATCTTCGCCCGCTCCGGCGCGGCCTTGGACGTGTCCTGGCGCCACACCCGCCCGCACCCGGAGCACTTGTACCGACGCACCCGGATCAACAACGTCGTCGGCCGATGCCCGAACGGTTCATGCGCAAGCCGACGCGCCACCGTGTCGCGAGCCACGCCCTCGCATCCGCACTTGCGACACCAGCGATCCGGTTCAGCGACGCGACACTCGATGACCGCACGATCCGGCTCCACGATCTGCCCGACGGCCTCAAGACCGAGCTCATCGAGTCGGCAGAACGTGGTCAGGGAGGGCGCGGTGAAGGTAGCGTGGAGCACGTCGAGGTCTTCCGGATGGGCAGTGCAGGAACTTCCATCCTCGTGGAGACCTCGACCCCTACCAGACCACCGACACGCTCAGGCGACTACACCCTCGATCGTGAAGAGCCGGTTCACCCTCCCCCTGACGCCGTGATTCTCACACAGCTCAGACCCCCGTCAAGGGCGCTTCGCGTCACTACGTGATGCGGCTTCGCCGCACCCTTGACGGGGGTCTGCTCTGTGCATGGCGGCATTTATCAGGGGAAGGGGGAAGAACGGTTAGGGCTTCGCAGCTCCGACTCGCTCCGGGGTCTCCTCGTCGAGCTTGGCCAGCGCGCGAGCCACCGTCGACTTGCCGACTCCGAGCACTGCCGCGATGTGCGCGAGGGTCTTTCCCTCGCCGCGCATCTGCGCAGCAGCGGCGACGCGCTTCGGGGTCATCACTGAGGGCCGGCCGCCGACGCGCCCCTGGGCGCGAGCGTGTGCCAGACCCCGCTTGGTGTTCTCTCTGATCGTGTCGACCCTGAGCTGAGCAAACACGGCGACGATACCGAACAGGGCTCGGCCCATCGGCGTTGTCGTGTCGATGTCCGGCTCGGTCAGACTGCGGATGTTCACACCGCGCTCGGCTAAGTCGTTGATCGTCTCGATGGCCATCTTCTCGCTGCCGGCGATGCGATCCAGCCGGCGCACCACGAGCGTGTCACCGTCGCGCAGATAGTCCAGGCACGCGATCCACTGCGGCCGGTCCCTGACGCGGCTCGACTCGCCACGATCGACAAACACTCGCGTCGCTCCTGCCGCACGCAGCTCGGCCTCCTGGGCCTCGGGGTTCTGCTCGCGCGTGCTCACCCGCGCATAGCCGACAACACTCGTCATCGCCCCACCTCCGGGCCGATCGTGTTAGCTCGCGTCATGGCCTGTGTGTGGACCTCTGCGGTCCGTGTTGAAGCGACCGCCGCTCGCGCGCTCTGAGGGAAGCTGGCACGGCTCAGCGGGCGCTCGGCGGCCGCTGGCTCGGCGCGTAGCGGTGCCGTGCCCTGGTATCCCCATTCCTCTAGCAGACCTTCCGACCACAGCTCCGATGCGGTGGCCGTAGCGGTGATGACCTGGGCGTGCTCGATCTGGCTCTCAGCTCGGGCGTACTTCTCGGACAGTGCCACCCAATCGCCGGGACTGATCGCGGTCACGCCTTCGGGGACAGCGCGCCAGACCCGCACGCGGGCATCCGGCCGGCCGGATGCCCGACGCACCTGGTCGACTGTCGTCGAGTGCAGCGCACCGTAGCGCTCTGGGTGCTGTCCCACGTCGGCCGGAAACACCTCGTCGTGCTCTCCCCCAACCCGGTCGAGTCGAACCGTCGTGCCGTCCCCCTCGGGTCCTGGCGCGCGGTGTGACAGTCGGTAGTCATCGTTCATCGGCTCGCTCCTGGTCCGTCGTTGCCAGGCCCTCGGTGACTCTGCCCTGGCACGTGCATAGTGGTGCGCGCCTGCGGTGCGCTCGACGGGCCGCTCTGGGGTCGGCGCACGGCCTCGGTGGCACTCGTGGGGAACGACAGACGGGCGCGCTCTGCGACGCGCCAGGCGGCGTCTCGTTCACCCTGCGGGGTCGCCTTGCTGACGATCTGATCGAACATCTCGCGCAGCGGCCCGAAGTCTTGCTGCTCGGATGCCGCTCGGCTCGCTTGGTCGTTGGTCGCGCCGTGCACCTCGCGCCAGTCGAGCTGCCAGCCGGCGTCGCGGGCGACGCGGTTCCAGAACACTCGTTGCGTCCGGCCGTTGCCCTCGCGGAACGGGTGCACGTAGTTGAGCTGGTCGTAGTGGTACGCCAGGCGGTCGATGAACTGCTCGCGGCTCATGCCGCGCAGCTCGTGGTCGGCGCGCAGCTCGCCCTCGGCGTAGCCGGCGGCACGACCGATCATCGACACCGGAAGGAAGAACTGGGCTCCCTCCACGTTCTTGCGAATATCGACCGTGCGCAGCTCCCCCGCCCAGTCGTAGACGTCCTGGAACAGATGGCGGTGGATCGCGCGCAGCTCGTCGAGGTCGCCGGTCGGCTTCACCGGGTGATCCATGAGCTGCACCAAACGGGCAAACGAAA
>JAKVJE010000021.1 GCA_022487185.1 Microbacteriaceae bacterium
GCCGGTCGGCGGGGGCCACGAAGAAGGTGTCCTGCATCGCACGAGCCGGGTGATCCGCATCGAAGTTCAGCGCATCGAAGTTGAACCATTCATTCTCGACCTCGGGCCCCTCGGCGATCTCCCAGCCCATGCCGATGAACACATCCGACACCTCGTCCATCAGCAGGCTCAGCGGATGCCGGGCCCCCAGCCGACTCGGGAAGCTGGCCTCGGTGACGTCGACCGCCTCGGCGCGCAGCTGGGCCGCACGCTCCTGGGCCTCCAGCTCGCTCATCCGCTCCTGGAAGGCGTGGTTGATGCGCCCCCGGGCCGACCCCACCAGTTTGCCGGCGGCCGGCTTCTCTGGCTTCGGGAGCGTCCCGATGGCGCGGTTGAGGAGGGCGATCGGAGATCCCTCCCCCGCATGAGCGGTCCGGGCCTCTTTGAGCTCGGCGGTGGAGGTTGCCCCGGCAGCGGCGGCCAGTGCCGCATCGACTGCGGCGGCGACGCTCGATTCTGTGATGGATGTCTCAGTCATGATTCCGTTTTCGTTCCTCCGCGTACGCATGCACGCGCACCAGTCTATGACCCCAGTGCCCCGGGATCCGCGTCGGCGAGGGCGAATGCCGACTCGTACAGGCACACGCTCGCAGCCGTGGCCAGGTTCAGGGATTCCGCTCGCCCAAAAATAGGGAGCCGCCAGGACCGGTCCAGGCGCTCCACAACGTCTGCGGGGAGCCCATGGGCCTCATTCCCGAAGACCCAGGCAGTGGGCCGGGCGAGCTCTCCCGCTGCCCGCGCTGCCCGGAAATCGTCTCCACGGATGTCTGCGGCGACCGTCTGCAATCCCTGGGCCGCCGCGATCCGGATCACCTCGTCGATGTCGGCCTCGACGACGACCGGGACGTGGAACAGCGATCCAGTGGTCGACCGGACCACCTTGGGGTTGTACACGTCGACGCTCTCTGCGGTGAAGACCACCGCATCCGCCCCTGCGGCATCGGCCGCGCGGAGGATCGTGCCTGCGTTACCGGGGTCCCGGATATGGTCCAGCACCGCCACAAGCCGGGCGCCGGTCAGCGCCGCCTCAAGGGTGGCCGGGAACTGTCGGCAGACTGCCAGCACCCCCTGCGGGGTGACCGTGTCGGCCATGGATGCGATCGTCCGCTCCGAGACCCGCTGGAGGCGGATGCCCTGCTCCCCCGCACCGGATGCGAGCTCCGAATGCCGGGCGAGCGCCTCCTCGGAGGCATAGACCTCCTCGAGCAGCTCGGGGCGGAAATGCAGCGCCTCACGCAGCGCCTGCGGGCCCTCCAACAGAAAGAGCCCGGTCTCAGACCGGGCATCTCTCCTGCGGAGCCGCGCCACCCTGCGGCGCTGTGCCGCGGTGACGGGCTCACTCACCTCAGGCCTGCGCCTTGGGTGCGTTCACGTCCTCCGGCAGCGCCTTCTTGGCGGTCTCGACGAGCGAGGCGAAGGCTGCGGGCTCATTGACCGCAAGCTCGGCGAGCATGCGGCGATCGACCTCGACGCCGGCGGCGGCCAGCCCCTGGATGAAGCGGTTGTAGGTCATGCCCTGCGCCCGGGCAGCGGCATTGATGCGCTGGATCCACAGGCGGCGGAACTGCCCCTTGCGGGCCCGGCGGTCGCGGAACGCGTAGGTGAAGGAGTGGGTGACCTGCTCCTTCGCCTTCTTGTACAGGCGGGAGCGCTGCCCGCGGTATCCCTCGGCACGCTCCAGGACGACCCGGCGCTTCTTCTTCGCGTTGACGGCGCGCTTAACTCTGGCCATTCGTTTTCTCTTCTCTTGAGGTCGGTAGGTTTACTTGCCGAGCAGGCGCTTGATGCGCTTCTCGTCGGACTTCGCCAGAGGCACGTCGGCGCTCAGACGGCGCGTACGCGTGCTCGGCTTGCCCTCGAGGAGGTGGCGCTTGTTGGCCTGCTCCCGGTAGAGCTTGCCGGTGCCGGTCGTCCGGAACCGCTTCTTCGCACCGGAGTGCGTCTTCTGCTTGGGCATGTTCTCCTCGTATCTCTTCTCAGTCTGCGTTCGTTTCGTCGGCCTGATCCTGGCCGGCACGGTTCTTCCGTGCCTCGGCCAGAGCCTGGGCCTTGGTGCGGGTCGGGGCGAGCACCATCGTCATATTGCGGCCATCCTGCTTGGGCCGGAACTCGATGGTGGCGTCCTCGCTGACCTCGTCGGCGAGTTTCATCAGCAGCTTGTAGCCGAACTCCGGGCGGGACTGCTCCCGGCCGCGGAACATAATCATGACCTTGACTTTGTCACCGGCACGGAGGAAGCGGAGCACATGGCCCTTCTTCGTCTCGTAGTCATGCGCGTCGATCTTCAGCCGGAAACGAATCTCCTTGAGGGCGGCGCTGGACTGGTTGCGGCGGGCCTCTCGAGCCTTCTGCGCGGCTTCATACTTGTACTTGCCGTAGTCCATGAGCTTCGCGACCGGTGGACGCGAATTCGGGGCGACCTCGACGAGATCCAGATCGGCTTCCTGGGCGAGCTGCAATGCCTGCTCAACCCGGATGACTCCGACCTGCTCGCCCCTGGGGCCCACCAGACGGACCTCGGGAGCATGGATCCGGTCATTGATGCGTGGTTCGGTAATCTGCGACTCCTTCAACTGACGCGACGGCGAACAGGAGGAGCGAGCCGGATCTCTCCGACTGCACTGACCCGGCAACCTCAGGCGGCCGACGCGGGTGGGAGCAGGGCTCCTCTTGATCGATCGGTGCGGGGACTCCGCACACAGACCTGTCTACTATAACACGCCGACCCCGGGGATGGGGAACTCAGCAGGGTCGAATCTCATGGTATCGAACGCCGAGAGAGTCGACCCGGTCGCGGATGCGGTGGTCCCCCTCCCAGCCCGCGAGCAGTTGGGTACTGAGCTCGGCCAGCTCTCCCGCATCCGGACCGGTGAGGACATCCAGTACGACGAGGACTTCCGGGCCGCGCAGCGCCCCAGTCGGGTCTCCGGCCTGAAGATGCACGTCCACAATCGAGGGAAACAGCACAACCCCATCCCGCACCGCCTGGGCGACTCTCCGATCGTTCCAGGGCGGCTCCCAGCCGGTGCCGGCCGCCAGCGCCTCCAGCATCCGGGGGCGCAGGGAAAACTGCCCGGCCCCGCCGGGGTCGACCAGCACATATCCGGTACCGGCGCCGTGGGCCGCCAGCGCCATGCCGGCGACGTCGGTCACGACCCCGCGTACCCCGGGCCGCCACCGGGAGAGTGCGGCCTCGGAGGTGAACACGGGCAGGGCCCGCAGCGGACGGGCCGGATCGGGAGACAGCAGGCAGGCAGCCGGGCCGGCACCGGGCAGCACCGGAACACGCACCTCCATGCCACGGAGGAGGTCCAGCACCCCCACGGTGGTGACCTCACCCAGTCGGAAGCGCCGCACCTGCGCTTTCCACTGGTCTGCGTTCCCGCCCGGTTCCATCAGTCTGCGGCGGATGACTCCCCGACGACACGGAGTGCCTCGGGGAGGGTGAACGCCCCCGCGTAGAGGGCCTTTCCGACAATCGCACCATCGAGGCCTAGGGGCACCAGTTCTGCCAGGGCCCGCAGATCGTCCAGCGTCGAGACGCCACCCGAGGCGACCACGGGCCGGTCGGTGCGGGACAGGACCTCCCGCAGCAGCTCCACGTTCGGACCCTGCAGCGTGCCGTCCTTGGTGACATCCGTGACCACATACCGGGAGCAGCCGGCACGCTCCAACCGGTCGAGCACCTCCCAGAGGTCTCCCCCATCTCGGGTCCAGCCCCGGGCGGAGAGTGTGTGCCCCCGCACGTCGAGCCCTACGGCGACGCGATCCCCGTACCGCCGGATGGCATCGGCCACCCAGTCCGGATTCTCCAGTGCCGCGGTCCCCACGTTGACCCGTGCGGCACCGGTCTCGAGGGCGGCCTCCAGGGACGCGTCGTCACGGATCCCCCCGGAAACCTCCACCCGAAGATCCGGCAGCTCCCGCAGCACCTCGGCGATGAGCGCACGGTTCTCCCCCCGCCCGAAGGCCGCATCCAGGTCGACCAGATGGAGCCACTCGGCGCCCTGTTCCGCCCAGGAGCGGGCCGCATCCAATGGAGCACCGTAGCCGGTCTCAGTTCCCGCCTCCCCCCGGAGAAGCCGCACCGCGACTCCGTCGGCGATGTCGACCGCCGGGAGCAGGGTGAACGTCGGGGTGTCCTCGGGCGTACGGGTCATCTTCTGAATCCTCTCTCGACTGGTGTCTCGGCGACGAACAGTGTCAGAACGTGCGCATCCAATTCCGAAGCAGGTGGATGCCGGCGCGGCCCGATTTCTCCGGATGGAACTGGGTGGCGCAGAGCGGCCCGTTCTCGACCGCGGCCAGGAAGCGCTCGCCGTAGTCGCACCAGGCGAGCGCCGGACGGGGAAGCGGGTCCTGCGGGCGGAGCGTCCACTCGGTTGCGGCGAACGAGTGCACGAAGTAGAACCGTTCCCGCTCGATTCCCTCGAAGAGGCGGCTCGGCCCCTCGACCTCGACCGTGTCCCAGCCCATATGGGGCAGGCGGGGCGCTCCCTGCAGCTCGCGCACGGTTCCCGGCCATTGGGAGAGCCCGCCGGCCGGAGCGCCCCCCTCGAGCCCCTCCCCGAACAGAACCTGCATGCCCACGCAGATCCCGAGCACGGGGCGGCCACCGCTCAGACGGCGTTCGATGAGTCGTTCCCCACCCGCCGCACGCAGCAGGCGCATCACAGCGCCGAAGGCGCCCACACCCGGCACGATGAGCCCATCGGCTCGCAGCACCTCATCCGGGTCGGCCGTGAGCCGGGCCTCGGCACCCGCGCGGCCGAGCGCGGTGAGCGCCGAATGGACGTTCCCGGACCCGTAATCGAGGACCGCGACAACCGGAGCGGCGGTCACAGGGCGCCCTTCGTCGAGGGGATGCCGCGCCGACGCGGATCCAGTTCCACCGCGGCCCGGAGCGCCCGGGCCACCGCCTTGAACTCGGCCTCCGCAATATGATGCGGGTCCCGGCCCGCCAAGACCCGGACATGCATGGTGATGGCGGCGTTGGTGACGATCGACTCAAAAACGTGCCGCACGAGGGAGCCGGTGAACTCTCCGCCGATACGGTGCAGGGCGAACCCGTCGGGTTCTCCCCCGTGCACCAGGTACGCCCGCCCCGACAGATCGACCACTGCACCGGCGAGGGCCTCATCGAGGGGTACCAGGGCGTCTCCGTACCGGGTCACCCCAGCCTTGTCTCCCAGCGCCTCGCGCAGGGCCTGTCCGAGCACAATCGCCGTGTCCTCGACGGTGTGGTGCGCATCGATATCCGTATCCCCGTGGGCATCGATCTCGAGGTCGATGAGCGAATGCTTGCTCAGTGCCGTCAGGAGATGGTCGTAGAACGGCACGGTCGTGTGGATGTCCGAGGTGCCGGTTCCATCCAGATTCAACCGGACCTGCACCGACGACTCACTCGTGGTGCGGGTCAGGCTCGCAATCCGATCGCTCATCGGATACCCCTCTCTCCAAGCTCGCCCAAGGCGTTCAGGAAGGCCGTGGTCTCGGCCTCCGTCCCCGCGGTCACCCGCATGCTGTGGGGGATGCCGTTATCCCGGATGATGATGCCCCGGGCCACCAGCTCCTCGAACACGCGCCGGGTGTCCTCGACCCCCTGGAACATGACGAAATTCGCGGCCGACTCACACGGGGAGAATCCGAGCGCCGGCAGTTCCCGCACGATCCGGTCCCGTTGTGCGCGGATGCGGTCGACATTGGCGAGCATCTCATCAGTGTGCCGGAGGGCGGCCACCGCCGCCGTCTGGGTGAGCGCCGAGAGATGGTACGGAAGCCGAACCAGGCGCAGTGCATCGATCACCGCCGGATCGGCCGCCAGATACCCGAGCCGGACTCCGGCGAAGGCAAAGGCCTTGCTCATGGTGCGGGAGACGAGCAGGCGCGGCCGCCCGGGCAGAAGGTCGAGCGCCGTCGGAGCATCTGCCCCCTGAAACTCCGAATAGGCCTCATCGACCACGACGACGCCATCCGTGGCCGCATAGGCGGCCTCCACGACCTCCAGGTCGAGGGGCGTGCCTGTGGGATTGTTCGGGGAGCACAGGAAGACCAAGTCGGGGGCGGCCGCGCGGATGGCTGCATCCACCCCATCTGCGGTGAGGCGGAACCCTGCGGGCCTGGGGACAGGATGCCAGGCGGTTTGCGTACCGGAGGCGAGGATGGGATACATCGAATAGGTGGGCGTGAAGCTCAGCAGGGTACGTCCAGGCCCCCCGAAGGCCTGCAGGATCTGCTGGAGCACCTCGTTGGAGCCATTGGCGGCCCATATCCCCTCAGGGGTGGTGCCGTGGCCCAGATAGGCGGCGAGCGAGGTGCGAAGCTCTGTGAACTCCCGGTCTGGGTACCGGTTCAGATGGGGCACGACGGCGGCGAGAGAGGCCGCAATATCTGCGACGGCATCGGCAGGGATGCCATGCGTGTTTTCGTTGACGTTGAGTTCGACAGGGAGGTGCTTCTGGGGCGCGCCGTAGGGTTCCTGCCCCCGAAGACTCTCCCGCAGTGGAAGCTCCGCGAGGGTGGTCATGCGGCACAGTCTAGGGCATGCAGTCCGACTCCCCGGACACCCCCGCCCGAGCAGCTTAGAGGTTGTCGGGCACGAGCAGGCGCGTCCCGGGCTGCAGGGTGGCACTGTCGAGATGATTTGCCGTCATCAGTGCCGTGACCACATCGCGCGGGTCCTGATCGGGGGCGGCCTCCTGGGCGATCTGCCAGAGCGTCTCACCAGAACGCACCTGCACATAGGAGGGTCGGGACCCCGCCTGCGTACTCGCATTCGCCGTGGCCGACCACCCCGCGACTCCCGCGGCCGCGCTCACGACCAGCACCAGCGCGGCGAGGGCCCTCCGACCGCGCCGCGTGAGACGCAGGCGCGTCCGAGCTCCGCGAGTGGAAACCATCCGTCCCTGCATCGTGCTGTCCATGAGAACACCTTTCTCGAACGTCTGTTTCGAATATATGTTCGAATATCGGGACACGCAAGGCCGATTGCGCCATCTCTCTGCCTCAACATTCGAACATTCCTACGGACATCTCGAACGTCATCGCATAGACTTTCGAATGTCGCGCCTTCGGGTATCCAACCAGCACCCACCGACATCCGCGACGAAAGGAAGCCATGAGCCGACCGGAGCGTGGAGCGCTCAGCGCGAAACAGCAACGCATCCTCGAGACGATCGTCGTGTCCATCCGCGAAAACGGGTACCCGCCGTCGATGCGCGAAATCGGCGACGCCGCCGGGCTCCGCTCCCTGTCCTCCGTCACACACCAGCTCAATCAGCTCGAGCTGGCCGGGTACATCCGCCGAGACGCGAACCGGCCCCGGGCCATCGAGGTGCTCTCCGAGGCTGCCGTCTCACCCGCCGCCCTGGCCGCCCGTGCAGAGGACTCCGACGACACAGTGCTGGTGCCCCTCGTGGGCCGCATCGCCGCCGGGGCCCCCATCCTGGCCGAGCAGCGCGTCGAGGACGTCTTCCCCCTCCCCCGCTCGGTGGTGGGCAATGGGGATCTGTTCCTGCTCAAAGTCCAGGGCGATTCGATGGTGGATGCGGCCATCTGCAGCGGCGACTGGGTCGTGGTGCGCCAGCAGCAGGACGCGGTCAACGGCGATATCGTTGCGGCGCTGCTCGAAGACGAGGCGACGGTCAAAACCTTCCGGCAGCGGGACGGCCACACCTGGCTGCTCCCCCAGAACACGGCCTACGAGCCCATCCTGGGCGACCATGCGGTGGTTCTCGGCAAGGTCGTCGCCGTGCTGCGCTCCCTGTAGAGATCCTGGCGTTCGCCCGGACCTCACCTCACCAGCGGGCCCGGATCAGGCCCGGGTCACAGCCAGTCGTTGCGCCGGAAGAGCCAGTACAGCACCGCGGCTGAAGCGACGATCAGTCCGCCGGAAAGGGCTGTCCCCCACCAGGTGCCGTAGCCCCAAAAGAGTAGGTTCTGCCCGAAGAACCCGGTGATGAGGGTCGGGACCGCGATGATGGCCGCCCACGAGGTGACCTTTTTCATGACCAGGTTCATCCGGTTGCTCTGGATGTTCAGGTGAGCGTCCAGCAGGGAGGCCACCAGATCCCGGCTCGAGTCGGCCCAATCTGCCACGCGGAGGGTGTGATCGTAGGTGTCGGCCATGTAGGGGCGCAGCGCCTCGGGCAGCTGCGGGCTGTGGAGGACCGAGGTCACCACCTCCCGCATTGGGGCCGCCAGGCGCCGCACCCGGATGAGGTCCTTGCGCAGCTGGAAGGCCCGTTGCTGGATGCGGCGAGCGGGCTCCTCCCCGAAGACGAGAGTCTCCAGGGCGTCGAGACGCCGATCGACTCGCTGTGCGGTGTCGTACTGGCTGTCGACGATCACATCCAGCAGTGACCACAGCATGGTCTGCACCCCCTGTGCGAGCAGGTCCTGATGCGCCCGCAGGTGTGTATCCAGCCGCTCGGCCGCCGGGGACACCGCCCGCCGCAATGTCAGCAGGAGACGGTCGGTGAGGAAGGCGGTCACCTCACTGGCGGCCACCCGGTCTCCGCGCGCATCCGCCGTCATCAGGTAGCAGTTCAGAAACAGGTGATGCTCGTACCGGCTGAATCGGGGCCGGGTGTGCGGTTCGAGAGCCTCGGCCACCGCGACCGGGTGCAGGCGCAGGCGCTCGGCGAGGGTCGTAACCAGGGTGGCATCCGGATGCAGCACGTCGACCCAGAGGAGCACATCGGGCAGGTCGAGGGCGGCGGCGATCTGCTCCGCAGACGCATGCTCGGTGACCTCAACCGTCCCGTGCAGGTAGGTGCGCAGCGTCAGATCCATATGCGCCGCACCCTGTGTCATGCGAACAGGGTATCTCCGGAGACGTCGCCCAGGCCCGGGTGGTGGTCGAACCGGACCACCCCGACCGGCACCCCCGCCCCGACAGCGCGCTGCACGCGGGCCGTGCCCTCGATGCCGAAGCCACCGCAGAGCTCGATGGCGCCGACCCCGAGGGTGTCGACGAGTTCGCGGGCGACCGACTCCGCCTCGGCATAGTTCTTGACGGCCACGACATGCAGATCGACGTCGCCGGTGGGGACGGTGCCCCGGTGCGTGGCCGGGTCTGCAGAACCGGACAGGAATAGGAATGCGGCATTCAGCGGCATGACGAACCTCCTTGTTCGAAGACAGCTCCAGTATGGCAGGTGGTGCACCGCGACCGCGGGCGCCGAGAGCGCCACACTCAGCCGTTCAAAGGTTCCTGGCTCCCGAAACGCACCTGGTCCAAAATGCGGTTCAGCGCCGCAGAGGGCCGCATCGCCGCATCCAGCCGGGCCGGGTCGGGCTGGTAGTAGCCACCCAGATCGACCGGAGAGCCCTGCACCGCGAGCAGCTCCTGCAGGATCTCGCCCTCCCGGCCAGCCAGCTGCTCGGCGACCGGGGCGAAGCGTGCCGCGAGCGCCACATCCTGGGTCTGTGCGGCCAGTGCGGCCGCCCACTCCCGGGCCAGCCAGTAGTGCTGCACGCGGGTGTCCGGGGCGCCGACCCCGGCCTTCGGGCCCCGATCCTCCACGAGGAGCCGCTCGGTGGCCGCATCCGCAGCATTGGCCAGGACTGAGGCCGCAGGGGCGCCGTGCTCACCGGCGAACCGGAGGCTCTCTGCCACCGCGAAGCACTCCCCCATGGAATCCCAGTCCAGGTGGTCGGTGTCCAGGAACCGGCGGGTCAGGTCGGGGGCCGAGCCGCCCGCGCCGGTCTCGAACATGCCGCCCCCGGCGAGCATCGGCACGATCGAGAGCATCTTGGAGCTCGTACCGGTCTCGATGACCGGGAACAGGTCGGTCAGGTAGTCGCGCAGCACGTTGCCGGTCACCGCGATCGTGTCCTGGCCTGCGCGCAGCCGCCCGAGCGCGTGGATGGTCGCGGCCACCGGGTCGAGGAAGCGCAGGTCCGCCCCGGCGGTCTCCTCGGCGGCCAGCACTCGGCGGGCCTCCTCGGCGAGGGCCCGATCGTGCGGACGCTCCGGGTCGAGCCAGAACACGGCCGGGAGTCCCGTGGTCAGAGCGCGGCGCAGGGCCAGGCGTGTCCAGTCGGCGACCGCGTCGGGCTTCGTCTGGCAGGCCCGCCACAGGTCGCCGGGGGCCACCGGGTGGTCGAGCAGTTCGGTGCCGTCCTCGTCAAGCACCACCACACGGCCGGGCGCGTCGATCAGGAACGTCTTGTCGTGGCTGCCGTACTCCTCGGCCTTGCCCGCCATCAGCCCCACGTTCTGCACCGTGCCCAGCCCGGCGGGGTCGGGCGTGCCGTGGGTACGGAAGTCGTCGATCGCCGCCTGGTACACCCCCGCGTAGGAGGAGTCGGGGATGATTGCGAGGGTGTCCCGCCACGCGCCGGCACGGTCCCGCAGCTGCCCGCCGTCACGGATGAGCGCGGCCATGGACGCATCCACGATCACCTTGTTGGGGGCGTCGAGCCCGCACACCCCGTGCTCGGGGTCCGGGTAGGCGAGCTCCGGCCCGGCGACCCGGTCGTCTTCCAGGCGCGCGCGCACCTGCCGGGCGGTCTCCGGGGGGAGCCGGGTGAGTGCGGCAGACACTGCGCCGAGCCCCCGCTCCGGGGCGGCCCCGGCCGCCGCGAGCACCTCGCCGAACTCCGCGAAGGTGCGCGGGTAGGCGGCGCGCACCGCGTGCCCGAACTCGATCGGATCGGACACCTTCATCATGGTGGCCTTCAAGTGCACCGAGGCGAGCAGCCCATCGTGGGCGGCACGGGCCATGCTGTCCCGCAGGAACCCGTCCAGCGCGCCCGAGCGCAGCACCGCCGCGTCGAGCAGCTCCCCGGCCTGGAGGCGGATGCCCGGGTGCAGCACCCGGTCGATCCCGTCGGAGCCCTGCAGCACCACCCGCACCGTGCGGTCCCGGTCGGAGCGGAGCGTGCGCTCGGTGTGATGGAAGTCGCCGTCGGACATGGTGGCCACGGCTGTGCGCGAGGCGGCGTCCCAATCCCGCGCTTGGTGCGGATGCGCCCGCTCGAAGGCCTTCACCGCGGCGGGGGCGCGCCGGTCGGCGTTGCCCTGCCGCAGCACCGGATTCACGGCAGAGCCCTTCACCCGGTCGTAGCGGGCCCGGACGTCGCGCTCCTCCTCGGTCTCGGGGGTCTCCGGGTAGTCGGGCAGATCGTAGCCGTGCGCCTGCAGCTCCGCGACGGCCGCCACCAGCTGCGGCACCGAGGCGCTGATGTTGGGCAGCTTCACCAGATTCGCCTCGGGGCGGGTGACGAGCTCCCCCAGCTCCGCGAGCGCATCGGGGACGCGCTGCTCAGGTCGCAGCCGCTCCGGGAATTGGGCCAGGATGCGGGCGGCCAGCGACAAGTCGACCCGGCGCACCGACACTCCGGCTGCCGAGGAGAAGGCCTCCACGATGGGCAGCAGGGAGGCTGTGGCCAGCCTGGGAGTCTCGTCGGTGATGGTGTAGGTCAGTCGCGCCATGGCGCCCTCCGATCGTCTGAGCGGGGCGTCCGGCCGAGCCGACTCAGGCCACCGCGTAGTCCTGCAGGGCGGCCGCGAGCGCAGCGGGGACCCGCGCGCGGATCCGCGTCCCAGCCTCAGTGTATCCGGTGTCGGAGACCTCCCCGGCCGCGTGGATGCGCGCCACCAGGTCGCCCCGGTCGAACGGAACCAGCACCTCCACGAGCTGGGCCGGATGCGGCAGGGTCTCCTCGACTCGCGCCCGGAGCTCCTCCAGACCCTCACCGGTGCGGGCGCTCACGAACACAGCCCGGGGCTCCAGGCCCCGGAGGATCAGGCGGGTGTCCGCATCCACCAGGTCACACTTGTTGAAAGCGACGATCTCGGGCCGGTCGGCGGCGTCGATGTCGCGCAGCACCTCCCGCACGGTGCGCAGCTGCCCGGCCGGGTCGGGGTGGTTGGCATCGACGACGTGCACAATCACGTCGGCGTCGGCCGTCTCCTCGAGGGTCGAGCGGAACGCCTCCACCAGCTGGTGGGGCAGATTGGCCACGAACCCGACCGTGTCGGTGTAGGTGAACTTCCGCCCCTGGGCGGTGGTCGACTGCCGCACGGTCGCATCGAGGGTCGCGAACAGGGCGTTCTCGACCAGCACATCCGCCCCGGTGAGCCGGTTGAGCAGGCTCGATTTGCCGGCGTTCGTGTACCCCGCGATGGCCACCGAGGGCACCTGGTGCCGGGCCCTGTTGGCCCGCTTGGCCTCCCGGGCGGGCTTCATGGCCTTGATCTGGCGGCGCAGCCGGGCAATCCGGCCGTGGATGTAGCGCCGGTCGGTTTCGATTTTCGTCTCACCGGGACCCCGGGAGCCGATGCCCTCGCCGGATGCGGCCCGGCCGCCGGCCTGGCGGCTGAGCGTGTCGCCCCAGCCTCGCAGCCTGGGCAGCAGGTACTGCAGCTGGGCGAGCTCGACCTGGGCCTTGCCCTCCCGGCTCTTGGCGTGCTGCGCGAAGATGTCGAGGATGAGCGCGGTGCGGTCGACCACCTTGACCTTCACGATGTCTTCGAGTCCGCGCCGCTGGCTGGGGGCCAGCTCGGTGTCGGCGATGACGGTGTCGGCGCCGGTCTCGGCGACGATGTCGCGCAGCTCGGCCGCCTTGCCTCGCCCCAGGAAGGTGCCGGGGTCGGGGGTGGGCCGCCGCTGCAGCAGCCCGTCGAGCACCACCGAGCCGGCGGTCTCGGAGAGCGCGGCCAGTTCGGCCAGCGAGTTCTCTGCGGCGTGTCGCTCACCGTCGGGGTAGATCCCGATCAGCACCACCCGTTCGAGTCGCAGACGCCGGTATTCGACCTCGGTGACGTCTTCGAGTTCGGTTGAGAGCCCCGGCACCCGCTGCAGTGCGGCGCGCTCGGCCACCTCCTCCGATCCGCCGAGCGGGGCTACCCCCTCGGACTGCAGGGCCTGGGCCTCCGGGAGGTCGGCCAGATCGTGCTGTGCCTGTGTGGTCACATGACTCCTTCTGGTGCCGTATTTGGCACTCCTAGGATAGAACGCATGCCCGCCGATCAATATTTCAGCGCCGATCCCACCAGCGAGGCCCATTGGCGCCCGCTGCGGGTCTCCCTCGCAGGCCATGACCTCACCCTCACCACCGCATCGGGGGTGTTCGCCGCCGACGCCCTGGACCGGGGCACCCGGGTGCTGCTCGAGGCCGTCCCGGAACCTCCGAGGACGGGCCGGTTCCTGGATGTGGGCTGCGGCTGGGGGCCCATCGCACTGTCGCTGGCCCTTCAGAGCCCCGAGGCCCAGGTCACGGCGGTGGATGTCAACGCGCGTTCCCGGGAGGCCTGCACGCGGAATGCGGCGCTGGCCGGGTGCCCGAATGTCACCGTGTGCGCGCCGGAAGAGGTGCCCGCGGAGGCTCGGTTCGATGTGATCTGGTCGAACCCGCCCATCCGTATCGGCAAGGCGCAGTTGCACGAGCTGCTCTCGCTCTGGCTGGGGCGACTCACCCCGACCGGGGAGGCCTGGCTGGTGGTGGGCAAGCAGCTCGGAGCCGACTCGCTGTTGCGCTGGATCCAGGAGATACCCGGGGTCCGGGCCGAGCGCGCCGCCACGAGCCGCGGATTCCGGGTACTCCGGGTCTGGCGCGCCCCCGCTGCTCAGGGCTGAGCGTTCTCCGGGCCGCAGCCGTCCCCCGCATGCAGCATGGGTACGTGGGGGATGCCGTCCTCGACGTAGACGTCTCCGGCTTCGACGAAGCCGAACCGCTCATACCAGCGCCGGGCGACGAGCTGGGCTCCGAGACGCACATCCGCCCCGCCGCAGGAGCGCAGGGCCGCCCCGAAGACGGCGGTTGCAGCCCCCGTTCCCCGGGATGTCTGCGCGGCGACCACGCGCCCGATAACTCGATCGGTACCCACTCCGTCCAACACCCGCACGCTGGCGAGGAGCTGTCCCGCGGCGTCCACCGCCCACCACCATTCGGTGCCGGGGCGCAGATCGAGGTCGTCGAGCTCCGGGTAGGCGCATTCCTGCTCCACCACGAAGACGTCACAGCGGAGACGCAGGATGCGGTACCACAGCGGGAAGGGAACCCCCGAGGGGTGTGCATGCCCGAGTCGGAAAGTCCCCGGAGGGCCGGCCGGTGGCCGCGGGCAGGCCGGAGACGGAGCCTCGCTCACAGGCCGGGGGCGACGATCTCGCCGCGGAAAACGATCTGGGCCGGGCCGGACAGGAGGACGCGCTCGCTGTCGCCGTCTTCCAGGATGCGCACGCCGAGGGTGCCGCCGGGCACCTCGACCCGCCACTGGTTGAGCCGCTGCCCCTCATGCTCCTGCCGGGAGGCCCGGGCCGCGAGCGCGGTGGCGACCACCCCGGTTCCGCAGGACTGCGTTTCGCCGACCCCGCGCTCGTAGACCCGCATACGCACATGCCCGGCGCCGTGCTCGTCATCGAGCGGCAGGTAGAACTCGACGTTGGAGCCCTCCTCAGGCTTCGGGAACAGTACGGGCATCTCGCGCAGGTCGAGGTAGCGCAGCTCGTACTCGGTCTCAAGCCGCACCACCTGGTGGGGGTTGCCCACGTCGATGCCGGTGCCCGTCTTCCGGGCTTTGGTGCCGGGGGTGCGCACGGTACGGGTGGGGGCGGGCTTCCAGCCCCCCATGTCGACCACGTATCCGGAGGAGGTTTTGGTGACGAGTTTGACTCCGGCACGGGTACCGATGTGCACGGTCCCCCCGGCATCGAGTGGCACCAGGCCGTTGACATGCAGATATTCGGCGAAGACGCGCACCCCGTTGCCGCACATCTCGGCCACGGATCCATCTGCGTTGCGGTAGTCCATGAACCATTCGGCCTCGGAGTCCTCGGCGAGGGCCGCCGCCCCGTCGGGGAGCCGCGAGCTCCGGACCACGCGGATGAGCCCATCCGCCCCGATGCCGGTGTGGCGGTCGCACCACCCGGCCACCACCTCTGGGGTGAGCTGCAGGGCCCCGTTGGGATCATCGACGAGGATGAAGTCGTTGCCGGTGCCATGGCCTTTGGAGAAATGCACGCGCGTCATGGATCCATCCTAGATTCTGTGCCCTGTCCGTCGGGGCGCGCCTCGTCATCGGGGTCTGCCTCGGACGCGGCGGAGTGCGGGGAGATTGCCCCGGGTCCGGGTCCGGGGCCGTCGGGCGCAGTGCGGTCGCCGGTCCCGGCCGTACCCCGGCTCCCCGGGTGAAAGAGTGCACTGAACGGGGTGGAGGTGCCGGCTGTTCCCTGAGCCGCGGCCGACGGTCCTGCACCCCCATGGATGCGCCAGACCACATGGTCGGCGATGATGGTGGCGGCCAGGGCCCTGCCGGAGTCTGGACTGAGGCTGGCCCCGTCGAGGCGGGTGGCATCCGGGTAGCGACGGAACCAGGTGCGCTGCCGTTTGGTGAGTTTCACGGTGGCCCGGGAGATCTGGTCGACTGCCTCGGAGGCGGTCATCGTTCCGTCGAGGAATTCCATGGCCTGGGCATAGCCGATTGCCTTCGAAGCGGTCGGGCTGCCTCGCAGCCCCCGGTCGAGAAGCCGATCGGTTTCGCCGGCGAGCCCCGACGCCCACATCTGCTCGGCCCGCCCGCGGATGCGCTGTGCGAGCAGGGCACGGTCGTCGAAGTCGATGACGATCAGGGTGTACGGACGCCAGGGGCGGGGCCGCTCGGGGAGCGCCGAGCGGGCCGGTTCCCCGGTGAGACGCAGGACTTCGATCGAGCGGATGAGGCGGCGCGGATCGCCCCCGCGCAGCCGTTCCGCCTCGGCGGGGGCCCTTCCGGCGAGCTCGGAGAGCAGCGGCTCGGGACCGTGCTCATCGAGCTCCCGGATGACCTGTGCCCGGATATCGGGATCACTGCCGGGAAAGTGAAGGTCGTGGATGACGGATTCGAGGTAGAGCCCCGACCCACCGACCAGGAACGGGACGACGCCCGCCGACTGGAGCCGCTCGATCTCGGACCGCGCCCGCTGCTGGTAGGCGGCTACAGAGGCCCGCGCGGTGACCTCGAGCTCGTCGAAGAGGAGATGCGGCACCTCCCGGCGTTCGTCTACCGGGGTCTTCGCGGTGCCGATCTCCATCCCCCGGTAGAGCTGCATGGCATCGGCATTGACGATTGCGGCCGGGATCCCCGCCCCCTGGAGGGCCACCGCCGCATCGAGTGCGAATCCGGTCTTGCCGGTGGCAGTGGGCCCGCCCACCACGATCAGCGGCGGGACCCAGCCCTCGAGCGCCGGCCGCAGCCCGGTCATGGTCGTGCGGCCGCCGGGCGGCGCAGCGTGGGCATGCCGAGGGAAACGGCGGCCGGGGCATCCGGGGCCGTGCTCTCTGCCCAGAGGTCACCGGCTGGGGTGCGCTCCAGGCGGTACTCCCCCGGCACTGGGTCTGCCAGGAGGTGGAAGGGGGCTGCATGAGTGATGGGAACGGTGACGAGGTCGCCCGGACGGGGCTCCTCAGCCCCAGCGGGAACACTGAAGTGCACGAGCCGGTTGTCTTGCGCCCGGCCGCTGTGGCGGTGCGTTTCGCGATCCTTGCGGCCGGCGGTATCGGTGACGAGCACCTCTGCCGTGGTGCCGACGAGCTTCTGATTTTCTTCGAGGCTGATCTGGTCCTGCACCTCTTTGAGCCGCCCGTAGCGTTCGGTGACGACCTCGTGCGGAACCTGGTCGGGCATGTCCGCCGCGGGGGTTCCGGGCCGTTTGGAGTACTCGAAGGTGAAGGCAGAGGCGAACCTGGCACGGCGGACGGCGTCGAGTGTGGCCTGAAAATCTTCCTCAGTCTCGCCCGGGAATCCGACAATCAGATCGGTGGTCACCGCAGCATTGGGGATGCGCTCCCGGACCCGGTCGAGGATGCCGAAGTAGCGCCGCATCCGATAGGACCGCCGCATGGATCGGAGCACCCGGTCGGAACCGGACTGCAGCGGCATGTGCAGCTGGGGCATGATGACCGGAGACGAGGCCATCGCGTCGATGACGTCATCGGTGAACATGGCGGGGTGGGGGCTGGTGAACCGCAGCCGCCGAAGCCCCGGGATCTCGGCAGCGGCCAGGAGCAGATGGGAGAAGGCCTGCCGATCCCCGGTTGCGACCCCGTACGAGTTCACGTTCTGCCCCAGCAGGGTGACCTCCACGACACCCTGTTCGACGAGGGCCTGAACCTCATTGAGGACGTCTCCTGGACGACGGTCCCGCTCCTTGCCCCGCAGCGACGGGACGATGCAGAAAGTGCAGGTGTTGTTGCATCCCACCGAGATAGAGACCCATCCGGAACTGAGCGACTCCCGCTTGCTCGGCAGCACGGAAGGGAACATCTCAAGGGATTCCCGGATCTCGACCTGGGCCTCCTTGTTGTGCCGAGCCCGATCGAGCAGGGCCGGCAGCGCCCCCATGTTGTGGGTCCCGAACACGACATCGACCCAGGGAGCCCGATCGAGGATGTGGCTGCGATCTTTCTGCGCCAGGCAGCCCCCGACGGCAATCTGCATGCCCTCGTGCTGCTCCTTTTGCGAGGCGAGCTGCCCGAGTGTGCCGTAGAGACGATTGGAGGCATTCTCGCGAACGGCGCAGGTGTTGAGGACCACAACATCGGCCTCCGTGCCATCGGCCGCCTCTCGGTACCCGGCGGCCTCAAGCTCACCGCGCAGATGTTCCGAATCGTGCACGTTCATCTGGCACCCGAAGGTGCGCACCTCGTATGTTCGCATGCGCCGTATTCTACGTGGCCGGGTCGTCGAGACCCGAGTCGGACCGAGATTGCAGAGCCAGCTCGTACGCGCGCCGGCAGAGGGCGGAGGGGAAGCCCTTGCGCTGAAGGCTGGCCATCACCTTCCGCTTCTGCGCCAGTGCGTCGCCATGTACGGAGCGAAGGCGACGGGTAGCGACTTCGACAGCGGCCTGGAGCTCCTCATCTTCGGGGATGGTCTGCAGCACCTCCTCCGTGATCTCATCGGGGATGCCCCGGCGCCGGAGTTCCTGACGCAGCTGTGCTTCTCCCACGTGCCGGCGGGAGACCCCGACCTGGATCACACGTTCGGCGATCTCCCGCTCATCGATCAGGCCCTCAGAGACAAGACGCTCGGCGACCGTGCCGGCGATTTCTGGGTCGATCTCTTTGGCGACCAGCCGTTCCCGGAGTTCTTTGCGTGTGGCGTCATGGGAACCGAGCAGACGGAGCGCCAGCCGAGTGGCCGCCTCCCGATCGGCTTGATGCTCCGGACTCTCTGCCGACGGAAACAGCAGTGGCGCCTCCCGGGCCTCCCGCTGCGCAATATCGTTCCGCAGCGCACGAACCGGATCGGGCACGGCGGACAAGTGCGAGCCATCTCGGTCCGGTCGGTGCACCACCGGATGGTTCGTCGCCTCTGCAAGCTCCCGGGCGCTCGGCTCAGGAGCTGCCGCGGGGGCGCTCGGCCGCCGCCGGGCCCGGAACGCCGCAAAATCTATGACGTCACCGGTCCCGTCTCCCGGGGGCTGCGCGGTGTTCATGCGCTGCGCTGAACCTTGGCGGGCTGCGTCGTCTCGTCGGCGGGGACCTCCTCGGGGTCAGCCGCGATGAGACCGAGCTCAACCTTGAGCTTGTGCTCGATCTCGGCGGCCAGCTCCGCATGGTCCCGAAGGTAATGGCGGGCGTTTTCCTTGCCCTGCCCCAGCTGCTCCCCGTTGTAGGTGTACCAAGAGCCAGACTTCTTCACGAGGTTGTGCTCGACTCCGTAATCGATGAGCCCACCCTCCCGGGAGATGCCCTCGCCGTAGAGGATGTCGAACTCGGCCTGTTTGAACGGCGGGGCCATCTTGTTCTTGACGACCTTGACCCGGGTGCGGTTCCCCACCGCGACACCGGCCTCCTTCAGCGTCTCGATCCGGCGGATGTCGAGCCGCACCGAGGCATAGAACTTGAGGGCCTTGCCACCCGAGGTGGTCTCCGGGCTACCGAAGAAGACGCCGACCTTTTCGCGAAGCTGATTGATGAAGATGGCGGTAGTGCGCGACTGACTCAGCGCCCCGGTGAGCTTTCGCAGAGCCTTGCTCATCAGCCGGGCCTGGAGGCCAACCTGGGACTCGCCCATGTCTCCCTCCAGCTCCTGGCGTGGAACCAGCGCTGCCACCGAGTCGATGACAATCACGTCGATAGACCCTGAACGAATGAGCATGTCGGCGATATCGAGGGCCTGCTCCCCCGTATCCGGCTGCGACACGAGCAGCTGATCGATGTCGACCCCGAGATCGTGTGCATAGTTGGGATCGAGTGCATGCTCGACGTCGATGAATGCGGCGATTCCGCCGGCCCGCTGCGCGTTCGCGATCGCGTGGAGGGCCACCGTGGTCTTCCCGGAGGACTCGGGCCCGTAGATCTCGACGATGCGGCCACGGGGGAATCCGCCGATGCCGAGCGCCGCATCCAGCGCAATTGCGCCGGTGGGGATGACCTCGACGGGAGCCCGCTCGTCACTGCCGAGCCGCATCACCGACCCTTTCCCAAACTGCCGATCGATCTGGGTCAGCGCAGTCTCAAGCGCCTTCTCCCGATTCGATGCTGCTGCGGCCATTGCGATTCCTTTCGCTCACGAACCAGTCGACATCCACGACCCTAGGCCGCACCACCGACACACCGAGAACATCGGAGATCGACGGTTCGGTCCCGGGTGGATACCGTCTGTGGAAACACTAGCAACAGTCGAACATATGTTCGAATATTGCATGGGGTGTTTCATCGCTGCGAGCGCA
>JAKVJE010000022.1 GCA_022487185.1 Microbacteriaceae bacterium
GCCCCGCGAGTGTCGGTGCAGCATCGCGGTGTACGCACCGATTTGCTCGTAGTACGGGGTCGGATCCCCTACGTCTTCCAACACCTCGCCCGAGATGAACCCGGTCATCACCGAGAACCACCCCGCTCCATGCTCATCCACGATCACCACGACCGTGGAAGGGCTCATCCCCGGACGGATCACCGACGGAACCGGAACCTCTGTGTCGTTCGAGATCGCCTGCATCCACGACAACTCAGACTCAATCTGGGCAGGATCGGCGACATACCCGGGGCGAGAGAGACGCAGCACACCGATCGGTCCCGCGGGGCCGTCCACCCGAAATGTCGCATTCTCCGAGACCGCGATGAGAGAGACCCCGGCGATCGGAAGCTGTGGCCAGCCAGCCCTCAGCCCGGCGGTGACCCACTCGGGAGCAGGATCTCCCTTGCGAACCGAGTCGAACACCTCCAACGAGGTCTGTTCCCCCGGGGTCTGCTGAGGAGCCCCGATCCGTTCCTCGGTCTGCGGCATGGCCCAGTCCTTTCATCTCGAGAGGGTTGGGCTGGTGATGACTGTAGGGCTCAGAGTCGGGGCAAACATCCTTCCCGAAGAAGCCGTAACCATCCGGTTACACGACTCGGGCTCATGTAACACGCCATTTCCCGGTGCCCCCAGTTTCGTAACATCGAGGTAATCCCGTTCGGACATAGACGCCGGCGACGATGAAACAATGAGGTTCAGACGCCCCGGCCATCGAGGGTTGGGCCCAAGATCCCGGGGCGTCCTCAGCATGACCGGCCGCGCGTCGGCACAGAGAGAAGACGAGAATCATGTCACGACGGTCCACCATCATGGATACCAACAGCTACCGGCCGGAATACGCCGAGGCGCTCCCCGAGGAAACACGCCTCCTCACCCAGAAACGCGAAGAACTCCTCGGCGGGGCCTACCGGCTCTTCTACCGTGACCCGGTGCATCTGGTCCGGGGTCGAGGCCAGTACGTCTGGGATGCCGCGGGCCAGAAGTACCTCGATGTCTACAACAACGTCGTGAGCATCGGGCACTGCCACCCGGCCGTGGTCGAAGCCGTCACGAAACAGATGAGTGAGCTCAACACTCACACCCGATACCTCCACGAGAACATCCTCGATTACACCGAGGCGCTCATGCGCACGCTGCCCCCGGAACTCGATAAGGCCATGTACATGTGCACGGGGTCAGAGGCGAACGACCTCGCCATCCGCGTCGCCCAGCAGGCGTCTGGGGGAACCGGGATCATCGTCACCGAAGAGGCCTATCACGGAACCAGTGCTCTGACCTCGGGGATGTCTCCGGCACTCGGAAGCGGGCAGCCCATCGCCGACTTCGTGCGGCTCGTCCCGGCCCCGGACTCGTACCGGGTCACGGACGCCGATCTCGGGACCTGGTTCGCAGCCCGGGTCCAGGATGTGATCGACGACATGGCCCGCAATGGGATCGTCTTCGCGGGGATGCTCGCCGACTCAATCTTCTCCTCAGACGGAGTCTTCCCCGATCCGGTCGGGTTCCTCGCCCCGGTTCTTGAGACCGTGCACCGTAACGGCGGGATCTACATCGCCGACGAAGTCCAGCCGGGCTTCGCCCGCACTGGCGATGCGTTCTGGGGCTTTGCTCGGCAGGGGATCGTGCCCGATATCATGACCACTGGCAAGCCAATGGGTAACGGCTTCCCCACCTCCGCATTGGTCGCCAAAGGTGACGTCCTCGCCGCGTTCAGCGACCGTCTCCCCTATTTCAATACCTTTGGCGGCAACCCGGTCGCGATGGCCGCGGCTCAGGCAGTGCTTCGAGTCATGGACGAAGAGGGGCTGCAGGAACACGCCCGAGTCACCGGCGCCAAGCTCAAAGCCTCCCTGGAGGAACTTGCCGCGACGCATCCCAGCGTGGGCGATGTGCGCGGTGCCGGACTCTTCATCGGCTTCGAGCTCGTCTCAGATCGCGACGGAAAGACCCCCGACCAGCAGCTCGCCCTCAACGTCATTGAGGAACTCCGCGAACACCATCACATCCTGACCTCGGTCGCTGGATCGCACGGGAATGTTCTCAAGCTGCGGCCCCCGCTCCCTTTCAACGACACCACGGACATCGACTGGCTCGTCGGCGCGCTCGACGAGACCCTCTCCGGATACGGGGTGTGACTCACGGGATGACAGCCGAGAGCATTCGCTCTGAGACCGGAGTCGATGGACTGATCTCACAGATCCAGACCGACTGTGTTGTGCAGCAGTTCCGCCCAGGGGAACGCCTCGGCTCAGAGCGGGGCCTGGCCGAACGGTACGGCGTCTCGCGATCCCGGCTCCGGCGTGCGCTCGATGCACTCGAGACAGCGGGACACATCCGCCGCGGTATGGGGAGAACCGGAGGCGTTTTCGTTGACGATGCCCGCATCCAGCGACATCTCAACACCACTCAGGGCGTTCCGGAGATGGTCCGCCGGCAGGGAATGACCCTGCATACACGTGTTCTCCGGGCGGATGCGGCGACCGCCGAGCCCGCAGAGTGCCGGAACCTGGGGCTCCCGCCGCGGGCGAACGTCTTTCACCTGGAACGGCTCCGGGCCGTGGACGGCATCCCCTGGTCCCTGGATTCCTCCACTCTTCCTGCGTCGAAATTCCCCGGGTTTCTGGGGCGGGATCTCTCCACCTCGCTCTACGCGACCCTGGCGGGGAACTATGGTTGCGTCATCGATCATGCCGATGAGACCATCGAAGTAGTGACGGCTTCACCCGCGCAGGCAGCGCTGCTCCAGATCTCCGTCGGCGACCCGCTGCTCCTCATCTGGAGAACCGCGACGGATGAGCATGGGGACACCATCGAATTTGCCCATGACCTGTTCCGCGCAGACCGGACACGGGTGCACATGCACAAGTACGGCGAAAATTGGAAACGCGCCGGGCACACCCCGAGCGAGAGAAGTGTCTCCGGCGCACGGTAACGGCTGCCGTCTGGGCTTTCAGTTTTCCGCGCCGTCGACTGGCGAGGAGAGGAAACGGCGCAGCTCACTCGGCTGAGCGAAGGGCGCCAGAGGGCCCGCGTGGCGTCCTCTGAGCACCTGGGCGTACGGGGTGCGAACCACCCGGATCTGCTCACCGGCATCGAGGTGCTGGGGCCCCCTGGCCGTCACCTCGCAGGCGGCAAAGACGTGCACGAACCACTCGATCTTCGCCTCCGGCTGCGTCACCGTCAGCAGGCGCCACCGGGCACACTCCACCCCGGTCTCCTCGCGGAGCTCCCGCTGCGCCGCAGCGAGAACCGTGGGGTCCTCCGGGTCGACCCTCCCGACGGGGACGCCGCCGACCCGGTGGATCCCCCCGGGCTGCTCCTCGTCCAGCGTGAGCACCGTGTCATCGTCCTCCAGGGCAAACACGGCCACGGTGTCCGGACGACGGAGCATCTCGAAGGTAGCCATCGACCCGTCGTAGAGACGCTGCGGCCACTGGTAGACGTCAAAGATCATCCCGTGGAAAACTCGTTCGGCCTCCGGGGGAATCAGGTGCGCGGTCGGCGGCAGCGTCCGCTCAGTCACGACTGTGACGCGCGTTCCAGGATCAGTTCCCGCACACGCTTTGCATCGGCCTGACCGTGCATCGCCTTCATCACGGCCCCGATGATGGCCCCCGCGGCCTGAACCTTCCCGGACTGAATCTTGGCCAGCACATCCGGCTGAGAGGACAACGCCGAATCGATGGCCTCCAGCAGCGCAGAGTCGTCGGAGACGACCGCCAGCTGACGGGCGTCCACCACCTGCTGCGGAGTGCCCTCCCCATCCAGTACCCCGGCCAGCACCTGGCGGGCAATCCGGTCGGTGATGGTTCCGGCCTCGATCAGCGCCTCCAGCCCGGCGACGTCGGCCGGAGTGACCTGCAGCGTCTCGACCTCGACACCGCGCTCGTTGGCGACTCGGGTGATCTCGCCCGTCCACCACTTGCGCGCCGCCGCGGGGCTCGCCCCGGCCTCAACAGTGTGCTCGACGACATCGACCAGGCCGCCATTGACCACGTCCCGGAACTCCAGCTCGGTGAAGCCCCACTCCTGCTTCAGTCGCCGACGGCGCAGCACCGGGGACTCGGGCACGGTCTGGGCCAGCTCGGCGACCCGCTCCCGGCTCGTCAGGATCGGCACCAGATCGGGCTCCGGCATGTAGCGGTAGTCATCGGCATCGGACTTTGGACGCCCCGCGGTGGTGCGCCCGGAATCCTCGTGCCAGTTCCGGGTCTCCTGCATGATCGACCCGCCCGCGGCCAGGATCGCGGCCTGGCGCTGGATCTCATAGCGGATGGCCCGCTCCACCGACTTCAACGAGTTGATGTTCTTCGTCTCGGTGCGGGTTCCCAACTTCGTGGCCCCGCGCGGGCGCAGCGAGATATTCGCATCGCACCGGATAGACCCCTGATCCATCCGGGCATCCGAAATACCCAGCGCCTTGACCATGTCGCGGATCGTCGAAACATACTCACGGGCCACCTGCGGGGCCAGCGCGCCGGTGCCCTCGATCGGCTTCGTCACGATCTCGACCAGCGGCACCCCCGCACGGTTGTAATCGACCAGCGAGGCGGTGGCACCCTGGATGCGCCCGCTGCCGCCCAGATGCGTCAGTTTGCCCGCATCCTCCTCCATGTGCGCCCGCTCGATCGGGATCTGGAACACCTCACCGGTCTCCAGCTCGATCTCCACATGGCCCTCAGAGGCGATCGGCTCATCGAACTGCGAAATCTGATACGCCTTCGGAAGATCCGGGTAGAAATAGTGCTTCCGCGCAAACCGGCACGACTCGGCAATATGGCACCCGAGCGCCAGCCCCAGGCGGATACTCGACGTGACCGCCTGCTTGTTCACCACCGGCAGGGTGCCGGGCAGCCCCAGGCAGAGGGGCGTGACATTCGTGTTCGGCTCATCGCCGTACTCGTTCGGCGCCCAGGAGAACATCTTCGTGGCCGTGTTGAGCTCCACATGGACCTCAAAGCCCATGACTGGCTCGAACAGTTCCAGCGCCTTCTCGAACGGCATCGTCAACGAACTCACTTCGAGGCCTCCTTCAGCTCGGGTGCGAAGCCAAGCAGTGGCTTCCCCCAGGCAGCCGTCAGCTCTCGCTCCACGACCGCCGCGACCGTGTACAGCCGCTCATCGTGCATCGCCGGGGCCAGAACCTGCAAACCCACGGGGAGCCCGTCTTCATCGGCCCGCCCCATCGGCACGCTCATGCCGGGAATTCCCGCTAGGTTGGCGGGGATCGTCGCCACGTCATTCAGGTACATGGCCAGAGGATCGTTGACCTTCGCCCCCAGCTTGAACGCGGTCGTGGGGCCCGTCGGGGACACGAGAACATCGACCTGGGAGAACGCCGCGTCGAAGTCCCGCTGAATCAGCGTGCGGACCTTCTGCGCCTGGCCGTAGAACTGGTCGTAATATCCAGCCGACAGTGCATAGGTGCCCAGGATGATGCGGCGCTTCACCTCGGGGCCGAACCCGGCCTCGCGGGTCGCGGCCATCATGTTCTCAACCGTCTCGGGGCCGGTCTCGGGCATCACCCGGCGCCCGTAGCGCACCCCGTCGAATCGGGCGAGGTTACTGCTCGCCTCGGCGGGCAGGATGAGGTAGTAGGCGGCCACGGCCGAGCCGATGTGCGGGCAATCGACCTCGACAACATCCGCCCCGGCCTTCGTGAGCAGTGTGACAGCCTCGTTGAACCGGGCGCGCACCCCGGCCTGGAAACCCTCTCCGGTGAGCTGGCGGATGACGCCCACGCGCACCCCGGACAGGTCGGCCTGCCGAACCGCGTCGGCGAAGCTCGGCCACTCCCGGTTGATGCTCGTCGAATCCTTTGGGTCATGCCCCTTGATCACATCGTGCAGCAGAGCCGTGTCGAGCACCGTCCGGGCCACCGGACCCATCTGATCGAGGGACGATGCCAAGGCGATCGCGCCCCAGCGGGAGACCTGCCCGTAGGTGGGCTTGACCCCGACGGTCCCTGTGACATGGGCGGGGAAGCGGATCGAGCCGCCCGTATCCGACCCGGTCGCCAAGGGCGCCTCGAACGCAGCGACGGCCGCGGCCGAGCCACCACCCGACCCGCCCGGGATGCGGTCCAGATCCCACGGATTGTGCGTGGGCCCGTAGGCCGAGTACTCCGTGGACGACCCCATGGCGAACTCGTCCATGTTCGTCTTGCCCAGGAGTACCATGTCGTGGTTGCGCAGATGCTCGACCACCGTGGCATCGTACGGCGGCACCCAGCCCTCCAGAATCTTGGATCCGGAGGTCGTGGGCATGTCCTTCGTCGTCATCACGTCTTTGACCGCGATCGGAACACCGGCCAGTGAGGGAAGTTCCTCCCCGGCTGCGCGGCGGCGGTCCACCTCGGCGGCGGTGGCCAGGGCTGCCTTGTCGGCGACGTGCAGGAAGGCGTGAACCTCACCATCCACCGCGTGGATGCGATCCAGCGAAGCCTGTGTGGCCTCGACGCTCGACACCTCGCCCGAGGCGAGATGGTCGGCCAGCTCGGCCGCGGTGAGACGAATCAGATCCTCACTCATATGACGTCACTCCCCCTGCTTGGTGGCCGGGGCATCCCCGAGGATGCTCGGAACTCGGAACATGTGCTCCTCCACATCGGGGGCACCGCCGAAAACCTGCTCGGTGGTCAGGGTCTCCCCGGGGATGTCTTCGCGGAACACATTCGTCAGAGGAATCGGATGGCTGGTGGCCGGCACATCCGGAGTCGCCACCTCATTGACCTGCGCAACCGCCTGGAGGATTTGTCCGAGCTGATCAGTGAGCGAGGAAATTTCCGCGTCGCTCAGGTCAATGCGCGCCAGCTCGGCCAGGTGCGCGACCTCATCTCGGGTGATATCAGACATGGCCTCCAGAATACACTGGGCGGCATGACCGTCACCCAGGCGCTCCTCGCCTTTGCCGGGCTCGCCGCCCTGCTCACCATCACCCCGGGGGTCGACACTGCTCTGACGCTCCGGGCCGGGCTCGCAGGGGGATTCCGGCCAGGATTTGCGACAGGGATCGGGGTCAGCTCTGGGACCTTCGTCTGGGGACTCGTGACCGCGGTCGGAGTCACCGCCCTGCTGCGCTACGCCCAGGCGGGGTTCACCCTGCTGCGCTGGGCAGGAGCCGCATACCTGCTGTGGCTCGCCTACGGATTCCTGCGAGATGTCTTCCGGCCCACCGGCCCCAGCACTCCGGCCGAGGACCCCCATCCCGGGGTCGAGCATTCCGAGGGACTCTTCACGAATTGGCGGCGGGGATTCCTCTCGAATGTGCTCAATCCCAAGGCGGGAGTCTTCTATCTCGCGGTGCTCCCCCAGTTTCTCGTGCCCGGGGTGGCACCTGCCCTGATGGGTCTCTCCCTCGCCGCCGTGCACGCCCTCGAGTCGATCCTCTGGACCCTCGTGCTCCTCACCGTCACCCAGCTGGCCGGGCGGTGGCTGCGAAACGACCGGGCAACGCGCGCCATCAACGGCCTCACCGGCACCGTACTCGCGGTCTTCGGCATCCTCGTCATCGTGGAGACCCTCCAATAGGACGCGGATGCCAGCCGCCGTCGACTCAGGTCCTCAGGCCGCTATCGGTCGCGTCGCCCCGGCTGAGAGGGAACTGCACGGAGGAACCTCGGCTCCGCGAAGCCCGCCTCTGCGAAGGCCTCCGCGATACGAGTCGCCGCAGTCGCCATCAACGGCTCTGGAAGTAGGGCGATCGCCGAGCCACCAAATCCGCCACCGACCATCCGCGCTCCCAGCGCACCGGCGGAACGGGCCGCATCCACAGCCGTATCGAGCTCGGGGCACGACACCTCGTAATCATCCCGAAGAGACGCGTGCGAGGCGTCCAGGATCGTGCCGAGCCGTTGCCAGCGATCCGCATCCGGGGTCCCCTCGAAGAGGTCGATCACCGCCTGGACCCGCTCCATCTCGCTGAAGACGTGATGCAGCCTGCGGGAGGTCTCCGAGTCAGCAGACTCTCCGCTGCGCCGGTACCAGTCGCCCATGGCCTCGTCGACGTCCGCCGGAGTCACGCGCTCCGGCAGCGCGTCACGCAGCACCTGGACGCCCAGGCGCTCGGCCGCGGTCTCGCAAGCCTGCCGACGGGAGGCGTACTGCCCATCCAGCAGCTGATGCGTGGTCTGCGTATCAATGACCAGGATGCCGTATCCCGCGGCCTCCAGCCCCATATCCACCGTGAAGCTCTCGCCGCTCCGGAAGTCACAGACCAGGACGGCTCCCTCCTGCGAGCGCAGGGATGCGGCCTGATCGAGCCCTCCGGTGCTCGCCCGGACGATCTCGTTCTCAGAACGGACGCACGCCTCGGCGAGTCGGATGCGGCCCTCAGCGGTATCTCCGAGGCGCTCCCAGCGCGCATCCGCGAGCGCGTCACTCGCGAGCGCCACCGCGCAGGACAGCGCGGCAGACGAGGACAGCCCCGCCCCGATCGGCACCGTCGAGTCGATGGCGAAGTCGGCTCCGGTGATCCCCTCTCCGGTGTCCGCAAGCGCCCACGGAACTCCCGCCACATAGCCGAACCAGGTTTGAGACTCGGGCAGTCGAGCGGTGAGGCCCGGCTGCACCTGCGCCAGCGGCAGCTCCACATCGCCGTGGCTCTCCTGCAGGGAGACGCCGCGCAGCATGCCGTCGGGCCGGGCGGCGGCAGCGACCCAGGTGCGCTCGGGGATTGCGAACGGCATGCAGGCCCCGCCGTTGTAATCGATGTGCTCCCCGATGAGGTTGACGCGCCCCGGCGCGGACCAGACGCCCGCGGGGGCGTAACCAAACTGTGCCGTGAACTCCTGGACCACCCGGTCGACGATCTGTGTTTCGTCTCCCGGCTCCATCCACTGTGCCGCCGTGTCGCCGCTCATGAGCGCTCCTGTTCTGCCTCGCGCAGACGGGAGGCGATTCGTTCGGGAGTGGTGTCGCTGATCCATGCGGCAACACCGGACTCCGACCCTGCGAGAAACTTCATCTTGTCCGGCGAGCGCCGCAGCGAGAATAGATCGAGCCACATGCGGGACAACCGATCTCCGCATCCGCGGGGCACCTGGTGCCAGGCGGCGATGTAGGGCAGCGGGAGGCCGAAGAAGGCATCGAAACGGCCCAGGATGTCCGGGTACAGATCGGCGAGTTCCTCCCGCTCCTCCTCGGAGAGGTGGGCGAAGTCCGGCACGGCGCGGCGCGGCATGATCTGGACTTCGACGGGCCATTTCGCCGCGTAGGGCACGAAGGCAACCCAGTGCTCGTTTTCGGCGACCACCCGAACGCCGTCATCGAGTTCGGCGCGGAGCACGTCTCCGAGCAGATCTCCCTCCCAGGCCTCCGCTCGGGAGAGCACTTCACGGGTGTAGGCGGGGAGATAGGAATAGGCGTAGATCTGCCCATGCGGGTGCGGGAGGGTCACCCCGATCTCCTCCCCCCGGTTCTCGAAGATGAAGACCTGCTGCACCTCGTCGCGCGCGGAGAGCTCGGCGGTGCGATCGGCCCAGGCCTCGATCACGGTTCGGGTGCGACGATGCCCGAGCTGTGAAAAGGAGCCGTGGGAGTCAGAACTGAAGCAGACCACCTCGCAGCGCCCCGCCGGGGAGGTCTCGTGCCGCAGCGGCTCATCCCGGTAAACGGAGAGTCCGCCCTGCAGAGATGGGAATCTGTTTTCGAAGACGACCACTTCATAGTCGGGTTCCGGAACCTCGGTGAGGGAATCCCCGGTCGTCGGGGCGAGGGGGTCCTGATCAGCCGGGGGTTTGTAGGTGCGGTTCTGGCGGTGGGCCGCGATGACCACCGAGTTGCCCGTGAGCGGATCGACGCGAATATTTGCGGATGCGGCCGGCGGGTCTTCCCGCTGTCCGAGCGGGCGATGGTCGTCGATGCTGCGTATCCGCTCTCCGGTGGCGTAGGCGGGGTCGGTGTCGTAAAAGAGGATTTCGCGGCCGTCTGCCAACACCCCCTTGGTCCGGGTGACGGTGCGTCCTGCGGCCTGGGTATGCCGGACGTCGAGGCACGTCATGACACCACCACGACCTCGGGAACCTCATCGTGCAGCAGGGCGAGCGCGTCCGGGGGCAGCCCGGTGTCGGTGATCACCGTATCGATATCCTTCCAGGTGGCGAATGTGGAGAGTCCCGAGATGCCCCACTTGGTGTGGTCGAAGACCGCCACCACGTGTGAGGCGGTGGTCAGCAGAGCCTGGTTGATGCGCGCCTCGTCGATGTTGGGGGTCATGAGCCCCCCGACCGCACCGACGCCGTGGGCGCCGACGAACAAGGTGTCAACGTGCAAGTGTTCCAGGCTTCGAACCGCGAGAGGGCCGACGAGAGCGGCTGATGGGGTGGGTGTTCCGCCGGTGAGCAGGACCTGGGAACCGTTGCGGTAGAACTCATCGGAGACTCGCAGCGCGTTGGTTACCACGGTGACCACGGTGTCCTTGGCGATCTCCTGCGCGATGTAGGTGCAGGTGGACCCCGCGGTCAGCGCGATCGATTCCCCATCGGTAATGCGCTTCGCCGCCGCCATGGCGAGACGCTGCTTGATCTCAATATGGAGGGACATTTTGACGGAGGTCTCAGGCTCACTGGTGGAGTGCAGGGAAGTGGCTCCGCCGTGCACCTTTAAGAGGAGTCCTTGTTTATGGAGTTCCACGAGATCCCGGCGGATCGTCATATCGGAGACGTGCAGGTCCTTGACGAGCTCGGACACCCGTGCAACTCCCCGAGAATTGACCATCAGGAGGATGCGTGCCCTGCGTTCGCTGGCCAGCATGGTCTGCCTCCTGATCCCTTGAATACCGTGGTGAGACTAGCACAAATAAACGCGCCGACCGTACAGATATACTCACTTCCAAACATTTGGACTCACATTTTCTCTGCGGCGTATAGATTTTTTCTCTGGGATACAAGCGGCAATAATCGCTGTAAATACGCCGGTGTTTGATGTTTGCGCGGGCAGCACACCTCAGATGTTCGTTTCAACATCGCCTATTACTCGTCAAAATCAACCACGAGCGGTGTTAGGGTTGCGGACTGTATTCAACAGATGTGCACAGAAAGCGCACATACGGATTGCCACCTACGGCCATAGGCAAAGGAGCACCGCCACACATGCACGCATCCGCGGCATCAGCCATCAGCCTCAACCTCAACTGGGTTGACTACCTCTTGCTGATCATTTACTTCGCAGTCGTTCTCGCCATCGGGTTTATGGCCCGACGTCGCGTCAACTCCAGCATGGACTTCTTCCTCTCCGGGCGATCGATGCCCGCATGGATTACCGGGCTCGCCTTCGTCTCCGCGAACCTCGGTGCCACCGAGATCCTCGGTATGGCAGCCAACGGTGCACAGATCGGGATGTCCACCCTGCACTACTACCTCATCGGCGCCGTCCCTGCGATGGTGTTCCTGGGGCTTGTCATGATGCCCTTCTACTACGGCTCCAAGGTTCGCAGCGTCCCCGAGTTCATGCTCCGCCGCTTCGGCAAGGCGCCACACATTGTCAACTCGATCGCCTTCGCCGTCTCAAACGTGCTGATCGCCGGCATCAACCTGTATGCCATGGCACTCATCATCGAGGCCATGTTGGGCTGGCCAGAATGGGTAGCCGTCATCGTCTCTGCCGCTTTCGTGCTCTGCTACATCACGCTCGGCGGCCTCTCGAGCGCCATCTACAACGAGGTGCTCCAGTTCTTCGTCATCATCGCAGGCCTGGTGCCACTCACCGTCGTCGGTCTGCACCGCGTCGGCGGATGGAACGGGCTCACCACCGCCCTCGCCAATACTCACGGGGGCAAGATGCTGAGCGCCTGGGCCGGCACCGGCATCGGCCATGTGACCAACCCGATCGGCGCCAACTGGCTCCAAATCGTCCTCGGACTCGGCTTCGTCCTGGGCTTCGGCTACTGGACCACCAACTTCACCGAAGTCCAGCGCGCCTTCAGTGCCAAGAACATGTCCGCTGCCCGCCGCACCCCGCTTATCGGTGCCATCCCGAAGCTGCTCATCCCGGCCATCGTAGTGATTCCGGGGCTCATCGCCGCGGCCACCGTCGGGAACCTCTTCGCCGACAACCCCGTCGGAAACCAGATCACCTACAACGAGGCGATCCCGAAGCTGATGCAGATGTATCTGCCGAACGGTGTCCTCGGCGTCGCCGTCACCGGTCTCATGGCCTCGTTCATGGCTGGTATGGCCGCCAACGTGTCGAGCTTCAACACGGTGTTCACCTATGACCTCTGGCAGCCCTACGTGGTCAAGAACCGCTCGGACAAGTACTACCTGGCGACCGGCCGCTGGGTGACCGTCATCGGCGTGGTCGTCAGCATCAGCACCGCGTTCCTCGCCGCACAGTTCGGCAACATCATGACCTACATGCAGACGCTGTTCTCGTTCTTCAACGCCCCCCTGTTCGCCGTGTTCATCCTGGGTCTGCTCTGGAAGCGGATGTCCCCGGCCGCCGGTCTCTGGGGATACCTCGCCGGTATCGCCATGCCGACTCTGGTCTGGATCGGATACCTGAACCACTGGCCCGGGTTCCTCTTCACCTACGGCTCCGGCACCGCCGAGACCATGGGCGGGGCCATCTGGTCCTTCGTGGCCGCTGCGGTGGTCGCAGTGGTCGTCACCTGGTTCACGAAATCCAAGTCTGAGGCCGAGCTGCAGGGTCTCGTCTACGGTGTCGGCAAGATCGACCTGCACTCGGATGCCGTTGCCACGGATGCCGCCTGGTACCGTTCTCCCGCCCTTCTGGGCACGGTCGCACTCATCCTGTGCGTCGTCCTCTACCTGCCCTTCCTCTGATCGCGCGAAAGGATTACTGACTCATGTCTGAACAGAAATACACCGCGGAACAGCTGGAACACATCCGCAGCACCCGGCGGTTCGACCTGCGCCGCATCATCGGGGGGGTCTTCGTGGTCTACGGCATCATCGTGACGATCGTCGGCATCGCCGACCCCGCCGCCGATGTCAAGCCGACCGGAGGCATCGCCATCAACCTCTGGACCGGGATCGGAATGCTGATCATCGGCATCTTCTTCCTGCTCTGGGATCACTTCAACCCGGTTCCCGCCGAGGACATCGTGACCGAAGAGCTGCGAGAAGAGGAGCTGCGCGCCGAGGGCGAGGGCCACGCACCCGACCTCCCGACCCAGATCGGGCATCCGACCGACTGAGTATGACCGAGCACATGCTGGGCGGAGGCCCGGAGGGGAACACTCTCCGGGCCTCCGCCCACGGCTATACCGTCACGGCCCATACGCGGGGAGCCTCGCTCGCATCCCTCGTGGGCCCCGGAGGCTGGAACCTGGTCGTTCCGACCCCGCCCGAGGGCCGCCGCATCGCAGATTCCGGTGCCACCCTCGCCCCATGGCCGAATCGCCTTGAAGACGGCGAATACGTGTATCAGGGGGACAGGCACCGCGCCCCGCTCGACGAGCCGGAGCGGAGCAATGCCCTCCATGGCCTCGTCCGCAACATCCTCTGGGAGCCGTTGCCCTCTCCCGATACCGAGATCCGGCTCACCACGCTGCTCACAGCGGTCGAGCCCTACCCCTTCCCCATCCGGCTGACGAGCCGTTTCCGCCCCGATGCGCATGGACTGCACTGGTCGCTGACCGCACAGAACCTCGGCAGAACATCCGCCCCGTACGCGGCGGCGCTGCACCCCTATCTCGTCGCCGCTGACTGGACACCCGAGCGGCGCCCCGCGAGCGACGGATGGATGCTCCTCCTGCCCGCCACGGCCCGGCTCACGGTCGACCCGGACCGTCTCCTCCCCACCGGAGTAGCCCCTCTGGAAGATGCAGGGCTCCTGGACGCGACCCATCCGATCGGGGATCGGTCCATCGACTCCGCCTACACCGGCTTCCCGGGCTCCCCCGTCAGCGGACGGCTCATCGACTCCGACGGCCGCGGCGCCCAGATCACCTTCCGAACCCGGTGGGCGCAGGTCTACACCGATGACTCCGACGGCCGGAGAGGAGTCGCGGTGGAGCCGCAGACCGCCCCCGCAAATGCGCTCCGCGGGCATCCGGACCTCATCGAGCTACGGCCCGGGCAGTGCCATACACTCAGCTGCACTCTGAGCCAGATCGGCTGACGCAGTCCGGACTCAGGCCCCCGGTGCCGGGCGACCGTGCTGCATCCGATCGAGCTGTGTCACGTCGTTGACCTCCCCCACGAGCACCTCGATGATGTCCTCGAAGAAAAGTACCCCTGAGACGCGGCCCGCGCTATCGAGGACTCGGGCCACATGCGCGCCCAGCCGCTGCAGCTTCAGCATCGCATCCTCCAGCTCGGCGTCCGCCGCAACCGAGGTGAGGGCCCGCACGCGCTTCGGGGGAATCGGCCGGGCATACTCGGACTCCGGCAGATCCAAAACGTCCTTGATATGGATGTAGCCGACCATCGTCCCCTCGGCATCAGTGAGCACAAACCGTGAGAACCCGTGCTCCGCAACCGCATGCTCGAGCTCTGCGGGGGTCGACTCCTCCGGCAACGTGACCAGTTGGGAGAGCGGGACCGCCACCTGCGCCACGGTCTTGGCCGTAAATTCAAATGTCTTCGCCAGGGTGCCGCTCGAATCCGTCAGCATTCCCTCCCGTTTGGATTCGGCCACAATGGTCGCCACCTCATCCAGGGTGAACGCGGTGGAAGCCGCGTGCTGGGGCTGGATCCCGAACATCCGCAGCACCATGTCCGCACCCCAGTTGAGCGCCACCACGAAGGGCTTGAAGAGCCGTTCGAAGTGGATGAGGGTCGGAGCCAGCACCATCACCGCCCGGTCCGGGTCGGCGAGGGTGAGGTTCTTGGGCACCATCTCGCCGAGAACCACGTGCAGGAAGGAGACCAGAACCAGGGTGATGACGAAGGCGACCGCATCCACCCCCTCCCGGCCGATAGGCAGGGCCCCGAGCGGGCCAGCGAGCAGATGGTGGATCGCAGGCTCCGAGACGTTCAGGATCAGCAGCGAGCAGATGGTGATGCCCAGCTGAGTGGCGGCGAGCATGAGCGTCGCATGCTCCATGGCCCACAGGCTGCGCTTCGCCCGCGGATTGCCGTCGTCGGCCCTCGGCTCGATGGACGACCGCTTCGCGGCGATCACCGCAAACTCCGCCCCGACAAAGAAGGCATTCCCAAGGAGCAGGATGCCCAGCCAGAACAGTCCGGACCAGTCACTCATCGTCGGCCCCCTGTGCAGGGGTCCCGGGATGGCACCGGACACGGTCGACACGGCGACGGTCCATGCGCACTACGGTAAACGACCCTCCGTCGGGGGTGTGCACCACGTCTCCCGCCGAGGGGATCTCCCCCAGCCTGGACATCAGGAACCCGCCGAGCGTCTCATAGGCCGGATCCTCCGGAATCTCGATACCGGTCCGCTCCGCGAGCTCATCGGGGCGCAGCCTCCCCGGAACCATCCACTCCCCCGAGCGCAGCCGCACCACCCCGGAGCGCAGCCGGTCGTGCTCGTCCGAAACCTCGCCGACCAGTTCCTCGACCACATCCTCGAGGGTCACAACCCCGGCCGTTCCACCGTACTCATCGACGACAACGGCCAACTGGACTCCCTCGGCGCGGAGCTGCCCCAGCAGCACCGGGACCGGCATCGAATCAGGCACCCGAAGCATGGGCCGCATGATCTCCGAGACCCGGGTATCCGCCCGCCGCTGGTGCAGCAGGCGCACCGCATCCTTCAAGTGCACCACGCCGGTTACATCGTCCAGATCCTCGCCGAACACGGGAAACCGGGAATGACCGGTATCCCGGGCAAGCCGGATCACGGCCGAAGCCGCATCCATCCCCGCCACCGCGGCCACCGAGGTCCTGGCCGTCATGACGTCTCCGGCCGCCAGCTCCCCAAAATCAAGGGTACGGGCCAGCAGGGTGGCGGTTCGTGAATCCAGGGATCCGGCGAGCGCCGCATTGCGAACCAGAGACGCCAGCTCCTCGGCCGAGCGCGCCGAGGACAGCTCCTCCTGCGGGGTGATGCGGAACATCCGCAGCACCAGTTTGCTCGCCTCATCGAGGAGCAGCACGGCCGGTTTGAAGATCGCAGTGAACGTCATCTGGAACGGAGCGGACAGCCTGGCCGCTGCCAGGGGACGGGCAATCGCAAAATTCTTCGGAACCAGCTCTCCGAACAGCATGGAGAGGACGGTCGCGACCAGCAAGGAAACCACCCCGGCAGCGGCCCCTGACAGAGATTCCGGCAGCCGCATCCACAGGAACAGGGGATCGAGCCACACCGAAAAGGCCGGTTCGAAGGTGTACCCGGCCAGCAGCGTGGTGAGGGTGATCCCCAGCTGGGCACTCGAGAGGTGAGTGGAAGTGTGCCGCAACGCGACGATGATGGAATTGAGCCCGGGGACGCCCCTGGCCCGTTTCGCCTCCAGGTCAGAGCGATCGAGGTTCACCAGGGTGAACTCTGACACCACGAACAGTCCCGTGAGCAGCGTCAGCACCACCCCGGCCAGAAACAAGACCAACGGATTCATCGGTGCACCCGGCCTCCCCCACCGTCAGCACTCACCAGCTTGTGGGCAGCGCCCGTCCCTCCTCATATCCTGCGGCGGACTGGATGCCTACCGTCGCACGTTCGTGGAACTCGCTCAGCGAGGCAGCCCCCGCGTACGTGCATGCACTGCGCACCCCGGCCGTGATCTGATCCAAGATGTCCTCCACACTCGGCGTCCGGGGGTCGATCCACAGCTTCGACTCCGAGATCCCCTCGGAGAACAGGCCCTTCCTGGCCTGTTCCAGCGGGGACAGCGCCGAGAACCTCCCACGAACCGCCTTCGAAGACGCCATGCCGTAGTTGGTCTTGTACAACCGGCCGTCTGCGGTTCCCCGGATCTCCCCGGGGGACTCGATTGTCCCAGCCAGCCAGGTTCCGATCATCACCGAGGAGCCCCCCGCAGCCAGCGCCAGCGCGACATCGCGGGGATACCGCACCCCGCCATCCGCCCAGATCGCGGCCCCCAGCGAGTGGGCCCGTTCGGCGCACTCCAGAACCGCAGAGAACTGGGGCCGCCCCACCGCCGTCATCATACGGGTGGTGCACATGGCCCCGGGGCCCACCCCGACCTTCACCAGGTCGGCGCCCGCCTCGACGAGGTCTGCCGTCCCCGCTGCAGTCACCACGTTGCCCGCCGCAATCGGGACCAGGGGCCCCACCGCTGCACGCACCGCGGCCACCGCCTCAATCATGCGTTCCTGGTGCCCGTGGGCGGTGTCGACGACGAGCACATCCGCACCAGCCCGGACCAGATCGACGGCGCGTTCGGCGACCCCGCCGCGGATGCCGATGGCGGCAGCGACCTTCAGCCGTTTCGAATGATCGAGCGAGGCTCTGTACACGGTCAGCCGCATCGCCTGCTTCTGCGAGATGGTCCCGACCGGGGTGCCATCTCGCTCCACCAGGGCGTTCTGCACCTGCGCATCCCACAGCATCTGGAAAACGGCCGCCGGGTCGTCCAGCTCCTCCTCGCCAACGACGAAGGGATCCTCATGGACGAGATCTCCCAGCCGTGCGTCCTCGACGGCATGTGCGAGGTTCTCCGCCGGGAGCAGCCCGACGAGCGCATCATCGGTATCCAGGACGGTGAAGGCGACCCCAGAGGCCGGGGGCAAGATCGCCCGGGCCTGTTCAACAGTGGTATCGGCCGAGACCGGGTAGAGGGAATCACAGCGCGTGGGCTGCTCTTTCACCCAGGCAATCGCCCGGTGAACGCCGTCCCCGTCCAAATCCTGAGGAAGAACCCCGAGGCCGCCCCGACGGGCCATCATGGCCGCCATCCGGGGGCCGGTCACCGCATTCATGTTCGCGGAGACCACAGGGATGGTCATGCCGGTGACATCCCCCGGCGACAGGTCGACGTCGAGACGAGAATGTACTTCGTCTCGATTCGGGATCAGAAAGACATCCGAGTATGTGAGATCGTGACTCGGGGCAGAATCGTAGAAACGCACGAAGTTAGGCTACCGTACCGTCACCCGGAAACGGCTCCCGAGATGTGCTCCAGCTGAATTTGACGCAGCCGTAATAGCACCTGCCGACGCAGATCTTCCGGGGCGGCCTCCCGGCAGGAACGAGAAATCACCTGCGTGAGCGTCACACTGACCAGGTGCTCCTCCCGGCAGGACCCGCAGGTCTCGAGGTGAGCGCGGATATCTGCGGCCTCCTCCGAGCACAGCTCGTGGTGAACGTACTCCTCCAGCTCCCTGCGCGCCCGGGCACAGTCGCACTCGCTGCTCATCGCTGCTTCTCCTCTCCCTGCGCGCTGGTGGATGGGGCGAGCGCCGCCCGCAGCAGCTTCCGTCCGCGATGCAGTCGGCTCATCACCGTTCCAACCGGCGTCTTCATAATGTCGGCGATCTCCTGATAGCTAAACCCCTCGACATCGGCCAGCAATACCGCGAGCCGGAACGTGTCCGGGAGATCTTGGAGGGCCTGCTTCACCGCAGAATCCGGCATACGGTCCAGGGCCTCGGCCTCGGCGGACCGCGACGAGGTGGCCGTAGTCGACTCCGCTTCCCCGATCTGCCAGTCCTCAAGGGCATCGATCGATGACGAGTACGGCGTGCGCTGACGCTTCCGATACGTATTGATATACGTATTCGTCAGGATGCGGTACAACCAAGCTTTCAGATTCGTCCCCTGTTGAAACCGGGAGAACGATTTAAACGCCTTCGCGTAGGTCTCCTGAACCAAATCCTGTGCATCCTGCGGATTTCTCGTCATCCGCATCCCGGCCGCATACAGCTGGTCGAGGAAGGGCATCGCCTGTTCCTCGAAGAGCTTCCGCAGCTCTGCGTCAGACACCGCCGTCCGGTCATCACTCATCACAGACGAGTGTACCGGCCTTTCCAGAACCGCCTCCATGCCCACCTCCGCTCCTAGAGTGGTTAACCATGCACGCCTCCTCGTATTCCGCACCGCCCTGGACCGCGCCGACAGCGGCCACCGCCCTGAATGCAGTTGTCCCCATTCCTGGCTCCAAGTCACTCACTAACCGTGAGCTCATCCTCTCGGCCCTCGCGGACTCCCCTTCCCTCTTGCGGGGTGCGCTGCACTCCCGGGACACCGATCTGATGATTCGGGCGCTGACCCAGCTGGGGGCACAGATCGAGATCCGGGGAACCGAGGCAGCCGTCCGCCCGCTCCCAGCACAGACAGAGGTGCTCGACGCCCCCGTCCCCGACACCCCACTGCACATCGACTGCGGGCTGGCCGGAACAGTCATGCGTTTCGTCCCGCCGGTCGCGGCGCTGCTCCATCGCCATGTCGCCTTCGATGGGGATGCAGCGGCACGGCGGCGCCCCATGGAGCCTCTCCTGGAGGCGCTCAGAGGCCTTGGGGCCAGGATCTCTTCCGCAAC
>JAKVJE010000023.1 GCA_022487185.1 Microbacteriaceae bacterium
TCCGGGGTGCGTATCTCGGGCGAGGTTCGCACCGACTCGCGCGAGGTACAGGCCGGGGACCTGTTCGTCGCCCTGGTCGGAGAGCAGCAGGATGGGCATCGGTATGCGGCAGTGGCCGCCGGCCGGCGGGCCGCCGCCCTGCTGGTGGCGCATCCGGTTGACGCGCCTGCGCCGCAGATCGTGGTGGAGGACACCCTCGCCGCGCTGCATCGGCTCGCTGCATGGATGGTCGGCCGTGCCCGGTCCGAGGGGGCCCTGGAACAGGTGATCGGTATTACCGGTTCGGCCGGGAAGACCACCACCAAGCTGCTGCTCGGCGCCATCTTGGCCGGGGTCGGCCCGACGGTCATCCCCGAGAAGTCGTTCAACAATGAGGTGGGGGCGCCGGTCACCATGCTTCACGTCACCGCCGAGACCCGGTTCCTGGTTTCCGAAATGGGGGCCAGCCATCGGGGAGACGTAGCCGCGCTGGCCGCGCTGTGCCATCCGACCGTCGGTGTGGAGCTTCAGGTGGGGCTGGCGCATATCGGGGAATTCGGCTCCCGTGATGCCATCCGGGTCGCCAAGCAGGAACTCGTCGAGGCGCTCCCCGCCACTGGGACAGCCGTCCTGAACGCCGACGACTCCCGGGTGCGAACCATGGCGGAGCACACTCCTGCGCAGGTGATCTGGTTCGGCCGTTCCGAGGACAGTGACGTGCGCATCCTCGACGTCTCGCGTCAAGAGGCACGGCTCCGGGTGGTGCTCCGCACCCCCGACACGGAGCAGCTCTCCGTCGGAGTGGGACTGGTGGGGGAGCACAATGCCTGGAATGTTGCGGCCGCCGTTGCTGCCGCCCGGGCGGTCGGGGTCTCCGATGCGCAGATCGCTGCAGGACTTGCCACGGTTCACCACGGCGAGCGGTGGCGGATGCAGCTCATGCCCCGGCCCGACGGGGTGCTGATCCTCAACGATGCCTACAACGCCTCACCGGGGTCGATGACTGCGGCGCTCAACACGCTCGCCACCTTCCAGGACGCAGCACACCGGAGCGTGGCGGTGCTTGGGGCGATGAGCGAGCTCGGGGGGGCCTCCGAGTCCGCGCACGCTACAGTTGGGCGGGAAGCTGTGCGTACGGGCGTGGGACTGCTCGTCGTCGTCGGGGAGTTGGCACGGCCGATCGCGGATGCGGCAGCCCAGCAACCGGAGAGTGGAGAGATTGTGTTTGTGTCCGATGCGACCGAGGCCGATGACTATCTGCGTGAGGCCCTCCGTCCCGGCGATGTGGTGCTGGTGAAGTCGTCGAACGCCTCCGGGCTCCGCCTGCTGGGAGACCGGCTCGCGGGGGAGGCCCGGGCATGATCGCCGCCCTCCTCGCCGCCTCCATCGCCCTGGCCTGCACCCTCCTGCTGACCCCGCTCTTCGTCAGGTTCGCCCATCGCCATTCGCTGGGACAGTTCATCCGGGAGGACGGGCCCAAGAGCCACTACACCAAGCGGGGAACCCCCACGATGGGCGGGGTCATGATCCTGCTCGCCATTCTGGTGGGGTATTTTGCCGCGAAACTCCTCACCGGCACCGCGGTCACGCCGTCGGGGCTCCTGATGCTGTTCCTCATGGTCGCATTCGGGGCTGTCGGCTTCATCGACGATCTCATCAAGATTCTCGATCACCGCTCTCTGGGGCTTACCCCGTGGGCCAAGATGCTCCTCCTTCTCGTGGTGACCATCGTGTTCGCCGTAGGGGGGTTGCTCTTCCGAGATCGGCATGGGCTCACCCCCGCCTCCACGAGTATTTCGTTCATTCGCGACCTCCCGATCGACTTCATGTCCCTGGGACCGGTCGCCGGGATCATTTTGTTCGTCGTCTGGGTTGAGCTCATCGCCTCGGGGACCTCCAACGGCGTCAATCTCACCGACGGGCTCGACGGGCTGGCCACCGGCGCCAGCATCATCGCCTTCGGTGCGTACGGGCTGATCACGTTCTGGCAGTTCAACCAGTCGTGCGTGCGCCTGGTCTCCCCGGGCTGTTACTCCGTCCGCGATCCCCTCGACCTGGTCATCGTCACCTTCGCGGTCTGCGGCGCCCTCGTCGGGTTCCTCTGGTGGAACACGAACCCGGCCCGGCTCTTCATGGGCGACACCGGTTCTCTCGCTCTCGGGGGAGGACTTGCTGCGGTGGCCATTCTGAGCCATACGGAGCTCCTCTTGGTATTGGTGGGGGGACTGTTCGTGATTATCACGGCTTCGGTCATCATCCAGACCGGATATTTCAAACTCAGCGGGGGGAAACGAGTGTTTCTCATGGCCCCGCTCCATCACCATTTCGAGCTGAAAGGTTGGCCGGCTGTGCAGGTCGTCACACGTTTCTGGATCCTGGAGGGCCTGTTCGCGGCCGCCGGGATTGTGCTGTTCTACGGTGAGTGGTTGGCGGTGACGCGCTGATGGGCATCGAACCGAAGGGGCCGGCAGACTGGTCGGGACTGCACATCGCGATTCTCGGGCTCGGGGTCAGCGGGTTCGCAATCGCCGATACCCTCGTCGAACTCGGTGCCACGGTGGTGGCGATCGGGCAGCAGGTCGATCCGGGTCGGGCCCAGCTGTATGACGCCATTGGGGTCGTTCCTCAGGTCGTTCCCGATGAAGAGGCCGAGGCTGCCGCGCTCCGCTCCGCCGCACCGCAGCTGGTGATTACCTCGCCGGGGTACCGCCCGGCGCATCCGGCCATCGTGGCGGCCGGGGAGGCCGGTCTCCCCATCTGGGGTGAGGTCGACCTCGCCTGGACCCTGCGCTCCTGGAAGACCCCGGAGGCCAAATGGCTTGCGGTGACGGGTACGAATGGCAAAACGAGCACCGTTGAGCTCACGACCGCCATGTGCCGCGCCGGTGGGCTGCGGGCCATCGCGTGCGGCAACATCGGCATCCCGATCCTGGATGCGATCCGGGACCCGCAGGGCTGGGACGTCCTCGTCCTGGAACTCTCCAGCTTCCAGCTGCACTATGCCCAGCGCCTGAGCCCCTGGGCGAGCGTGTGCCTGAACGTCGCCGACGACCACATCGACTGGCATGGATCGGCGGCCGCCTACCGTGCCGCGAAGGCCAAGGTCTATGCCCGGACCCGCTGCGCCTGCGTGTTCAACCGCGAGGATCCAGCAACAGAGCAGTTCGTCCGGGATGCGGATGTCGTCGAAGGTGCCAGGGCGATTGGTTTCGGTCCCGGTGTCCCCGCTCCCTCGGATCTTGGGGTTGTCGATGGGGTGCTCGTTGACCGGGCCTTCCTCGACTCCCGGAGCGAGCAGGCGCTCGAACTGGTGACGATGGCCGATCTGCAGTCGGTGCGCCTCTCGGCCCCGCACCTTGTTGCCGATGTCCTCGCCGCGGCGGCTCTGGCCCGGAGCGTCGAGGTGGCGCCCGCCGCCATACGCGCCGGGGCGTTGAGCTTCCATCCGGATGCCCATCGGATTGAACCGGTGCTGAAACGTGACGGGGTGGAGTGGATCGACGACTCGAAGGCCACCAACCCCCATGCGGCGCAGGCCTCGCTGCGGGCCTTCCCGAGCGTGGTATGGATTGTGGGAGGGCTCCTCAAGGGCGTCGATATCGCCCCCCTGGTCGAGCACAATGCCGACCGGGTGCGCGCCGCCGTGGTGATCGGTGCCGACGAACATCCCGTTCTGGAGGCGTTCGCCCGACACGCCCCGCAGGTCCCGGTGGTCGCCGTGCCCGACGGGGACACTGAGGAGATCATCGCCGGGGCGGTGCGTGCGGCACGCGAGCACGCTCAGCCCGGGGATGTGGTGCTGTTGGCTCCGGCGGCCGCTTCCTGGGACCAGTTCGTGAGTTACGGTCAGCGGGGCGATTTGTTCGCCGCGGAGGTGCGTGCGCAGTTAGGGGGAGATGCCGATCATGACGTCGACGGAGTCTCCTCTGCCGGGCACTAGCGCGAGCGACGCGGGTGCGCCCCCCACCCAGCGACTTCGGCTGGGACGGTCTCGGGCGTCTGTTCCCCGCCTGTACGGGCAGGTACTCGGCCTGGTCACCCTGCTGGTCGTCTTCGGGCTGGCCATGGTGCTCTCGTCGACTTCCATCGGTTCCTATGCGCAGACGCACAGCTTCTTCAGCACCTTCAGCCGGCAGGCCACGCTGGCGGTCGTCGGATACGTGTTGATGCTGATCGTGTCCCGGCTGCGGATCGAGACGCTCTACCGCTATACAAATCTGCTGTTCCTCGTCGCCCTGTTCCTGCAACTCCTGACCGTGATCGGGCTGGGGCAGCAGATCAACGGCAACCGCAACTGGCTGGCGATCGGGCCCATCCAATTTCAGCCGTCTGAACTCCTCAAGGCGGCTCTGATCCTGTGGATGGCGCGGGAGTTCACCCGATTGGGGCCGGGGCCATTCACGCTCCGTGCCCTCGCGTGGCCGCTGTGCGGAGGGGTGCTGGCTGCCCTCCTCCTCATCGTCAAGGGCGGGGATCTGGGGACCACTGTGATCGTGGCGATGATCTGCGCGGGGGTCTTCCTGGTCGCCAAGGTGCCCTGGAAGTACCTGCTGAGCGGGGTCGTCCTCGTCGCGCTGGGAGCGCTCGCCCTCGCCCTCGGGGGAGGGCATTCCCGGGGGGCGCGCATCCAGGCCTGGCTCAAGGGCGGCGATTGCTCGGACTACACCACGACGTGCTGGCAGTCCTCGCACGGGAAATGGGCTCTCGCGAATGGCGGGCTCTTCGGGGTCGGTCTGGGGAACTCGAAGTCCAAATGGGCGTGGTTGCCGGAGGCCGGAAATGACTTCATCTTTGCGGTGATCGGGGAGGAGCTCGGTATGATCGGAGCCCTTGCCCTCATCCTCCTGTTCCTGGGGCTCGCGGTACTCTTGGTACGGGCGATTGCCCGCACCCACGACCGTTTCTCCACGGTGATTCTGACCGGCGGTATGGTCTGGATCGTCGGGCAGGCGTTTGTGAACATCTCTGTGGTGCTCGGCCTGCTGCCGGTGCTCGGAGTCCCGTTGCCATTCATCTCGAGTGGGGGCTCGGCGTTGCTCGTGTGTCTGCTCATGGTCGGTGCCATGCTGGCCGTAATCCGGAAGGAATCGGACGTCGAATGACCACTTATCTGCTGGCCGGCGGGGGGACCGCCGGGCATGTCAACCCACTCTTGGCCACGGCTGAGCGTCTGAGAAGCACCAGGGCGGATGCCGAGGTGCTGGTCCTCGGCTGTGCCCATGGACTGGAGTCCCGGCTGGTTCCGGTGCGGGGGTTCGAACTCCTCACCATCGATCGGGTTCCCTTCCCCCGCCGTCCCGATGCGGCCGCGCTGCGCTTCCCCGTGCGGTTCCGTCGGGCTGTGCGGCAGGCGGAGTCCTATCTCCGGGCGCGGGAGGTGGATGTCCTGTGCGGGTTCGGCGGGTATGCCTCCACCCCGGCCTATGTGGCTGCACACCGGATGGGACTGCCGTTCGTGGTACATGAGGCCAATGCGCGTCCCGGCCTTGCGAACCGCCTCGGGGCCCGATGGGCCGACCGGGTTGCCGTCACCTTCCCGGGTACCCCTCTCCGGGGGGCGCAGGTCACCGGCATGCCGCTTCGCCCGCAGATCGAACAGCTGAACCGGGTTTCCGCCCGGGCCGAGGCCGTCCGGTTCTTCGGGCTCGAGGAGGGGCGTCCGACGCTGCTCGTCACCGGGGGATCCCTGGGGGCGGCAACCTTGAACCGGACGTTTGTCGAGGCCGCCGCGGCGCTGACCGAGGCCGGCTGGCAGGTTGTGCATATCGGCGGCGACCGGCTCGACGTCGAGGATCCGGGGGTCCCTGGTTACCATCTCGTCGGGTACTGCGATCGCATGGAGCTCGCCCTCGCCGCCGCAGACTTTGCGGTGTCCCGTTCGGGAGCCTCGACTGTCTCTGAGCTGTCGGCGCTGGGGATTCCTGCGATCTACGTTCCCTATCCGCACGGGAACGGAGAACAGGCGCTGAACGCGTCGGCCGCGGTTGAGGCCGGGGCCGCACGCCTGGTGACAGATGCGGAGGTCACCCCGCACTGGGCATCCACCTCCCTGCTGGAGCTGCTCAACGGGCCGGACCGGGAGGCGCTCTCTGAGGGGGCTCGGCGGGCGGCGATTCGAGACGGGAGCGCCCGGCTGGCCGATCTGATCGATGAGGCCCGGGACGCACGGCGCCCGGAGCCGGGGCAGGAGGAGCGCGCATGAATATCGATTTTCAGCTCGAGATCCCGGAGCATCTCGGGACGGTGCATTTCATCGGCATCGGCGGTTCGGGGATGAACGGCATCGCCTCGATGATCGCGGCCAGGGGCGTCCCGGTGCAGGGATCTGACCGATCGGAGTCCCCGGTTACCGAGCATCTGCAGGCGGAGGGGATTCGTACCTTTCTCGGGCAGCGGGCCGAGAACCTGGGCGCAGCCGACACCGTGGTGGTCTCGAGTGCGATCCCCGAATCCAATCCGGAGTTACAGGAGGCTCGGCGGCGCGGACTGCTGGTGCTGCACCGTTCCCAGGCACTCGCCTGGCTCGCGCGCGGGCATCGCTCGGTGGCGGTGGCTGGCGCCCATGGTAAGACGACCAGCACCGGCATGCTTGTCACCGGGTTGCAGAAGCTGGGGGGCTCTCCGAGCTTTGTCGACGGTGACGTGATCCGGGAGCTCGGTACCAACTGGGGGGTCGGCGACTCGGATGTGTTCATCTTCGAGGCGGACGAGTCCGACGGCTCGTTTCTCGTCTACCGTCCGTGGGCAGAGCTGATCACGAATCTCGATGCGGATCACCTCGATCACTACGGCGATCGGGAGCACATCGAGGAGGCGTTCGTTCAGTTCACCGGCCACGCTGCTGGCCCGGTCATCATCAACGGCGATAACGCCATGTGCCAGGCAGTCCTTCCACGGATGCCGCACACGGTCCCCTTCGGGAAGGGCGAGGACCTCCCGGCCCGGATCCTGTCCTTCGACCAGCCCGAACTGGTCTGCCAATATCGAGGAGAACGGGCCAGCGCCGAGCTGGTGCTCCCCGGGCGTCACAATGCGCGGAACGCACTGGGGGCGGCGGTCACCCTGACCGAGCTCGGGTTCTCCTTCCCCGAGGCTCTTCAGGCCGTGGCTTCGTACCGGGGGACGCATCGGCGGTTTGATCTCGTCGGAGAGGCGGGAGGCGTGCGCGTCTACGACGACTACGCCCACCATCCCACCGAGGTCGCGGCGGTGCTGCAGGCCGCGCACTCGGTCATCCGCCCCGGGGGGCGCATCCTTGCGGTGCACCAGCCGCATCTCTTCTCGCGCACCCGCGATCATGCGGACGAATTCGCCGAGGTGTTCTCGAAGCACACAGATTTCACGGTGGTGCTGGATGTTTTCGCCGCCCGGGAGGATCCGATCCCGGGCATTGATGCGGCCTGGGTGGCGAGTCGTTTCCCGGACCCATCCCAGGTTCGGGCCATCTCGGACTGGACTGAGGCGGCCTCAGTTGTCGCGCAGCGGGCCCAGCCGGGCGATATTGTGCTGACTCTGGGAGGGGGCGATGTCTACCGCATCGCGCCGATGATTCTCGCGGCCCTGCATACCCGCTTCGGGGAGTAGGGGATGCGCCGACCGAATATCGACGATCACCAGCCCTGGACCGAGCGCTGGTCGCTCGTGTGGCAGCGGGTGGTCGATCGGTGGTCCGCGACCACGCGGGCGCTGCGCACGCGGCACGGCCGCACCGGCAGGGCGACGCCGTCTCCGGCCCGTCGGCCAGGGGCGAGCCGTCCCCGGGCACGCTCTGAGGAGCGTGCCCGGGAGGCGGGTTCTGCCGCGAAGGCCGTCTCAATTCCGGCCGCCCCGACCTCGGAGAAGGCCGCTCCGACGGCTTCGGTTCCTGCGCCCGGAGCCTCGGCGCCGACGCCTCCGGCCGTTCCGGGGGTACTGCCGGTGGCAGAGGCCCGGGAACGGCTCCGTGAGGCCGTGCGCCGTCGACGTGAGTACCGGCGTTCCCTGGGACGGCCTCACCGACGGCGGCTTCGGTTGGGCGGCGGATGGATCGTGGCCCTCTCGATTGTGGCCCTGCTGATCCTCTCGGTGGGGGTGAGCGTCTCCCCGGCCGTGGCGGTGCACACGATCACGATCAGCGGGGTCTCCGGCACACAGCGGGCGGAGGCCCAGAAGGCCTTGGCCTCATTGAAAGGGCAGCCTCTTCCGCAGATCGGTGCCGAGACGATTCGGGCGCGTCTGGACAACTCCCCATGGGTGCAGTCGTTTACGTTCGCGGCAGTCTTGCCGCATGAGCTGTCGGTGCATCTCACGGCCCGTACCCCGGTGGGGGTGTTTGCCTCCGGGAAATGGTTCCTGCTGGTGGATGCGGCCGGCGTGGCGATCTCGAAGACAACGTCGGCCCCGGCCGGCTACCCGATCCTGGCCACCCCGGATACGGATCCCGGGTCCGCCGCGTTTGCCGCTGCGGTGAAAGTCTCGCGTTCTCTGGACACTGGGCTGCGGGCCACGGTACAGCGCATCTCAGCCTCGTCCTCGGACGACGTCACCCTGCTGATCGAAGGCGGGGTGGATGTGGTCTGGGGGGACGCTTCGCAATCGACGCAGAAGGCGGCGGTCCTGGCCGCTCTCCGGAAGGCGGTGCCGGATGCCAAGCATCTGGATGTGTCCTCCCCGAAGGCGCCGGTCTCAAGCTGAGAGCAGGCGGAACCGACACGCCGAGCCGGCTGAACCGACCTCCCCTCGGAAGACTTAGCGTTAGATGCAAAGAAATACCCAGTATAAGTATAAACCTTCAGTTGAAGTTTAAGGTTGAAAGGCTGGCCTCGTGTCGTACCAGAATTACCTGGCTGTGATCAAAGTCGTCGGAATTGGCGGCGGCGGTGTGAATGCGGTCAACCGAATGATCGAACGCGGACTCAAAGGCGTGGAGTTCATCGCGATCAACACCGACGCTCAGGCGCTGCTCATGAGCGATGCTGACGTGAAGCTCGATGTCGGCCGCGAGTCCACCCGGGGACTGGGGGCCGGGGCCGACCCCGAGGTCGGGCGCAAGGCCGCCGAGGAACACGCCGAGGAGATCGAGGAGACCCTGCAGGGGGCCGATATGGTCTTCGTCACCGCAGGCGAGGGGGGTGGCACCGGGACTGGCGGCGCGCCCGTCGTCGCGAAGATCGCGAAGTCCATCGGGGCACTCACCATCGGCGTGGTCACCAAACCCTTCGGCTTCGAGGGCAAGCGCCGGATGACACAGGCCGAGCAGGGGATCCTCCGTCTTCGCGAAGAGGTCGACACCCTGATCACCGTCCCGAACGATCGCCTGCTGGAGATCAGCGACCGGGGCATTTCCATGCTGGATGCGTTCTCCACGGCTGATCAGGTGCTCCTGGCCGGTGTGCAGGGCATCACCGACCTCATCACGACTCCGGGCCTGATCAACCTCGACTTCGCCGATGTCAAATCCGTGATGCAGGGCGCTGGCACCGCCCTCATGGGGATCGGTTCCGCCAGGGGGGCGGATCGCGCGATCAAGGCTGCGGAGCTGGCCGTGTCCTCGCCACTTCTGGAGGCCAGCATCGACGGCGCTCACGGCGTCCTGCTCTCGATCCAGGGTGGATCCGACCTCGGCATCTTCGAGATCAATGATGCTGCCCAGCTCGTTCAGGAGGCGGTCCACTCGGAGGCCAACATCATCTTCGGCGCCGTCATCGACGATGCGCTGGGTGACGAGGTTCGGGTTACCGTGATCGCTGCGGGCTTTGACAGTGATGAGGCCGGTGACGATGCCGCGGCGCAGACCGCCTTTGTCACCGACGACGCGGAGAGCACTCCGGAGGTCCAGACTGCCAGCTCCGAGCCCGAGGAAGACATCCCCGCCGATCCATACGGATCGAAGGCGACCTCGCTCGACGAACTCGACGGCCCGGATCTCGATATCCCCGATTTCTTGAAATAGGACGCGATGCTGTGATGATCGGTCAGGTTCTTCCAGGTCCGGATGACCACTCCCCAGATGCGGCGGTGCAACGACTCGAGGCCTTTCGAGCCGAACTCGATCGTGAGTGCGATCGGGCGGGGCGGGATCGCGCCGAGGTGCGACTCATCGTCGTCACCAAATATCAGCGGCTCGAGCTCATCCGTGCGCTCCGGGCCGCCGGGCAGCGCGATTTTGGCGAAAACATCTATCAGCAGCTCCGAGAAAAGGTTCCCGATCCCGGCCTGGCGGGGGCGACCTGGCATTTCATTGGCCAGTTGCAGCGCAACAAGGCCAGGCATGTGGCGGCCCTCGCCCAGACGATCCACTCGGTCGACCGTGATGAGCTCATCGAGCGGCTGTCCGATTCCGAGCGCCAGGAGCCGCTTGGCTGTTTCGTCGAGATCAACCTTGCGGATGAGCCGCAGCGGGGCGGGGTCGACCAAGAGGGAGTCCTCCCGGTCGCCGAGCGGATCGCCGGCGCACCGGGACTCTCCCTCTGCGGCGTGATGGGCGTGGCGCCGCTCGGCGTCGATCCGGATCTCGCCTTCGCCAGACTCGAAGCGTGTTCTCATCGTCTTCGCGAGACCTTCCCGGAGGCATCCGCCATCTCCGCTGGAATGAGCGGAGATTGGCGTCAAGCGCTCCGGCACGGGGCGACACACCTGCGAGTTGGCACCACAATCACCGGGAACCGCCCATCGCTCGACTAACCTGGCTGTATACGTAGCCGACGATGGAGGAATGATGGCGAACCCGCTTCGTAAGACGCTCGAGTACCTCGGGCTGGTGGAGGAGGGCGAGGAGCCTGTCGCTGAGGCCCCCCGTCGGCAGGCCCCGCAGGCCGCCCCGGCTCCGCGTGCCAATGTGACACCGATTCGGCGTGCGGCGGTTCGTCCTGCTGCGGCCGGAGAGCTCAGCGAGATCCTCACGGTGCATCCGAAGAAGTACTCGGATGTCCAGGCGATTGCCGATAGCTTCCGGGAGAACATCCCCGTCATCATCAACTTGAGCCAGATGTCTGAGCCCGACGCGCGCCGGCTCATCGATTTCGCTGCCGGCCTCGCGTCCGGGCTCCTGGGCAAGATCGAGCGGGTGACCCCGAAGGTCTTCCTGCTGTCTCCGCAGAATGTGCTCGTGTCCGGGGACCCCTCTGAATCGCGCGCCACCGAGGGGACCGGCTTCTTCGTCGAGAACTGACACCCGGCGTGTCGATTCTGATCGCCGTCCTCAGGGCAGTTCTCAACTTCTATCTGCTCCTGCTGTGGGCGCGCTTCTTCGTGGAGTTCGCGGTCTCGGTGCTGCGCACCTGGAGGCCCTCCGATGGCATGGTGATTGTCATGGAGCTTCTCATGACCGTCACGGATCCGCCGGTCAAGTTTTTCCGGAAGATTGTCCCGCCGCTGCGTATCGGACCAGTTGCCCTGGATTTCGGGGTGTTCCTGGCCATCGCCGTGGTCTCCCTGATTGTGACGCTTCTGGGCGTCTTAGGGTAAAGTTGAACGTGAGTTTGAGCAGTGTTGTAGACGCTGCACTGAGGCAAGGAGACGAGTGAGCTATGGCACTGACACCCGATGATGTGTTGAACAAGCGGTTTCAGACCACCAAATTCCGGGATGGCTACGACCAAGACGAGGTCGATGATTACCTTGACGATATCGTCGAGGCGCTTCGTTCGCTGACGAAGGAGCGTGACACGCTTCAGGAGAAGCTCACCGCCTCCGAGGCTAAGGTCGCCGAACTGCAGCACGCGCTCGATCAGGCTCCTGCGACGAAGACGGCGGCCGCACCTGCCGCCCCGAAGCCCGTCGAGAATCAGGCTCCCACCAGTGACGATGACGCCACCGATGAGTCCACGAGCCTGCTGCAGCTTGCCCGCAAGCTGCATGATGAGCATGTCAAGGAGGGTGAGCAGAAGCGTGACGCGCTGATCGCCGAGGCGAATGTCACCTCCAGCCACATCCTGGCGGAGGCAGAGCAGCGCAAGACCAAGATCCTCAGCTCGCTCGAGCAGCGCCGTGCCACGCTCCAGAACCAGATCCGTGATCTGGAGTCTTTCGAGAAGGAGTACCGCGGTTCCCTGAAGGTCTTCATCCAGCGTCAGCTCGGAGACCTGGAGAGCACTGGGTCGCTGGCAGAGTCTGCCCAGTCGAGCCTGCGCTCCGGGAAGTAATCCGTTCCACTCGTGCCCCCGGAGTCCCAAGCCTCCCTGCAACGGTCGGCGAAACGGCTCCCCCTGCTGCTGTCGGTAGCCGGGGGAGCCGTGCTCGTCGACCAGCTGTTGAAGCTGTTCGCGCTCCATGCGCTCACCGCCCAGGTGCCCGTTCCCGTTTTCGGGTCTTGGGTGCAACTCACCTTGGTCCGGAATGCCGGAGCCGCCTTTTCGCTCGGGTCCTCGGCCACCTGGATCTTCGCTCTGCTCGGCCTAGCTGTCGTCGCGATCATCCTCTGGTGGGCCCCCGGGGCTCCATCTCGTCCCTGGAGGGTCGCCGTTGGGCTCTTCCTCGGCGGGGTCTGCGGCAATCTGGCCGACCGCCTGTTTCGTCCGCCTGCGCTGTTGCGCGGAGCCGTCATCGACTACATCCAGGTGCGCGGATTCTCGATCTTTAATTTTGCGGATGTGTGCATCACCATTTCAGTGATCTTCATGCTGTTTCTGCTCATTCGGGGGGTTCGTCCGGGCGGGGCGCTCAGCTCGGCCGACGCCGCCCATGAACATCCTGGGCACTGATGCCTTCTCGTCTGTTGCCGATCCCCGAAGGTCTTGCCGGGGCCCGTGCCGACGCCGGGCTCTCCCGTCTGCTCGGGCTCTCCCGGAGCCGTGTGGCCGATATCCTCGACGCCCATGGGGCGACCGTCGATGGGCGCCCGCTCGGACGTTCCGATCGGCTCTCTCCCGATCAGACGGTCGAGATCACCTGGGAGGAGCCCCGGCCGGTCGTGGTGGTTCCCCAGGAAGTGGCGGGGATGACCGTTCGCTATCTGGATGACGATCTCGTGATCGTTGAGAAGCCGGTCGGAGTCGTCGCCCATCCGGCGACGAGCTGGACGGGCCCCACGGTTCTGGGGGGACTGGCGGCTCTCGGGATCTCGGTGGCCCCCGCCGGGCCACCGGAGCGCCAGGGAATCGTGCAGCGCCTCGATGTCGGGACCAGTGGCCTGATGATGGTTGCGCGGAGTGTGCCCGCCTATTCCGCGCTCAAAGACATGTTCCGAGCCCACACGGTGCGCAAAACCTACGCGGCCGTGGTCCACGGTCAGATGGATCCGCTCGAGGGAACCATTGATGCCCCGATCGGCCGTTCCCCCGGGGCCGACTGGAAATTCGCGGTCGTGGCGGGGGGAAAGCGTGCGGTGACGCATTACGAGACGCTCGAGGCGTTCCGGTACGGCTCATTGCTGAGGCTCCAGCTCGAGACCGGTCGGACGCATCAGATCCGGGTGCACCTGTCGACCGAGCGGCATCCACTCATGGGCGATCCCCTCTACGGCGGCGATCCTGTGCTGGCCCGCACCTTGGGACTGACCCGGCAGTGGCTGCATGCGGAGCGGCTCCGGTTCCGCCACCCGATGACCGGGGAACCGGTGGATGTGCGCAGCGAGTTCCCGCCCGATCTTCAGACGGCGCTCGACCGGCTCCGTTCGGGGGAGTGACCCGTCCGACGACCCCTGTTGCCGGTAGGCTGGAGGGGTTCTGCGGAGGGTCCGCATCGAGGGGAAGTCTTGGCTGATTCTGAGAATTTCGTTCACCTGCACGTGCACACCGAGTATTCGATGCTCGACGGTGCCGCCAAGGTCAAACCGCTGATTCAGTCCGCGGTCGAGATGGGGATGCCCGCGCTGGCGATCACCGACCACGGCAACATGTTCGGTACGTACGAGTTCTACTACGCCTGCAAGGACGCGGGAATCAAGCCCATCATCGGTCTGGAGGGATACCTCACCCCGGGCACCGCCCGGGGAGATCGCACCCGGGTCAAGTGGGGCAATGGGGGCGAGGATGATGTCTCGGGCGGTGGCGCGTACACGCACCTGACCCTGCTCTCGCGCACCACCGAGGGGATGCACAACCTGTTCCGGCTGGCTTCGAAGTCCTCCATCGAGGGCTTTTACTTCAAGCCCCGAATGGATCGGGAACTGCTCGAGCAGTATTCGAAGGGACTGATTGCAACCACCGGCTGCCCCAGCGGAGAGGTCCAGACCCGTCTTCGCCTCGGCCAGTACGATCAGGCGCTCCAGGCCGCATCCGATATGCGCGATATCTTCGGCAAGGAGAACTACTACTGCGAGCTGATGGACCACGGGCTGGACATCGAGCGACGCGTCACGAAGGACCTGCTGCGGCTAGCGAAGGAACTCGGGCTCCCCCTGATCGCGAGCAATGACCTGCACTACACCCATGCTGAGGATGCGCATGCGCACGCGGCGCTGCTGTGCGTGCAGTCGGCGAGTACCCTGGACGATCCGAAACGGTTCAAGTTCGGCGCCGATGAGTTCTATCTCAAGTCTCCCCGGCAGATGCGCGACATCTTCCGGGAGTTTCCCGAAGCCTGTGATAACACGCTGGAGATCGCGGAACGCTGCGAGGTCGAGTTCGTCAAGCGGGATCTGACTCCGAAGTTTCCGGTCCCCGAGGGCGAGACCGAGCTCTCGTGGTTCAAGAAAGAGGTGGCCCGCGGGCTCGACTCGCGGTACCCGGGCGGGATCCCGAAGCCGGTGCAGGAGCGCGCCGACTACGAGATGGGCATCATCGAGCAGATGGGGTTCCCGGGGTACTTCCTGGTGGTGGCCGACTTCATCCAGTGGGGGAAGCACAACGGAGTGCGCATCGGCCCGGGGCGGGGGTCGGCCGCCGGGTCGATGGTGGCCTACGCGATGCACATCACCGAGCTCGACCCGCTCGTGCACGGCCTCATGTTCGAGCGGTTCCTGAACCCGGAACGGGTGTCGATGCCGGATGTGGATGTCGATCTGGACGATCGTCGCCGGGGAGACGTGATCAAGTACGTGACCGAAAAATACGGCTACGACCGGGTGTGCCAGATCGTGACCTATGGCTCGATCAAGGCCAAGCAAGCGCTGAAGGACTCCTCCCGGGTGCTCGGGTATCCCTTCTCGGAGGGGGAGAAGCTCACCAAGGCCATGCCCGCCGCGGTGCAGGGGCATGAGATGACGCTCCAGGAGATCTACGATCCGGAGGCGTCTCGGTACGCGGAGGGGCAGAAGTTCCGGGAGGTGGTCTCCGAGTCGGATGTTTCACAGAAGATCGTCGAGACCGCCAAGGGGCTCGAGGGCCTGAAGCGGCAGTGGGGCGTGCATGCGGCTGGGGTCATCATGAGCCAGGAGCCGCTCATCGACAACATCCCGATCATGAAGCGCGAGGAGGACGGGGCGATTATCACCCAGTTCGCCTACCCGCCCTGCGAGAGTCTCGGACTGCTCAAGATGGACTTCCTGGGGCTTCGAAACCTCACCATCATGGGGGATGCCGTCGAATCCGTGAAGGCGAACCGGAACATCGACATCACCCTGGAACAGCTGCCACTCGACGACGGCCCGACCTACGATCTTCTCGCCCGGGGCGATACCCTCGGCGTGTTCCAGCTCGATGGTGGCCCGATGCGCACCCTGCTCAGGCAGATGAAGCCCGATAGCTTCAAGGACATCTCCGCCGTGATCGCGCTGTATCGCCCCGGCCCGATGGGCATGAACTCGCACACGAACTATGCCCTGCGGAAGAACGGCCTGCAGGAGATCACGCCAATCCATCCGCAGCTGGATGAACCGTTGCACGACATCCTTTCGGAGACCTACGGCCTGATCGTCTACCAAGAGCAGGTCATGGCCGTGGCCCAGCGGGTGGCGGGATTCAGCCTGGGGCAGGCCGATCTGCTGCGCCGAGCCATGGGGAAGAAGAAGAAGGCCGAGCTGGACAAGCAGTACGGCAACTTCCACCAGGGCATGCTGGACAACGGGTACACCGAGGACGCGATCAAGGCCATCTGGGACACGCTGCTGCCCTTCGCGGGCTACGCCTTCAACAAGGCCCACTCGGTGGGGTACGGGCTGGTGTCGTACTGGACCGCCTATCTGAAGGCCAATTTCCCGCAGGAGTACATGGCCGCGCTTCTGACGAGTGTGGGCGACTCCAAGGACAAAATGGCCGTCTACCTCAACGAGTGCCGTCGGATGGGGATCGCGGTGCTTCCCCCCGACGTAAACCAGTCGACGCTCTATTTCGCCGCGGTGGGGGAAGACGTGCGATTCGGCCTGGGGGCGGTACGCAACGTCGGAGCGAATGTGGTGCGGGATATCGTGGCCGCCAGGACCGAGCAGGGGGCCTTCACCTCGTTCTACGACTTTTTGCGCAAAGTTCCGCTGAACGTGTGTAACAAGCGCACGGTGGAGTCGCTGATCAAGGCCGGGGCCTTCGACTCCTTCGGCACCTCCCGCCGCGCCCTGATGGACATCTTCGAAGAGGCGGTCGAGTCCGCCACCCAGCTCAAGCGCAACGAGTCCCACGGGCAGGTCGACCTCTTCGGCGGGATGCTCGATCTGGAGGAGCCAGACGGGACGGTTCCCGATCTCCCGGAGTGGGATAAGCATACGAAGCTGTCGTTCGAACGGGAGATGTTGGGGCTGTACGTCTCCGATCATCCGCTGGCCGGTCTCGAGCGGGAACTGGGGCGGCATGCGGATGCGACGGTCGCCGAGATCACTGCGGGGGAGCGGTACAAGGACGGGGAGCAGGTCACGATCGCGGGTCTCCTCACGACGGTCCAGCGCCGGATTGCGCGCTCTTCGGGTAATGAGTACGCGATCGTACAGGTCGAGGATTTCACGGCCGAGATGTCGGTGCTGTTCATGGGCAAGACCTTCCAGGAGTTCTCCCCGGCACTGGTGGCCGACACGATCGTGGTCGTGCGGGGGCGCATCAGCGTTCGAGATGACGGGGTCAACCTGCAGGCCTACTCGATCTATCCCCCGAACCTCTCCACCGGCGGGCCCGCCAGCGGGCCGCTGACAGTGCGGATCCCCGAGATTGCCGCCACGCCGGAGATCGTGGGAGATCTGTCCGAGATCTTGCTCCGTCACCGGGGGGACACCGAGGTGCTGTTGGACCTCGTGCGGGGAGAGGCCGTCCGCACCTTCGAGATCCCGTACCGGGTGACCGTTTCGGCCGATCTCTACGCCGATCTGAAGGCACTCCTCGGCACCGAGTGCCTGGGCTGATCCTCGCGCGCGGGCCGACTACACTCGAAGTATGTTGCAGAGAATCGATCTGCGGGGCACAGCGCTGACCCCGAAACAGCTGCGGGCGCGACTCCCCAGGGCCACCGCGGATTCCGCTGCGGCTTCCCGGGCCGCCGCGGACCTCGTCGCGGAGGTTCGCGAACACGGAGCGGAGGCCCTGGTCGACCAGGCCCGTCGCTTTGACCATATCGAGGATCCGGTGATCCCGGTTCCCGCCGAGCAGATTCGAGCCGCCGTCGAGGAGCTGGAGCCCGACCTGCGGGAGGCCATCGAGGTGACCATCGAGCGGGTGCGTCGGGCCACGGCGGCTCAGCTTCATGAGCCGGTGGTGACGGAGTTCGCGCCCGGGGCCCGTATCGTGCAGCGGTGGGTTCCGGTCGACCGGGTCGGGCTGTACGTCCCGGGTGGGAAGGCGGTGTATCCCTCGAGCGTGATCATGAATGCTGTTCCGGCGCAGGTCGCGGGTGTTGAATCGCTCGCAATCGCGTCTCCGGGGCAGCAGGCGTTCGGCGGCCGGGTTCATCCCACGATCCTCGCGGTGGCGGGGCTCCTGGGCGTCACAGAGGTCTATGCCATGGGCGGGGCCGGCGCTATCGGGGCCCTCGCCTACGGCGTCGATGAGATCGGCCTCGACCCGGTCGACGTCATCAGCGGTCCGGGCAATGCCTTTGTCGCCGCGGCCAAGCAGGCGGTGCACGGGGCCGTGGGGATCGACGCGGTGGCAGGTCCCACCGAGATCCTCATCCTGGCAGATGCGCAGGCCGATCCGGAGTATGTGGCCGCCGATTTGCTCGGTCAGGCCGAGCACGACGAGCAGGCCGGTTCCGTGCTGGTCACCGATTCTGTGGCACTGGCGGATGCGGTGGATGTGGCGCTCGAGCGCCGCACCGCCCGCACCATGAACCGGGAGCGGGCCACAGTCGCGCTGAAGGGGCCGCAGTCGGCCACGATCCTGGTCGACGACCTGGACCAGGGGATCGCCGTGTCGAATGCGTACGCCCCGGAGCACCTGGAAGTCCAAGTGTCCGAGCCGGATGCGGCCATCGAGCGACTGCACCACGCGGGGGCGATCTTCCGGGGACCGTTCTCCCCGGTCCCGCTGGGGGACTACGCGGCCGGCTCCAACCATGTGCTCCCCACGATGGGGCAGGCGCGGTTCTCGGCGGCGCTGGGCAGCTACACCTTCATCAAGCCGCAGCAGATCGTGGAGTACGATCGCTCGGGGCTGGAGGAACTCGCCGGGCACATCGTGACCTTTGCCGATGCTGAGCAGCTCCCGGCGCACGGGGAGAGCGTCATGGCCCGTTTTGAAACCGAGTCGGGACGATAGTTCCGAGAACGGAGATTCGCCGATGCACTGCCCGTTCTGCCACAATCCGGAATCCCGGGTCGTCGACTCGCGATCCTCAGAAGACGGCACAGTCATCCGCCGTCGACGCGAGTGTCTGAACTGCCACCGCCGTTTCTCGACCGCTGAGACGGCCTCGCTCTCCGTGGCCAAGCACGGTGGTCTCCTGGAGCCGTTCAGCCGGCAGAAGATCATCACCGGCGTACGCAAAGCCTGTCAGGGGCGACCGGTGACTGATCGTCAGCTCGCGATCCTCGCCCAGACGGTTGAGGACGAGATCCGGGCCACTGGGGCCAGCGAGGTCAAGTCGAACGATATCGGATTGGCGATTTTGCGTCCGCTCCGGGAACTCGACGAGGTTGCGTATCTGCGTTTCGCAAGTGTGTATCAGGCCTTCGACTCTCTGGACGACTTCGAGGCGGCGATCGCCGCCCTGCGCGCTGACGACGCGTTGCGACGAGGCGAGCGGGGTGAGGACTGACGCTCTACGAGGTGCTCTATCGAGCGGTGTTGTCCCGGGTCGATCCCGAGATTGCCCATGACTGGACTGTTGCTGGCCTCCGGGTAGCTGGCGCGCTGGGGTTTCCCCGCCTGGTGGAGCGCTTCTGTG
>JAKVJE010000024.1 GCA_022487185.1 Microbacteriaceae bacterium
TGAGGATGCTCCGGTCTCGCCGGGTGTCTCGGGTGCGCCGGGTGCTCACGCAGGGGCCTCAGCTGCCCTCGGGGCGTCGGGTCGTCCCGCCCCGGCGGTCCGGGTTCGTCTGGCTCCGGGCGGCGCCGAGGAGGGGCTTCTCCTGGCGGGGGAGCTGCGGGCTCAGCACCTGTTGCTGGGCGTCCCATGGGGTCGGATGGCCGTGATCACCCGGTCTGCGGGGAGGCTCCCAGAGCTTGCCGCCGACCTGGAGGATTCCGGAGTCCCGGTCACCGTGGCCGGGGTGGAACGGCCACTTCGGGACCACCCGCTGGTGTGGGAGCTCCTGCAGTGGGTGTCCCTGGCCGCCCGGCCGGAGCCGCTGACCGCGGGAGAGATCTCGCAGCTGCTGGCCGGGGAACTCGTCGGGTTCGATGCGCTTGAGCTGCGACGGCTGAAGCATGCCCTCCGGGAGCAGGAACTGGCCGAGGGAGGCACCCGGACCTCCGCTGAACTCCTCACCGAGGGGTTCGCCGAGCCGGAACGGTTCCGGTCCTGTGGGAGTCCGGGCGCGGCCCGGGCGGCCCGTGCCGCGGCTCTCTTCCACGAGGTGTCGGCGCATCTGACACGAGGAGCATCGGCCCCCACCGTGCTCTGGGCGATCTGGGCCGGGGTACGGGGGAGTGCCGCCCCCGGCCGCTCCGCCCTCGGCGACGCTCTCCAGCGCCGTGCCCGGGAGGGGGGTCCGGAGGCGGCGGGGGCCTCAGCGGCACTCGACGCGGTGCTGGGGCTCTTCGCGGCCGCCGAACGGTATGCGGAGCGATTCCCCTCGAGCCGGGCACACGAATTCGTCCATTCCATGCTGGAGCAGTCGATTCCCGAGGACACCCTGGCAGTCCGCGAGAGTGCGGACTCGGTCGTCCTGGCCACCCCCGCGGCGGTCGCGGGGCGCGAGTTCGACTTCGTCGCCATCGCGGGGGTTCAGGACGGGGTCTGGCCCAATCTGCGCATTCGCGGGACCCTGCTGCACGGCCCCGAGCTGCCGCAGCTGCTCGCCGAGGAGGGGCCGCTCGACCCGCGCCGCCAGGTGCTCGACGATGAGCTCCGCTTCTTCTACACCGCCCTGACTCGTTCCCGGGGCGCCGTGCTCCTCACCGCGGTCGATCAGGGAGACGAGTTCCCCAGTCCATTCCTGCACCTGATCGGATCCGTCTCGGCCGAGCCCGCCTCGGTGACGGAGGAGCCGGGTGAGGGGCTCCTGGAACAGCTCTCGGCACCGCTGACGTTGCGCGGGCTCGCCGCGGAGCTCCGGCGCAGGCTGACGGCCGATCCCGCATCCGCCGCATCGGGAGGGCGCGCCCGGGCCCTTCGGCGGCTCGCGCTCTCGGGGGTGCCCGAGGCTGACCCCGACCGGTGGGCGGGGGTTCTCCCCGCCGTCGGGCGGTCTCTTGAGCCTCCCAGATCCGGCATCCTGACGGTGTCTCCGTCCGCGCTCGAATCGTTCGAGCGCGACCCGGCCGGCTGGTTCCTGAACTCGATCCGGGCTCGTCCAGCCGGGGCCTCGCAGGGCATCGGCACTCTTGTTCACCGGGCCCTGCAGCGCAGCGCGGAGGAGGAGAACATCACCCTTCCATTTCTGCGGGACCAGGTCCGCGAGGGGTGGGGTGAGCTCGAATTCTCCTTCCCCTGGGAGGGGCGGGAGCGGTGGGAGAAGGTCGAGCAGATGCTCATCCTGCTCCAGGAGTACCTGCGCGGGGCCGAGTCAGACGGCTGGGCCCCGGTCGCGGTGGAGCAGGAGTTCCGCACCCGGGTGGGGGAGGCGGAGCTCCACGGGTTCATCGACCGGATCGAACGGAATCGAGAGGGACAGGTGCGCATCATCGATCTTAAGACCGGAGGGACGGCCATCCCCAAGCAGGAGGCTCCACAGAACCTCCAGCTGGCGAGCTACCAGATCGCCCTGGCAGATCCGGCCTTCCCGGACTCCGCCGGTGGAGAGCTCGCGGACTCCTTCCTGCTGTATGTGGGCACCGGCGCGAAGAGTGCCCTGATGCGGCGACAGGAGCCGCAGTCTCCGGAGCAGCGCGGTGCCTTCCTCACCCGTATTTCCGGCATCGCGCGGGGAATGGCGTCTGGGGAGTATCCGGTGGCCCAGATCGACGACACCCTGGCTCGGGACTCGCGCCTGCTGGGTATTCCGGAGGTGACCGAATGATGCAGTTCTCGGCCCACGATATCGCCCGAATCCTCGACGAGGCCCAGGGCAAGCCCCGGCATGAACCCACGGAGGAGCAGCGCGCGGTCATCGAGTGCGCCGACCCCGCACCCCGGCTGGTCATCGCCGGGGCAGGATCGGGCAAGACGACCACGCTGGCCGAGCACCTGAGCTGGCTGGTGGCGAACCAGGTGGTGCGCCCCCAGCGCATTCTGGGGCTCACCTTCACCCGGAAGGCCGCGGCCGAACTGCAGGAGAAGGTGCGGTCGGCCCTGCGGGCTATCCGCCCCGACACGGGGGAGAACCCGGTTGACGACCTGATGTCGGCCCCGCAGATCACCACCTACAACGCCTATGCAAACCGTCTGTTTCAGGATCACGCGCTGCGCATCGGGCGGGAGCCCGACTCGGCGCTCATCACGAATGCGGCGGCCTGGGGCCTCGCCTCGGAGGTCGTCGCGACGGTCGGGGAACAGGACCCCTTAGCCGACGCCATCGTCGACCTGGGGACGAACCCGCGAACCCTCATCGAGCAGGTCCTGCGGCTGGATGCCCTGATGGTCGACAATGCGGTCGATCCCGAGGAACTCGTGCACTTCGCCCGCGCCTTCGTTCAGGCCATCGACGACCTTCCCCGGGCCCCGAAACAGCGCGGTGGGGTTCCCGGTCCGGTGCAGGACACCAGGGAGGGGGTGCGGGCGCTCCCGGTTCTCGTCCCCCTCTGCCAGGAGTACGAGCGCCGGAAGGCCGCTCGTGGACTCATGGAGTACGGGGATCAGGTGGCCGGCGCCTCCCAGATCGTGCACGACAATGCCGAGGTCCGGGAGGCCGAGCGGGAGCGGTGGGATGTCGTGGTCCTCGACGAGTACCAGGACACGAGTGTGTCGCAGATCGAGCTCCTCTCGACGCTCTTTTCCGGCCGTCGAGTGCTCGCGGTCGGCGACCCCAACCAATCCATCTACGGATGGCGCGGGGCCAGCGCTGCCGGGATGCACGGATTCCTGCGAGATTTCGCACGCACCTCCCCGGGCGGTCGGCTCACGTTGAGCACCAGCTGGCGAAACGACACGCACATTCTCGATGCCGCCAACGTCCTGATCACGGGCCTGGACAGCTCCGAGGTGAATACCTTGAGTGCCCGTCCGCACGCCGGCCCGGGGGAGGTCTGCGCGGACTTCCTTCCCGACCTGCCGCAGGAGACTCACCGGTGTGCCGCATGGATCGCGCAGCGCATGGTACCGGTCGACGTGAAACTGCCCACGGCCGCGATGCTGTTCCGCACCAAGAAGCACATGGCACTCTTCGCGGAAGCCCTTGAGGCGGCCGGAGTCCCCGCCCAGGTGATGGGGCTCGGCGGGGCATTGGATGCCCCAGAGGTTATCGATCTGCGCTGCGCGCTCGCGGTCATGTCCGATGCAGGGGCCGGCCCGGAGCTGGTCCGGCTGCTCTCCGGGGCGCGGTGGCGCATCGGGCCGGGGGCACTCCAACGCCTGGGGGGCGTTGCGGCCGCCCTGGCCGCCCACGGGTACGGCCCGGAACGCTCGGACGCCGATCGTGAGACCATCCGCGGGAGGATGCGGGCTTCGGGGGCCGCCTCCGAAGCACCTTCCCTGTCGGACGCCTTAGAGGAGGTGGCGCGTCCGCACTCCCGCTACCGGGCACGGTTCTCGGACTCCGAGCTCGAGCGTTTCGAACAGGCCGCCGTGTTGTTCCGGGGCCTCCGCCGGCGCCGCCGGGGCTCCCTCGGGGAACTGGTGCGGGCCGTGATCCAGTCCCTAGAACTCGATGTGGAGCTCGTGGCCAATGAACGGCGCATCCACCCGGGTGAGAACCTTCGGCTCGTGCTCGACAAGGTAGGAGAGTACGAACGGGCGGCAACACATCCAACGGTGACCGGGCTCCTGGCCTGGTTCCAGAACCTCTCCGATCGGGAACAGCTTGGCCCGACCGACCACGACCCGGAGCGCGGCACGGTGCAGCTGCTCACCATCCATGCGGCCAAGGGGCTCGAGTGGGATATCGTCTGCGTGCCCGAGCTCTCGGAGGGGTCGTTCCCCACGGTCGGCAGGGACGCGAAGGGGTGGCCGCGCGCGGGCGAACTCCCGGTGCGTTTCCGCAAGGATCGGGGCACCCTGCCCTCCTTCCCGGAGAGCGGATGGGCCGACCAGAAAGATCTCGCGGACAAGATCGAGAACTATCGAGAGGCCAATCGTGAGGCCCATGCCACCGAGGAACAGCGCCTCGCCTACGTCGCGGTGACGCGCGCGCGGCACCGTCTGCTTCTTACCGGGGCTCAGACCCACGAGGGGCTCAGGAAGGGCCGGGAGCCGAGCCCATTCCTGGTACAGATCGCAAAGGCCTGGAAGCAGGAGCTGCCAACACTGGACCCGGCCGACACTCGGGAGCAGGTCCCGCATTTCTCCCCCTGGCCGCGCGACCCGCTCGGGTCGCGGCGCCCCGCCGTGGAGCGAGCCCGGGATCTCGTCCGGGCGGCCGACGCAAACCCCGCCCCGGAGACCGATCTGAACCGTCTGATCACTGCACTCCTCCGGGAGCGAGACGACCGGGCGCGTGCGGCGGTGGCGGAGCTCCCGGACCGCATTGCGGCCTCGCACTTCCACAGCCTGCTGAACGATCCCAGGCGCACGTTTCTCGATCTCACCCGGCCGGTGCCGGCTCGCCCCAGCGATGCCGGTGCGTTGGGCACCGCCTTCCACTCCTGGGTGCAGCACCGGTACGAGGCCGCCGGGTGGGTGGACTCAGTGGAGACTGACCCCCTCGCAGACGACGCCGCACCCCAACGGGGACCCTTCGACCCCGAAGCCCTCCGCGACCTGCAGGCTCATTTCCTGCGCAGCAGATGGGCGGGGATCCGGCCGATCGACGTGGAGCTGGCACTCGAGTACCCTCTGGGCGGGGTTCGCATCCCCTGCAAGCTGGACGCGGTGTTCGAGGTCCCCGGCGGCTACGAGGTGGTCGACTGGAAGACGGGCAGGCCCCCGGCGGATGCGCGGGAGCTGCAGGACCGGCAGTACCAGCTGGCTCTCTACCGCCTGGCCTACGCGCGATACCGCGGCGTCGCACCAGACAAGATCACGGCACGGTTCTTCTACGTCGCTGCGGATCTGGAGGTGGCCCCGGAGCACCTGTCCGGTCAGAAGGAGCTGCGATCGGCCTGGGAGTCTGTCGATTCGGAGCTCCGCGAGGGGCGAGGCTCCTCTGCGTTAGCCGGGACCGGATCGGGAGACGCCACCGCTGCGGCGCCGGCCGGCTGAGCATTCTCTCCGGTATCCTCCGATGCCTTGTGGCCCGGCGTCTCGGTCTCCGGTGCCACGGGTCCCGGGGTCTCGCGCTCCGGCGCTGTGGTCTGCTCGGCCTCCGGCTCGGGGTCAGGCTTCGAGTCCTCCGCCGTTTCCGGGATGGACGCCGTTCTCGGGGCGGGCTCGGTTCCCGAGACGGTCTCCGCCGCCGGGGCAGCTCCGCTCTCCGTGGGGGCCGCTGTCTCGGGCTCCGGCGATGGCACGCTGTCCGTGTGCCCGGGGACGAGCGGATGCATCAAGTCCTGTTCCAGCTCATCGTTCAGATGGGCGAGCATCTGCGCGGCATCCTCGATCACCGCGTTGTCCGACTGAGTCAGTCCGAACACGAGCCATTCGGCCAGCGAAATCTCCGAGTAGAGCATCGCCCGCCGCCGGAGATTCCGGTCGGGGTCCCCTTCCAGCGCCTGGGCGTACGCGTTCAGCATTCCGGTGACGACGGGTTCCCGTGTGGAGTGCACGAACCAGGAGAGGTCCTGGGCCGGGTCCCCGATCCGCAGCCTGCCCCAATTGAGCACCGAGGCGAGCCGGTCTTCGGCAATCAGCAGGGCGTGCTCGTCCAGGTTGCCGTGGATCACCGTCGGCTCAAAGTCCCACAGCTGATCCGCATCGAGGGCCTCATCCCAGCGGTGTGCCAGCAGCCCGGGGAGGCGCCTCGATTCGAGTGCCCGTTCGAGGGTGCCGCGCACCGCACCCCGCAACCGATCGATGGTGGGGTGAGGGAGCCCGTAGTCGTCGACGAACCCGCGGGGAAGGCCGTGGATGGCGGCAATGCCGGCCGCGAGGCTGTCGCCGAGGGGGGAGAGCGGCCGGATGCGGTTGACATTCAGGGGCTGCCCCGGCACGAAGGTGTACACGAAGAGTGTCCGGTCGCGTCCCTGGGCCCGGCCCGCCTCGCGGGGGACTTCAAACGGCAGCCGGGCGCGGATCCCGGCACTGAGGGCGCTCAGTGGCTTCAGCTCGTCGATCAGGGAACGCTGCACCGCATCCGTCATCGGATACCGGGCGAGGTAGCGCGCGCCATTGGCCCCGGTAATGAGCACGGACTCGCATTCCCCGCTGGCCCCAGACGTGTAGGTCTGCAGGGCGGTCGCGTCCAGGTTGGCGACGGCGGTGGTGGCCAGCGCGGCTACAGTGAACGGGGAAACGACCATACGCACTAGGGTAGGCGAACCTGGGCGGGACCGTGGATGCCACACGGGCCGGAGATCCCGATGGAGAGTGGTGAGGATGTCAGGTGCTGCGCTGCCGCTCGCGCGCGGTGGGATGGACCGGGATGCGGTGGCCCGTACCGACCCGGCACTGTTCGACCGGCTCTGGGCGGAGCCCGGAACCCGGGTCTTGGTGCTGCACGAGGGGAGAGCCCCGATCCGGGGCGGAGACCTGCACTGGATCTCCCCCGAGGAGGTGCCGAACACGCAGATCCGCGCCTACCTCGGCCGCGTCGATGGGGCGGCGCGAGTGGCGGTCTCGATCGGGGAGGGCTCCTTCGCCGAGTTCTCCGCCCGTCCGGAGCTGTCCGGGGCCGTCTGGGATACGGTCCGCAACTGCGGGGCGGAGCTCACTGGGACGGATGCGACCGCCCTGGTCACGGCGACGGCACTCCTGCACTGGCATGAGACAAGCCGATTCTGCCCGGCGTGCGGCATGCCGCTGGGGGTGGCCCAGGGGGGCTGGGTACGACAGTGCTTCTCCTGCGGGCATATCGGATACCCGCGGATCGAGCCAGCGGTCATCATGGCGGTGGAGACCGGGGACCGGCTCCTGCTGGCCAGCCACCAGGCGTCGACGGACCCCTCCGCACGGTTTTCGGTGTTGGCCGGATTTGTCGAGCCCGGCGAGACCCTCGAGCAGGCGGTCGCCCGTGAGACCGCCGAGGAGGTGGGGCTGCGGGTGGATGCGGTGCACTACCTGGCATCGCAGTCCTGGCCGTATCCTCTGAGCCTGATGGTCGCCTTCCGGGCCACGGCGCTGGCCCCGATCGGTCTGCGGCCCGATGGGGAGGAGATCCTGCAGGCGCGCTGGGTGAGCCGGGAGGAACTCCGGGCGGGCGCCCTGCGGCTGCCGGGGCCCGCCTCGGTGGCCCGGGCCATGATCGAGGACTGGGTGTCTCGCGACTCTGGAGAGGCGCGGGGGCGCCGGTGAGCAGCCCGCGTGCAGAGTCGATCCTGGCGCATCTGGATCCACAGCAGCAGGAGGTGTGCCGCCAGCTCTCCGGGCCGGTGTGCGTGCTGGCGGGGGCAGGGACGGGGAAGACCAGGGCGATCACTCATCGCATCGCCTACGGCGTCGCCTCCGGAGCCTATCGTCCTTCCCAGGTGCTGGCCCTGACGTACACGGCGAAGGCCGCCGGGGAGATGCGGATCCGGCTCGGCCGGCTCGGGGTCCGGGAGGTGCAGGCGCGCACCTTCCACTCGGCGGCTCTGGCGCAGCTGCGACATTTCTGGCCGCGGGAGGTTGGGGATCGGCCGCCGCATCTCATTCCGGGGAAGCTCCGGCTCCTCGGTACGGCGGCCGAGCGGACCACGGGGGCCCTTCGCCCGGAGACGCTCCGAGATGTGGCTGCCGAGATCGAATGGCGCAAGGTGCGCGATCTCACCCTCGACCAGTTCGCGCAGCTTGGGCGGCCCGAGCCCGCCGGCCTCGAACCGGGGCAGCTCGTGCGGCTCATGCGCGAATACGAACGAGTGAAGGATGCCCGTGGGGAGATGGATTTTGAGGACGTCCTACTGGCTACGCTCGGGATGCTCACCCAGGTTCCCGCGGTCGCCGCGGAGGTGCGGGAACGGTATCGGGTCTTTGTGGTGGATGAGTTCCAGGACATCTCTCCGGTGCAGTTCTTGCTGCTGCGGGCCTGGCTCGGAGCGCGCCGGGACGTGTGCGTGGTCGGGGACCCAAGCCAGACGATCTACTCCTTTGCCGGGGCGGATGCGCGCCTGCTGACGGGGTTCCCCGAGCAGTTCCCGGATGCGACGGTGCTGCGGCTGACCCACAACTACCGCTCCACCTCGCAGATCGTGGGAGTGGCGAACCGGCTGATCGGCGGTGAGCCGGGGGCCTTGCGACTCGAATCGGATCGGCCGGGTCCGGCAGTCGAGATCCAGGCGTTCCCGGATCAGGTTCAGGAGGCGGATGCGGTGGCGGCCTGGGCCGCGTCCCTGATCGCCGGCGGAGCGGATCCCTCTGCGCTGGCGGTCCTGGTCCGGGTGAATGCGCAGACGGCCGAGTTCGAGCGGGCCTTCGCCGCCGCAGGCGTGCCGTGCGCGCTTCGCCAGGCGCAGCCGTTTTTTGCCCGTCCCTCGGTGGCCCGGGCGGTTGTCATGCTTCGGGCGGAGGCGGCCAGCCCCGCATCCGCCCCTTTCCTGGACCGAGTCGACGCGGTGCTCCGGGAGTGCGGATGGGGCGCCGAACCTCCGGTCGGCAGCGAGAGCTGGGCGAGCTGGGCGGATCTTCAGGCGCTCCGGGACCTTGCGGCCGGGCTCCCGGCCGGAACCGATCTCGCTGGGTTCTCCGCAGATCTGCTGGAGCGGAAGGCGGCGGCGGTCGAGCCTGCGACCAAGGCGGTGACGATCAGCACCATCCATGCGGCGAAGGGCCTGGAATGGTCGGTGGTGTTCGTCACGGGGCTCTGCGACGGGTCCCTTCCCATCTCGGCGGCACGGACCCCTGAACTGCAGGAGGAGGAGCTGCGGCTTCTGTACGTGGCGGTGACCCGTGCCCGGGAGCGGCTGTTCCTCAGCTGGCCGGGACGGGTGGGCAGCTCTCGGCGATCTCCGTCCCCGTTCCTGGCGCGGCTGCGGAGTCGTCCCGGATTCCGCGGCACGAGCACTCTGGATGGAACTGCTCCGACCGCTGCGGAGTGATCGATCCATCCGGGCAGACCCGGACTCCGGATGTGCGACGACCGCACAGCCCGGCCGAGACACGGAGCACGCAGAGTCCGGCCGCGATCCGCTCCACGGCAGCGCCGGGGCGGGTTCCCGGCCGCTCGTGATGGCGGATCAGGGCGACCGTGGCATCGTGGTCCCGTTCGGCCTGGCTGCTGATCCGGCACCAGAGGCAGGGGGTCTGCCCCGGGAGGACCGGGGATCCCACCTTCACCCCGCCGTCCGGGGCGGTGACGACGCAGAGATGCGGGATCCCCTCGCGGAGCCAGCCGCGCCACTGCTGGGGTACCGGCAGGGCGTGCGTCACGACGACGACGAAGTGCGGAGTCTCTCCGCCCGTCCAGTTCTGTTCGGAGACCTGGAATCCCTCGGTCCGGAGTGCCTCCCGGAGCATCTCAGCGGTCCCCTCGGTGGCCGTGGGCTGGGCCTGAACCAGCACCGAGCGACGGTGGAGGCTCCGGCGGTCACGCTCCCATTCCTGGAGAGGAATATGTCCGGGGACGGGCTGTGGCAGGCCCGGATCGAGCGGGATCTCCGGGGTGCCGAGGGCGCCGGTGAGTCGGCTGAGGAGAGAGGCGAGCTCGGCTGGGGGCGCCCCGTGCCGTCCGAGCACTCGGTTCAGCGCGGCCTGGGTCGCGCCGCGCCGCAACTCGTCGAGGAGATCGAGTTCGGTCTCGGTGGGATCTTCGAGCACGATCCGTTCGGGGCCGGTGCCGAGGAGGAGCTTGGTCGGTGAGATCCAGGCCGGGGCGAACGCTGGGTGAAGTTGCAGGACCATGGACCGAGTCTGGTCCGGAATACGGCTCGGCGCAGGCTGTCCACAGCCCGGAGAACCCTCAGTCGCGAGGGCCTGACGGGGTGTCGGGAGTGCTCGGCGGTTCCTGAGGGCTCTCGGGATCGGACGGTCCGTCTGTCCCCGGATGCCCGTCCGAGGGGGGAGTCTCCCGAGCGTCCGGCTCATCCTCATCCGTTGGAGCAGGAGCGGTCAGCGTCCCGTCCAGAAGCTGCTGCAGGTCGTCGTCCAGTTCGTCGTCCTCGGCTGTATACCGAATCAGGAATGTTTGGGGATCGTCGAGATCCTCACTCCCGGGCAGAATATCCGGATGCTGCCAGAGGTGATCCCGTTCACTGGGACCGAGACGGTCGGTGAGGCGCGTCCAGAGGGTCGTGGCCTGACGCAGCCTCCGGGGGCGGAATTCCAGATGCACCAGAGAGCCGAAGGCCTGCTCTGCGGGCCCGCCCTCGGCGCGGCGCCGGTTGTACATCTCGGCGATGGCGGCCGCCTTGGGCAGGCGGGCGGTGGCCTGCGTGGTGACGACGTTGACCCATCCCTCGATCAAGGTGAGGAGCGTCTCAAGCTGTGCAGTGGCCTGCTGCTGGGCCGCGGACGGCGGCGGGATCAGGGCGCCGGATTCGATGGCCCGGCGCAGCCCCTCCGGATCTGACGGATCGATCTCGACCTCGATCTGGGAGATGACCTGGGGAATGCCCTCCGCATACCTTCGGATCATGAGCTCCAACTGGCCGGTCAGCCACGGCGCTGCACGGAACAGGGCCACGTGCGCGAGCTCCCGTGCCGCGAGGTAGATGCGGGTCTGTTCCTCGGGAACCCCGTCCAGCCCGTCGGTGAAGATCTGGACGTTTTGGGGCAGCAGCGCGGCCCGCGGGGAGCGTTCGGTGGGGACCCCGATCTCGTTGGCCGAGACAATCTGTCCGGAGAGATCGCCGACGACGGTGCCCAGCTGCATGCCAAAGACCGTTGAGGAGAGCGCCTGGAGCATCGAACCGGCCTGCTGCAGCATGGGCTTGAGCTGCTCCGGTGCCTGCGCATCCAGAGAGCGCCGCAGCGTATTGGCAATGCTGCCCACGATGGGCTCGCAAATCCGTTCCCAGAACGGCATCGTTGCGGAGACCCATTCGGTGCGACTCATCACAGCTGCGTCGGTGGGCGGAGTCAGCTCGGTGGCCTCCGTGAGCCAGAGGGCCGCGATCCGGCCCGCCTCGTCGGCGGCGGAGCGCTCCGCATCGGTCAGAACCACCTGAGAGGCCTGTGCCTGCTTGGCCGCCTGCTGCTCGGCCCCGGTCCAGTCGATCGTTCCAGACCCCCCGCTCTGGGCAGCACGGCGCATGGAGGCAAAGAGCTCTCCGAGCTGCGCCGGGTCGAGGGGGAGCCCGGCAGCTCCCGCCCCTCCGAACACTCCGCGCAGAAACTGTTCGAAATCCTGCCCGTCGCCGGCATCCTTCGGATCTGTGGCCATGTGTGCGCCTCCTGCCGATAACGCTACGCGATGGGACTGTGCATCGCCGCAGAGACGAGGCCGATCCGGTTGCGCCGCCGGCGAACGTACAGGTCTTCACGACAGACTCCGGTAGGGTGGCCGCGTGCCCCTCCTCCCCGCATCCCCAACGCGGCCCTCCCCGCATCGGCGGCTCAGCCGCGTGCTGGCCGCCGTGGCGGGAGTCTGCATCCTGGCCGGGATGTTCCTCCCGAGCCCGTATGTCATCGAATCCCCGGGCCCCGTGTTCGACGCCCTCGGAACCGTCCGGTCCGGCACCACCACGAAGCACGTGATCGAGATCCGGGGCGCCCGTACGTATTCCACCTCCGGCAGCTTGGACGTCCTCACGGTCAGTGTCCTCGGATCTCCCGACCAGCAACCCAACTGGCTTGAGGTCATCGGGGCTTGGATGCGGTCGGATACCGCTGTGACCCCGCAGGAAGCCGTGTACGAGCCCGGAACTACCACCCGCCAGGCGGAGGCGGAGAACCGTCTCATGATGCGGCAGTCGCAGCAGGCCGCTTCGGCCGCCGCGCTGAGAGAGCTCGGGTACACCGTGCCGGCCACCGCCTCGGTGGCCGGTTTCGCCGAGGGCCGGCGGGCGGCCACGGGGCTGCGGACCGGAGACCAGATCCGCACCGTGGACGGGGTGGCACTTCGGAGCACCGAACAGCTGCGTCGGGCCGCGAGCCGCCATGGTTCGGCGGGGACAGCGGCCACCCTCGTGATCCGCCGTGACGGAACGGATCGGGAACTCCGGATCCGACCGGCCAAGATCTCTGGGCAGTGGGTGCTCGGGGTCGAGCTGGAGTGGTCCTATCAGCTGCCTGTCTCGGTGACGGTGCACCTGCAGGGGGTCGGGGGCCCATCCGCCGGCCTCATCTTCGCGTTGTCGATGATCGACCGGCTCACCCCCGGCTCCCTGACCGGCGGGCAGCAGGTGGCCGGGACCGGCACGATGAGCGCCTCGGGAACGGTCGGTGCCATCGGTGGGATCCGGCAGAAAATGATTGCCGCTTCGCGCAATGGGGCCCGGTGGTTCCTCGCCCCTCGCTCCAACTGCTCCGAGGTGACCGGGCACATCCCCAAGGGGATGCACGTCGTCGCGGTCGGGTCGCTCGCGCAGGCACGGAAAGCTGTCCAGACGATCGCGTCGACCAAGAGCGCCGCCGGTCTTCCCACCTGCTCCTGAGCGCCCCCCTACACTGGGGCGTGAACCGTGACCGAAGGAGCTTGCCCCATGTCCGAGAACCGTGCCCCCAGATCCCGCGCGCGCAGAATCGGACTCACGCTCATCATCGCCATCGTGGTGCTGTGCGCCCTGATCTTCGCCGCCTCCAGCATCGTGACCGAGATCCTCTGGTATCGGCAGCTGGGCGCGACCCGCGTGCTGCTCACCCAGTGGGGCGCGACCGCGGCGCTCTTCGCAATCGGGTTTGTGGGGTTTGGAGGGCCGGTCTGGCTCACCCTATGGATTGAAGCGCGGACGCGGCCCATGTATGTGCGGACCGCCGGGGCCCTGGACCGCTATCAGCAGCTCATCGACCCCCTGCGCCGCGTGGCCCGCTGGCTTCTGCCCGTGCTCCTCGGGATCATCGGTGGTGCGATCGCCTCAGGGCAGTGGAAGACGGTGCTCCTGTGGGCACACTCGACCCGGGTGGGACGCACCGACCCGGTCTTCCACCTCGACCTCGGGTTCTACATGTTCCGGCTGCCGTTCTGGAGCGGGGTGGTCTCCTTCGCAGGGGCGGTGGTGCTCGTCAGCGGCATCCTGCTCTTGATCGTTGCCTACGTGGGGGGGTCCCTGCGCATTGAGTCGGGGCGGCTCCGCATCGCGAAGGCGATGCGTGTGCAGCTCGCTGTCACGGCCGGGGTGTACGCCCTGCTCTTGGCAGGACGCATCTGGATCGGCCGCTATCAGACCCTCACCGATACCGGCAGTCTCATGACCGGCGCCGGGTACACCATCGTGAACGCGGTCCTGCCGGCGGCGGCGATTCTGACCGTGGCCGCGGTACTGGCGGCGCTCGCCTTCGCCTATACGGCGTTCAGCGGGAAATGGCGACTCTCCCTGATCGCGACCGGAGTGCTCGCCGTCTCGGCGCTCCTGCTTGGGGTCGTCTACCCGTGGGGGGTACAGCAGTTCCAGGTCAAGCCCAGCGAACGGAGCATGGAAAGCACCTATCTCGCCCGGAACATCAAGGCCACCCGGCAGGCGTACGGCCTGACCGGGGTGAAGACCGTGTCTTATAATGCCTCGACGGATGCCAAGGCCGGGGCTCTGCGCCAGGACGCCGACACCACGGCACAGATTCGTATCGTGGATCCGAGCATCGTCTCGGATACGGTTCGACAGCTGCAGCAGTACAAGCAGTACTACTCCTTCGGCGAGGAGTTCAACGTCGACCGCTACCAGGTCGGGAACACCTCGCAGGACACGGTGATCGCGGTGCGAGAGCTCGACCAGTCCGGCCTGAACTCCTCGTCGCGCACCTGGTACAACGACCACATCGTGTACACGCACGGATACGGGGTCGTCGCCGCCTACGGCAACCGCAGAACCTCCGATGGGGAGCCCAAATTCCTGGAATCCGGGATTCCCTCGGAGGGCAAACTGGGATCCTACGAGCCTCGCATCTACTTCGGCGAGAACTCCCCCGAGTACTCCATCGTGGGCGGCAGCGGCTCGCAGAAGCGAGAACTCGACTACCCCTCGTCGGCCAAGGGCGAGTCCGGGCAGACCTACACCAGGTACACGGGGAATGGCGGTCCTCGGCTCAGCAACCCGCTCATCCGCCTGCTCTACTCCCTGAAATTCGGTTCCCAGGAGATCTTCCTCTCACAGGCCGTGAGCTCCAGCTCGCAGATCCTGTACGACCGGGACCCGGCGCAGCGGGTCAAGAAGGTCGCCCCGTACCTCACCATCGACTCGGACCCGTATCCGGCGGTGGTGGATGGGCGAGTCCAGTGGATCGTCGACGGCTACACCACCTCCGATGCGTACCCCTACTCCAAGATGGAGAGCTACGCCGATGTGACCAGCGCCTCCGGCTCGCGGAGCAGCTCGAGTGACCTGGTCTCGCAGGACAACATCAACTACATCCGGAATTCGGTGAAGGCCACCGTCGACGCCTACACGGGGAAGGTCACCCTGTACGCCTGGGATGCGAAGGATCCGGTGCTCCGGGCGTGGAGGAGTGTCTTCCCCAGTACCCTCAAGCCCATCTCCGCGATGTCGGCCGAGCTCATCCAGCACGTCCGGTACCCCTCGGACCTGTTCCGGGCGCAACGGGAGATCCTCGGGACCTACCACGTCACCGATCCCGGGTCGTTCTACTCCCTGCAGGATGCCTGGCAGGTGCCCAAGGACCCGCAGGCCAGCAGCGACTCGGAGGTCCGCCAGGCGCCGTACTACCTCACCATGCGGTTGCCCAGCCAGAACACGTCTCATTTCCAGCTCTATACGACCTATATCCCGGCCAATAATGACGAGCAAAACTCCCGCAATGTCTTGACCGGCTACCTGGCGGCCAACTCGGATGCGGGCCGGCGAGCGGGGGTGAAGGGATCGGATTACGGGAAGCTCACCCTGCTCCGGCTCCCGAGTGACACCACCGTGCCAGGGCCGGGGCAGATGCAGAATCAGTTCGACTCCGATGAGGCCGTGTCGACACAGCTCAACCTGCTCCGCCAGGGAAAGACGAAGGTTGAGCCGGGCAACCTGCTCACCCTGCCGGTCGGGGGAGGGCTGCTCTACGTGCAGCCGGTCTATGTCCGGTCCTCTGGGGAGACGAGTTTCCCTCTGCTGCGGAAGGTCCTCGTCTCCTTCGGCGACAAGATCGCTTTCGAGGACACCCTGGACGAGGCGCTGAATTCGGTCTTCGGCGGTGATTCCGGGGCAGATGCGGGGGATTCCGGAACCACCGCATCTACCTCCCAGAGCACGCAGACCGGGAGCTCGGGAACGCAGTCGCAGGGATCGGCGGAATCCTCGGCCCTGAAGGATGCGCTGCAGCGAGCGCAGCAGGCCCTGCAGGACCGGAAGAAGGCCCTGCAGGACGCCGACTGGACCGCGTACGGACAGGCGGATGCCCAGCTCCAGAAGGCCCTGGAGGATGCGGTGGCCGCCGAGTAGCGCCGACGATCGGGGGAACACCCCGGCCCCGATTCGCGTTGTGCCCTGTGGGCGGTCATGAGATCGCCCGCAGACGTGAAGGAGCAACAACATGACACGAGTGACCGTGCTGGGCGGAACGGGGTATGCCGGGGCCAACATCGCGCACGAGGCCCAGGAACTGGGGCTGTCCGTGACCGTCTTCTCCCGCAGTGAGCCTGCGGCCCCGCTGCCGGGGGTGGCCTACGAACTCGGCAACGCCACCGATGCGGGAGTCGTGCAGCGGATCGTGGAGGGTGCCGACGTCGTTGTCTCGGCCCTCTCTCCCCGCGGAGCGATGGCCGGGCGCGTGGGGGCGACGGTCCAGGCTCTGGCCGGTGCCGCGGCCAAGCGGGGTGTGCGGCTGATCGTGGTCGGGGGCTTCGGATCTCTGCGCCCGGCCCCGGGAGAACCCAGAATGGCCACCGCAGAGGATATCCCGGAGGCGTTCCGGGCCGAGAGCCGGGAGATGGCCGGGATCGTGGACTGGCTGCAGAGCCCGGACGCCCCGGCCGGTCTGGACTGGCTATTCGTCAGCCCGGCCGAGAACTTCGGCTCCTATGCGCCGGGCACGCGGACGGGGCATTTCCACTTCGCCGGTGAGGTGGTGGATGTGCCGGGATCGTCCATCTCGGGGGCCGATTTTGGTCTCGGGATCGCCCAGGAGATCGCGCACCCGGCGCATGCCGGACACGTGCTGCTCCGGGGAGAATGACCCGGCGCCTCGAGGATTCCGCTAGACTTTTCGTACGCGATTCAAGGGGGGAATCATGCTGACACTACTCATCGTTCTACTCGTGGCCTGGATCGTCGTGGCCATTTTGGGGCTCACGCTCAAGGGACTCATCTGGCTGTTCTGGATCGGCCTCATCCTGTTTGCGATCACGGCCATCCTCGGCTGGATCAAGCGGGCCGGGAGCGGCCGCTAGCGAGGTCACCAGGTACGCCGGTGGGGGCGTCCGCTTCCGGGCGCTTCTGATCGGTCTGGTAGTCACCGCTCAGCCCGTGGGGAGTCTTCTCCCAGCTGAACGGGGAGTGCATGATCTGCACCAGCGCTCGCCAGGCCGCGATGGAGTGCAGGAACCAGTACACCGGGTTGAACACCGCGAACAGTGCGATCCGCCATGAGTACGCCTGCCAGGCCGCAATCCCTGAGAGCAGGATCATGGCCAGGTTCGACCACAGCATATTGGCCCACCCCAGAGTCACGATCCAGTGCGGGATCCCGACGTGGTTCATGCCCAATCCCACATACGTGAGGACCGTCATCACCGCGCAGAGCGGATAGGACAGGAACGCGAGCGGGGTTCCGAGCACAAGGCCGACCATGGTCAGTGTGCCGCGGAACCCGTTCGCGCGCATCCACCGGAAGGGGCACCGGAGGTTCACTGCAGCCGTCATCATGTAGCCCTTGATCCAGCGGGTGCGCTGGGTGATCCAGGGCCGGATGCGGGAGGTCGCCTCCTCCCAGGTGGTCTCGGCGATGACCCCCGTCCGGTATCCGGCCGCGTCCAGACGCAGGCCCAGGTCCGCGTCCTCGGTGACGTTGTACGGGTCCCAGCCGCCGACCCGTTGCAGAACCTCGGTGCGGAAGTGGTTGGAGGTGCCCCCGAGCGGGATCGGCACACGGGCCGCATCCATCCCCGGCAGCATCATCTTGAACCAGTGGGCGTACTCGATTGCGAACATGCGGGTGAGGACGTTGTAGTCGGCGTTGAAATATCCCAGGGCCCCCTGTACGCAGCCGAGGGCACGTCCGCCGTGGTATTCCCGGTGCACCTCGGCCCCGCGGAATTCGGCCAGAGCCGAACGGAGCTCTCCGGGATCGGGGCGGTCTTCGGCATCGAAGATCACCACGTACGATCCCCGGGCCAGGGTGAGTCCATAGTTGCAGGCCCGCGGCTTGGTGCGCGGGGTCCCCTCGGGGACCACCACGATGCGCACGTATTCGGGTGGCTGGGCCCGTTTGGCCGCGGCGATGGTCTCGATGTCGTCTTCCTCGAGGAGGACGAGCACGTCCAGCTTGCTTTTGGGATACTCCAGATCTGCGAGGTTGGACAGGATCTTCGCGATGACGTTCTGCTCGTGGTAGACGGGGATCAGGATCGTGTAGATGGGGAGCTCTGGCTCGGGGACCGGGGGCGGGGTCTGGACCCCCATCAGGGCCCGGGCCTGGGTGAGGAGCGTATTCCAGTGGCGGCGTGATGCGGAGGAGATCGGGGCGATGAGGGCCATCCCGGTTTTGAAACAGACGTTAATGGCGAAGAGCAGGTTGGATAGGGCGAACAGGCTGATGACGGTCACCCGGGGAGACAGCAGCACCCCGGCGACGATGGCGGCAGCGATGGCCACGGGGAGGGCCTTCTGCCACCCTGCAAGCCCCCTGCTGGCAGATTTTTCGGGCTGTTCCTCGGCCAGGGAATCGGTGGCCTGCCTGCGGAGCTGGGATCGGTACGCCGCCTGGAGGGCCTGCCCCACATCCCAGTCCGTGGTGGCCACGTAGTCGAGGCTGGCGGCTCCGAGAACGCGCCGGAGGCGCGCGGTCATGGCCTTCCCGGGGGCGACACTCGTCGCGACGGTGACGTGGTCGCCGGAGCGCCTCCACGGGATCCATTCCCCGGAGGCCAGATCCTGCCAGCGGACGTCCGCCAGGGCCTCCCGAGCGGGCGGGGAGACCGACAGATCGACGAGCGGAATCCCCCACTGGGTGGCGAGGACCTGGTACAGGCGTCGCCTGGAGAGCGCCCCATCCAGGATGAGCCACCGCCCTAGGGCGCCCCCGAAGCGCCGCTGCTGGGAGACCGCGTGGCTGAGCTGGGCGTCGGTCACCAGGCCGAGTGAGCGCAGCAGCTCCCCGAGTCTCGGGGTCTCGGGCCTGGGCGGTTCAGAAGCATTCATAGATGACATTGATCGAGTCCCGGTAGACCAGTCGATAGCGTTCGGAGAAGACGGCGTTGGAGTGGAGCGTCGTTCCCACGATATCGGTCTGGGCGGATGCGTTCCCGTGCGCTCCCTGGGTGAAGGCCGACCGCTGCATGACCACCCAGCGTGCGTATTCTTCCGGATTCCGTACCGCATCGTGGAAGATGCTCCCCGTCGAACGGGTGATGACCTCCTTGAGCGGGAGGCCGAGCGTTGGCAGGGAACCGTAC
>JAKVJE010000025.1 GCA_022487185.1 Microbacteriaceae bacterium
CACCGGCCCCGCCCTCGACCAGATCGATCGGGCGAAGGGTGTGTGCGCCAACTGCGAGGTCACGGAGATGTGCCTCGAATATGCGCTGAGCACCGGCCAAGACTGTGGCGTCTGGGGCGGACTCAGCGAGGATGAGCGGCGTGCCTTGAAGCGTCGTGCAGCACGCATGCGTCGCGCCCGCTGAATTTCCTGTTTCTCCCGGTGAGCATCTGCCAGCTGTGGAGAACTGTTGCATCGTCGACAGATGACGTGTCTCTTCCTATCCTCTCTTCATCCGGTGCCTTCCTGTGATGAGGAGACGTCCCCATGCCAGTCGCGTTTGTGTTCATCCTGCGTCCGTTGCGAGTTTCTCTGCTGATTGCGCTGTTCCTGGCCGGCAGTCTCTCCCTCTTCTCAGGATCGTCTCAAGCCGATGCGCTGTCGCTTCGTGCCACAACGCCCCAGCCCCGCGTCACCGATGGATGTCGGTACGGAGACGGCGGGCCGAATCATCAAACGATTTGTTGGATCGATATGTCAACCTACGATGAAGAGCTTGCCGGCGCGGAAGGCCAACAGCGCACAGTCACAGTGGGGGACTACAAAGTCGAATTCGTCGTGAAGAAGGCAAAAAGTCGGCTTCGCGACTGGAAGCCATTACTACCTCAGCTTGAACTTCCCATCTCTCCAGACTCATCATTTGGAAATTCTGCATATCGTTTTGAGCTTTCTGAAGATGACTCATTTGCCCCGGTGCTATATCAACAGTTAAATGATGATGTTGGAGAAACAGGATATGTTGAAATAACTGATATCACTGTTAAAAGTCTTATCTCATCGATGGATATTCGTTCGAGTTTTTCTATTGTTATGGCTGACGCAGATGTGCTCGTTGAAGATGAGTTATTGCGGTTTGAGTCTGATGTGAAGGTTGACGTTTTCAAAACTTTGAACGGGAACAACGGGCAGGCATGTCCTGGAGGAATCCAGGAGGGGAAAAAGGATCTGTACTGGCTTGACTGTGCTGGAGCTGAGAGAAACTCTGGAAGTCAGTCTGGGGCGCTCCTCGCTATCGCTAGAGATCCAAATACTGCGAGAATAGCGTTTTCGAATAATTTGGATCCCGAGTCTTCGCGTCTTGGGGTTGCATTTGGAATTATGTTCTCTGAGGTCCAGGCTGGAAAAGTGATCGAGGGAGACCGCGCCACAGTCGATGATCAGTTCCTTGTTTCTGCGACTGACTCGGAGTCAGCTGTGGTTGCGAGCGCTCAGACTCGTGGATCCGAGAACGCAGCGCAGAGTGTGCCGCACATTTTGGGGCCGGAGCTTGCGGATCGGACCGTGGTGTTCTCGGAATCGGCGGCCAATGGCTCGACGGATGTTTCCAAATACCGTCGCAGCTGGACGTGCACTCGCAACGGCGACAGCATCCCCGAGGACGAGATCTCTGCCGGGGGTGCGGATCCCTCCCTTGTGCTTGCTTCCGGAGATTTTGTTTCCTGCACCGCGAGCAACACGGCACTGCAGGTGGAGAGTCCGTCCGCCTCTCCAGTCGGGCCGCCTCCTGGAACGACGCTTCCCGATACTGGGATCGACCTCCCACTCACTCCGCTCCTCTGGGGTGGGAGTGCCGTCGCGCTGGGGTTTGCGCTCCTGGCGGTACACCGTCTCCGGACGGTGTACCGTCAGCGCCGCAGCCCCCAGTAGAAATACGTCATTCCGCCATTCGTTGCGGGCGCACGATCAGGAACAGGCACAGGGCTGCTCCAATTGCGGCAACGCCCATCACCAGACTGATCGACCGCACCGTCGGGGATCCATTGAGACTCACCAGGACCGTGACGGCTCCGGCTCCCAGGAACTGCAACGCTCCCATGATTGCGCTTGCCATTCCGGAATCGCTCCCGGTTCGCGACTGCATCGCAAGGGTGGTCAAGTTTGCCATCGAGGGGACGACGGCTGCACTGGCCACCAAGATCAGGACCAGGACCACGGCAAGCGGCGGTTTCGAGAGAAACGCCACCAGCGCCAGGAGGCCCAGCGATGAAACCACCACGATGGAGGTGAAGATTGTCTGGAGCTGCGCGGGGGAATGCACCGACAGTGCCCGGCGGTTGATTGTCCCGGCCAGCAGCATCCCGATCGCATTTCCTGCAAAACACAGTGTGTAGGGGATCGTCCCCAGCCCGTATTGGTGCTGCAAGAAGAATGAGGATCCCGCGATATAGGCGAAGAGCACGCCGAATGAGAACACGATCGTCAGCGTCGCACCCAAGAAGATGTGGTCATGGAGAAGGTCGCGAACCGTCTGCGCCAGCGTGGATACGGTGAGGCGTTGCCGAGCGGTGGTGGGGAGTGATTCGTGTACGCGAAGCAGGACCCCCAGGAGCATCAGGACCGCGACCCCCAAAATCGCCCACAAAACGGCTCGCCATCCGAGCAGACTCACAACGACCCCGCCGAGGACGGGTGCCAGTACGGGGGCGATCCCCTGGATGACCCCCAGGAGGCCGAACGCGCGCGCCAGTTCTCTCCCCGAGGAGAGATCGCGGGGGATCGCCCGGCTGATCACGACCCCCGCGCATCCGGTGAACCCCTGCACGAACCGCCACACCACCAGCCAGCCAATTGAGGGGGCTGCGGCTGCCGCGAAGCTTGAGACGACTAAGAGCGTCGAAGCGATCAGCAGTGGACCCCGTCGACCGGCGATGTCCGAGAGGGGCCCCCAGAACAGTTGCCCCACCCCCATCCCGAGCATGAACAGGCTCAGCGTCAACTGCACACTGCTGGGAGAGGCCTGCAGCTCTCGCTCGATCTGGGGGAACCCCGGCGCGTACATATCGGTCGCAAATGGTCCGATCATCGAGAGAACGGCAAGGACCAACAGAAGGGAGCCAGAGAGCCGGTCCGGAGCAGAAGACCGCGATGATGGCACGTGCGCCTCTTTCAAGGGGAAGGGATGGGGTCGTGAGCAACGACCAGTTGAGTCTACTGCGACCCCGGTGCTCGTCCTCAGTGTTTGTGCCCAGGGTTTATGCCCAGGATGTTCCTAAAATGGGGCCATGCCTGAGCAACAGGAAATATTTCATTTTGCTGCAGTCGGCGATTCTCTGACGGTGAGCTATCTCGCCCCGGGATCACTCCCGATGGGGCAACCGCGACCCGCACCCTGGCCGGAGCAGATCGACCGGCCCCCACTGTCATACGCCGGCGGATGGGCGGTCTCGGGTGCAACCACCGGTGAGATGCGCGACGGGCTGCGTCCCATCCGGGGGCTCGATCTTCTGGTCATCCTTGGCGGTACCAATAACCTCTACGAGGGGCGCGGCTTCGGAGGAATCCCGGCGGACTACCAGCGCATCAGCGAGAAATGCCCAGCTCCACACACTCTCATTGCGGCGGTACCTCCCTACGAACTGTTCCCCGAGGCAGGGGTGCGGCTGAATGGGCAGCTGCGTGAGCTTGCGGAGCAACGGGGCTGGGACTTCACCGATCCGTGGCGGCAGCTGCGCGCATCCGGAGATCCGGGGGCGTGGTTACGGGAATTCCGGGCCGACGGGGTGCACCCCCGGCCTGACGGCTATCGGGTGCTCGCCCGGGCGCTCCGGGGCGCAATCCTTTCGATTCTGGGAGTTTCAGATCCAGCATCGGCCTGAGAGCCGGGGGCTCCACGATCTCTGTCTGTGCCAGCGGCTGGGTAGACTCGGGGCATGGCGGCACCGTGTTTCATCATCATCCATGGGTGGCAAAACAACCGGCCCGAAGGCCACTGGCAGCATCGTCTCGCCGATGCGCTGACGGCAGCGGGGGCGAATGTCCAGTACCCGCAGTTTCCGAATCCGGCGTTTCCGATGCCGGATGAATGGCTCGATACGCTCGACAGCGTGCTGGCTGCGGCTCCGGGGCCGGATGTAACGGTCGTCGCCCATAGCCTTGGATCGGTTCTCTGGATGCTCGCCGCCAGCCGGCCGCAGGGCGTCCGTCAGGTTCAGCGTGTCCTCCTGGTGGCTCCACCGGGACGTGAGGCACTGATGCGGCAGCCCGAGCTCCGCCGGTTCTCAGATTTTGCTCCGATGCCGGGGCAGATCGCGCGCTCGAGTGCCGAGCTGCCACTGTTCGTCGGGGGAGACCAGGACCCGTGGTGCCCGAACACGGTGGCCCGCGAGTATGCGGTCGGGTTTGACTGCCCATCCGTGGTGATCCCCGGAGAGGGGCATTTCGCACTGGAGGACGGTTACGGGCCGTGGAAGTCCATTCGGGAGTGGTGTCTGAACGGTGGCCGGGGCGAGATTGTGGCGAATGCGCACGGCGCAGCAGACTGATCGGCTGGGACAGGACCTTCGGGACTATGCGGAGGAGTGCATCCGCACAGAGCTTGATGCCGGCTGGTCGTTTCGCTTCGACCGAGCGCGCCGGCGGGTTGGGGCGTGTGAGTACCGGAGCCAGACGATCAGCGTGTCCCGGTATGCGCTGCCAATTGCGAGTCCAGAAGAGCTGCGGCAGACGGTGCTGCACGAGGTCGCCCACGCACAGGCGGGCCGGGAGGCAGGGCACGGTCGGGCCTGGGTGCGGGCGGCGCGCCGACTTGGCTACACGGGTGGCCGCACCTCGGCGCTCGATATGGCCGCCGTCTACGCCCCATGGGTCGGTACCTGCCCGGCGGGGCACGTGCACTATCGTTATCGTCGTCCAACCCGCCCCACCTCCTGCGGTGTCTGCAGTGGGGTGTTTAACCCACGCCGTCTGATCCGCTGGAGTCGGCGCGAACCGGAGATGCCGAGGGTCGCCTGACGCCGAGTGCGCCAGCGTCGTGCGGTACCCGACGTTTTTGGCGCGGCCCGACGTGTCCGGGCTGTCCGCGGTCCATGATTGAGACATGTACGGTGATATCTCGCGTCCGGATACAGCCCATTTCCAAGCAGCGCAGCAGGCGGAGCTGGGGCGGCAGGCCCGACAGTCCTTGCCGCGTTCGGCGGCACGGGAATGCGTGATCCCGGAGCGTGATCCGCTCGACCTCCTGCGCGCCCAGGATGCGACACGCCTCCAGGACCTGGTGCCCCTGCGCTACGGACGGATGAGCGTCGATCCGTTCCGGTTTTACCGGGGGACGGCGGGCATCATGGCTCATGACCTGGAATCTCAGCCCAACACGGGCGTCGAGGTGGTTGCCTGCGGGGATGCCCATCTGAGCAATTTCGGTTTCTATGCCTCACCGGAACGCAACCTGGTGTTCGATTTGAACGATTTCGATGAGGCAGCTCCGGCCCCCTGGGAATGGGACGTGAAACGGCTGGCGGCGAGTGTTGTTCTCGCCGCGCGGCAGGAGGGGGCCTCCGCGAAGACCTGTGAGCGCTTGGCCCGTCAGATCACCGGGGCGTACCGGGAGACGATTCGACGGCTGGCGCTGACCCCGCTGCTGGAGCGCTACTACCAGTCGGTGCGAGACGATGAGCTCACCGCCGATCTGAGTGGCAGGGCCCGGGCTGAGCTCGACCGGGTGCGGCGCAAGGCGACTCGACGGACGTCCGCCCAGGCGGCACGGAAGATGTTGGAGCCGACCTCGACCGGTGGGGTGCGTTTCCGCGAGCAACCGCCGGTTCTGACGCATGTGAACGATGACCTCCGTGACGCCCTGTCCGACCTGTTTACGCAGTACGCATCCAGCACTCGGCCCGATATCGCGGTGCTGCTGTCCGGGTGCCGGCTGGTGGACGTGGCCCGCAGAGTCGTCGGGGTCGGATCGGTGGGGACTCGCTGCTTCGTGGTCGCGTTGCTGGGCCCGGTCGGGGAGCCGATTATCCTGCAGGTGAAGGAGGCGCAGCAGTCGGTTCTGGTACAGCACCGGGCCGAACACCGGTTGCCCCGTCTGCACCTGATCTCCCGGCGTTTCCCGGAGGGGCGTCGGGTTGTGGCCTGTCAGCAGATCCTGCAGTCGGTGTCTGATTCGTTCCTGGGATGGCTGAGCTACAACAACCATGACTACTACGTGCGGCAGTTCCGCGACATGAAGGGTTCGTTCGACGTCGACAGCATGGACCCCGGTGTCCTGCTCCGATACGGCCGCGCATGCGCGACCATGCTGGCGCGGGCGCACTCCCAGAGCCCGACATGCGCCTGGATCGCTGGATACCTGGGGAAGTCGGACGCGTTCGATCGCGCGGTCGCCGGATGGTCGGTGGAGTACGCGGATCAGGCGGAGGTTGATTTCGACCGGCTGAAATCCGCGATTTCGACTGGTGCAGTGCCGGTCCTGGAAGGGTAAACGCCGAGGACTGGACTGCACGGGTCACTGCGCTCGTCCTGTCCGGGGCCGCGTTCTGGCTGCGGGACCCGAGTGCGGAATATCTCTGTTTCGTGTTGCGTTTTTCTATCTGGTTACTAAACTGACTAGTCAGTTCAATAAAGGATGGGTATGGATTCGATCATTCACGCACGAGACCTGCAGCTCACTTCCCGTCGTGGGCAGGTTTTTGGTCCGCTGGACCTGGATCTGGGCCACGGGATCTCGGTGGTTCACGGTCCCATGGGGTCGGGGCGCACCAGTCTCCTCCTGACCCTCGCCGGGCGGATGCGCCTCGGTTCGGCCACTGAACTGACGGTGCTCGGGGAGCCCCTCCCTGCGCGCTCCCGGAAGGTTCAGATGCGTACGGGGATCGCCGGGTTCGCTCCGCTCGACGACTTGGATGATTCCGTCACCGTCGCATCCACCATCCGTGAGCGCAAGGCCTGGTTGTCTCCGTGGTGGAAATTTATCCGGGAGCCGGATCAGGACGAGGTGGATGCGGTGTGCGCACTCGCCTTCAACGGCCGCACCCCGAAGGGCCCGACCCGCATCTGGGAGCTCAACGATGTAGATCAGCTGCTGCTGAAAATCTCGGTGGCCCTGATGGCGCACCCAGATCTTCTCTTCATCGACTCGATCGAGCAGATCCAGGAGCCCGATGGCCGCGAATTCGTGTGGCGTCGGCTTGACACTTTGGTCGATGCCGGCATCGATGTGGTCGTCGCGGCGGCGAGCACCGATATATCCAATTGGGGCGTGCTGCGGCATACCCCCACTACCGCCGAAATTCCGAACCATTCTCTCGTTTCTCAGGAGTTCTGAGCATGTTCGCTTTCCTTTCCACTGGCACCGAGCTTCGCCGTTTCGCGAAGGGCATCCTGCCCCGTCTCGCCGTTGCCGTCATGCTGTTCATCCCCCTGCTGTACGGGGTGCTCTACCTGTGGGCGTTCTGGGACCCGGTCGGGAACATGAACCATCTGCCGGTGGCGTTGGTTAACCAGGACACCGGCATCACGGTCTCTGGAAAACACACCAGCTACGGCGACAAAGTTGCAGACAAGCTGTACAAACGCCAGGACATGAAGTGGGAGAAGACCAGCGCTGCTGAGGCTGCAAAGGGTGTGAAGAATGGGACCTACTATTTCTCGGTCACTATTCCGAAGAACTTCTCAAAGCAGGCAGCGTCTCCGTCGACAAGCTCGCCCAAGAGTCCTGAACTCGTGGTGAAGTACAACGACTCCAACTCGTTCCTCGCCTCGACGCTGGGCAAGCAGGCCATGGCGCAGGTGCGTGAGGTGGTAGGGCAGCAGTTCGGACAGAAATATGCCAAGACGGCACTCGTCGGGCTGCAGTCTGCTCGAAGTGGGCTCTCCCAGGCGGCGGATGGGTCGGGCAAGATCACGAAGGGACTCAAGACCGCCAAATCGGGTACCAAGGAGCTCAACGTGGGGCTCGGCACTTTGGTGAGTGGGATGACGGAACTCTCCAGCGGATCGAAGACGCTGAGCACCAGTACTCAGGAACTCGCCAGCGGTGCAGCCACCCTCGACTCGGGTGCGAAGAGCCTCGCATCCGGCGCGTCAAGCGCAAACTCCGGTGCTCAGCAGCTCGCGAGCAACCTCTCGACTGCGGCGTCGAGCACGAAGCAGCTCCAGGCTGGTGCAGCAAAGTTGCAGGCAGCTTTGCAAAAAGCCTATACAGATTCGTCCGGGAATACACAGACGTTGGAAGAGGGGACTTCCGAACTGGACGCGGTTGTGAAGACAAAGCTCGAGACCGTAAATGAGGATTTGAACGGTGTGGATCAAGAGGTCGAACAGCTGTCTTCGAAATTGGCAGCTGCTCCGGAAACGTTGAAAACTCAGATACTGGGGATAGTGGATTCGTCTTCGAAGGATCCAACATTGCCAACTGGGCTTGGACCCTATATTGGTATTTCTGGGGGTAGCTGCGCGATGCCAGAGCTGACAGCTTCAACCACGCAGCTTACCTCAGCGGTTCTAAGCGCATGTACGATCCATACACAGAAATTGGCATATACAAGTACTCAGTCAGAGCTTCAGAAACTGGCTGGCTACACTCGCCAAATCGCTTCTGGGAGCAAAACGCTTAACACGGGAATCGCTACTCTTACTGCCGCGTTAACAAAGCTTTCCTCTGGCCTCGACCAACTCTCTACGGGGGCATCCTCCCTCGCCTCTGGCACCTCCCAGCTGAGCAGTGGTGCGAGCACGCTTGCTTCGGGCACTTCCACTCTCTCGACGGGAGCCTCGAAACTGGCGACCGGGGCATCCACCCTGAATTCGGGGATCGATTCGGCCGCGAGCGGTGCGAGCTCCGCCAAGAGCGGGGCACAGCAGCTGGCCGATGGCTCGGGCAAGCTGCTGGATGGGTCGCAGACCCTGACTTCCCGCCTGACTTCTGGGACGAACCAGATCCCGAAGAGCAGCGCCGCGACGGTCGCCAAGCAGGCAAAGGTCATCTCGAAGCCGACGGTGCTCAAGCAGAGTTGGCTGCACAACGCCAAGGTCTTCGGGGTTGGATTCGCGCCGTTCTTCATGTCGTTGGCCATGTTCGTCGGCGGGATCATCACCTGGCTGCTGCTGCGCGCCCTCCCGACTCGTGCCCTGGCCGCCGGCGTCAACGGCTGGAGGGCCGCGATGTCCGGGTTCCTGCCCGCCGCTCTGTTCGGGATCGGCCAGGTCACGATCATGCTCGGCGTGATCGTGTTCGGACTGGGGCTAAGCCCCGCGTACCCGGTCACGACAGTGCTGTTCACCTTGCTGTCCTGCTTCGCCTTCCTGGCAATGCAGCAGATGTTCATCATCACGATGGGGCCGGCCGCGGGGCGTGTGGTCGCGCTGGCTCTGCTCATGTTCCAGCTGTCCAGCTCGGGCGGAACTTACCCCGTCGAGACGACCCCCGAGTTCTTCCGCGTGATCACCCACATCATGCCCATCACCTATGTGGTGAACGGCCTGCGTGAGGCCATCACGGGCGGGATCGATGGCCGGTTCTGGATCGCCCTCGCGGTGCTCCTGTTTGTGCTCTTCGGCTCGCTGATTATCAGCGCGATCTCGGCGGCGCGACAGCGGCAGTGGACAATCGCCCGACTGCACCCCGAGCTTGTCATCTGAGTGGGAGAATGCCGGTATGAGCAATGGAGCGAGGCGCGGCGGCAAGACCACCCGGGAGGCGATCTTCGCCGCGGCGCTCGCCCTAGCCGCGGAGCGCGGGATCACCGCCACCACGATGGATGACATCGCCGCCCGGGCGGGGGTCGCGAAGGGAAGTCTCTACTACAACTTCTCCTCGAAGGACCAGCTCTTCGATGCTCTTCTGGAATTGGAGCTTTCGGAGCTTTCCGCTCGGCTCGCCTCCGCCCGCGAGGGGCTTCGGGGGCGGGCTGCGATCCGTGCCCTGGTCGAGGCTGTCCTCCAGGCGATGCAGGAGGAGCCCGACCTGGCCCGGGTGCTGGTCACTGAAATTTTCCGGGACGACCGCAGCTGGGTTCGGACGGTGGCCGTCGCGCGGGAGGGCTTCCTCAGCGCGTTCCAGGTGAGCTGTGAGGAGGCGGCGGCGGATGTGGGACATCCGCTGCGCAATGCGGCGATCGTCTCGGCCGGGGTCTTCGGCTCGGCGCTCCTCATCGGGCTCGAATGGCTGCTCCGGGGGGCGCAGACCCCCCGGGGCGAGCTCGTTGAGCAGGTCGCCGGGGATCTCGCGGCGGTACTGGGGTAGCGCATTCCGGGGCCTGGCAGCTTCGCCCGGTAGACTGGTGGCCGGAGGGAGTCCCACATGGATCAGACCCAACGGTTCGACCTGGTCGTCGTCTCCAATCGACTGCCCGTTGACCGGGTCGTTGCCGCAGACGGCATCGCGACTTGGCGCAGGTCTCCAGGAGGGCTGGTGACCGCGCTCGAACCGGTCATGGCCACTTCTCACGGGGCCTGGGTGGGGTGGCCCGGGGTCACCTCGGAACGGTTGGATCCGTTCGAGCTCAAGGGCGGGCTGGCCGGTGGCAGCTTCCATGTCGTGCCGGTCGAGCTCAACGAGTCGGAGATCGTCGAATACTACGAGGGCTTCGCGAACGCGACATTGTGGCCCCTCTACCATGACCTGATCGCCGTGCCGGAGTACCACCGTCAATGGTGGGAGTGCTACGTCAAGGTCAACGAGCGTTTCGCCCGTGCGGTGGCGGAGGTGGCGGCCCCCGGGGCCACTGTGTGGGTGCAGGACTATCAGCTGCAGCTCGTCCCGCAGCAGCTCCGGGCCATCCGCCCCGATATCAAGATCGGTTTCTTCAGCCACATCCCGTTCCCCGGGGCGGATCTTTTTGCGCAGCTGCCCTGGCGGGAGCAGGTGCTCCAGGGGCTGCTCGGGGCCGACTTGGTGGGCTTTCAACGGGTAGAGGACTGCCGCAATTTCGGGCGGGCAGTGCGGCATCTTCTGGGGTATCGCACTCAACGCGACACGGTGCAGGTTCCCACCGAGAACGGCACCCGGATGGTGCGGTACAGCGACTACCCGATCTCGATCGACGCCAAGGCGTTCGAGACCCTCGGCCGGGATCCCAAGGTCCGGGCCCGGGCAGAGCAGATCCGGCAAGACCTCGGGAGCCCGAAGACCATCCTGCTCGGGATTGATCGTCTGGACTACACCAAGGGCATCCGGCATCGGCTCAAGGCGTTCGGGGAGCTCCTCGGGGAGGGGCGGATCGATGTGGGAGATGCAGCCCTGATCCAGGTCGCCGTGCCCAGCCGGGAGCGGGTGCGAACCTACCAGCGACTGCGCGACGATATCGAGCTCACGGTGGCTCGCATCAATGGGGAGTTCAGCACGGTGGGCGACACGGCGGTGCACTACCTGCATCGCAGCTTTCCGCGTGAAGAGATGGCCGCCTTCTACGTCGCCGCGGACATCATGCTCGTTACGGCCCTCCGAGACGGGATGAATCTCGTCGCGAAAGAGTATGTGGCCACCAACACCGATAACAACGGGGCCCTGATCTTGAGCGAATTCGCGGGGGCCTCCGACGAGCTCAAGACCGCTCTGCTGGTGAACCCGCACGATATCGATGGCATCAAATCGGCCATCCTGTATGCGATGCAGATGAGCAAGACTGAGCGGACGCGGCGGATGCGGGCCATGCGAAGGCACGTCCACGAGGACAACGTGCTCGCCTGGGCGCACCGGTACCTGGAAGACCTGGATCGTTGCGATGGGGCGGCTGCGTGATACTCACCACCACGAGCCCCTCCCCGTACTCGCTGCCGGCCGGACTACCCGAGGCGCTGGACCGTCTCGCGCGTACCCCGAGGCTGCTGGTGGCCATCGACTTCGATGGCACGCTGGCCCCGTTCACCGATGACCCGCTGCGCAGCCGGGCCCTTCCCGACTCGCACCTGGCACTCATTGCCCTTTGGAAGATCCCGGCCACGAAAATTGCGGTCGTCTCGGGTCGGGCGCTCGACTCGTTGCGGATCGTTGCCGATCCCCCCAAGGGCACAATCCTGGTGGGATCACACGGTGTCGAGATGCAGATGGTGGTGGGGGAGGACCCTGACTTGCAGCTCACGACCCAGGAGATCACCGATGTGAGCGACCTGAACGAGCTGCTCGACGAAGTGGCCGAAGACCACAACGAGGTGTGGGTAGAGCACAAACCGGCAGGTGCGGTGCTTCATACGCGGGGTGCCGACTCTGCGGAGGCGCAGGAGGCCGAGCATGAAGCCCTGGCCGACACCGAGGACGAGTTCTCGAGCCTGCTGGTTCGTCCCGGCAAAGATGTGCTGGAGTTCTCCGTCCGGGAGGCGAACAAGGGTGAGGCGCTCCGGGAGCTGCGCCGACGCACCCACGCCACGGGCGTGTTCTATGCCGGCGACGATCTGACCGACGAGGATGCGTTTGCCGTGCTCCGCAGCGGGGATGTGGGGGTTCATGCCGGCTACAGCGGCCGGACCCGGGCTCCGTTCCAGGTTCCCGGGCCGGCCCAGATCACCGTGGTGCTGCAGTATCTGGCGTCGGTGCGCGCCGCCGTGTCGCGGCAGACCGCGACAATGGCGTAAGATGTCTCACATGACATCGCTTGAGTTCCCGACCCGCAGCACTGCGGGTCTGTGCGAATCCGCGATGACACTCACCTCTGCACGAGTATGCCTATCCGGCACCGGAGTCTGCCGGGTCCTCGTCAGCGCGCGAATTATCAGCCCCGTACGGGGCTAGCCGCAACGGGCCGCTTGGCAGCCCGGATGCCAGCCCCGACGCCATCTGGCGCACACGGGGCAGCAACAAGTGACATCACATTCGCATACGCTTTCAGGAAAAGAACTCATGTCGACCGCAACCACAAAATACGTTCGCAGATATCGCACCGTCGCCTCGACGGTGCCGTCCCCGGCCACCGTGCACCCCCATACTCGGGCGTGCCTCCAGCCTGCCCGGAACCCAGAAGAAGGGGAGCCCATGACCCAGGAGAACATGCTCACCGGGGCGCAGATCGTGGTGCGCTGTCTGGAGGAGTTCAGGGTGACCGATGTGTTCGGGCTGCCCGGCGGAGCCATCCTCCCCGTCTACGACGCCCTGGGCGCCTCTGCCAGCATCAGTCGCATGGTGCTGCATCAGCAGCAGTCCGCGGGACATGCGGCTATGGGGTATGCGCTGAGTACCGGTCGTCCGGGTGTGTGCGTGGCAGGGTCCGGCCCGGCCGCAATGGGGCTCGTGTCGGTGCTGCAGGATGCGCTCGTCGACTCGGTGCCAATGGTTGCGATCACCGGACAGGTCCGGTCGGACCTGATCGGAACTGATGCCTTCCAGGAGGCGGATGTGGTGGGCGCCTCCCTGCCCGTCACAAAGCATTCCCTGCAGGTCACCCGCGCAGAGGACGTCGCTCCGGCGCTCGCGAGCGCCTGGGAGCTCGCCACCACCGGGCGTCCCGGGCCGGTGCTGGTCGACATCACGCAGGACGCACAGGAGGGGGCGGCCGCCTTCCAATGGCCGCTGCGGGTCGATCTGCCCGGGTTCCACCCGGTGACGAAACCGAATGCGAAGCAGGTGCGGCAGGCGGCCGTCCGTCTGGCGGCCTCGCAGCGTCCGGTGCTGTATGTGGGTGGCGGGGTGGTCCGAGCGGATGCCGCTGCGGCGCTCCGGGCGCTCGCGGAGGCCTGCGGGGCGCCGGTCGTGACGACGATGCCGGCGCTCGGGGTCATGCCGGACGGGCATCCTCAGTACCTGGGGATGCCGGGGATGTACGGGACGGTGCCGGCGGTGCTGGCGCTCCAGCGAGCCGACCTGGTGGTGGCGCTGGGAGCCCGGTTCGCCGATCGGGTCACCGGCCGGGCGAGCACGTTTGCCCCGATGGCCAAGGTGGTGCATGTCGATATCGATCCCGCAGAGATCTCGAAGCTGCGGGAAGCGGATGTGCCGATCGTGGGGGACCTCGCGGAGGTTCTCGGCGACCTGCTCCCCGTCTACCGTGAGGTGTCGGCCCACGGCCACGCCGATCTGGCTCCCTGGTGGGGGTATCTGAATGGACTGCGCTCCTCATATCCGACGACAGAGGACGCTCCGGACCGGCTGCTTTCCCCGCAGCGGGTGCTCCGGCGCCTGGGCGAGCTGAGCGGTCCGGACTCCTATTTCGCGACCGGTTCCGGGTTGCATCAGGTGTGGGCTGCGAATGCCCTGCCTCTTCAGGAACCGGGGCATTTCCTGAGCCCGTGCGGAGCCGGAACCGCAGGCTTCGGGCTGCCGGCCGCGCTGGGGGCCAAGCGGGCCCATCCAGAGGCGACCGTCTGGGCAGTTGAGGGCGATAACGGGTTCCAGATCTCTGGTTCAGAGCTGGCGGTGTGCGCGGCGGCCGGGCTGCCGGTGAAGGTGGTCGTGCTGAACAACGGGTCCCTCGGCATGGCCCGTCAGTGGCAGACGCTCTTCTTCGACGGCAACCGAGTCGACACCGATCTGCAGTCCTCGCCGAGCCCGACCGAGTGGGTTCCGGATTTCGCAAAGCTGGCGGAGGCCTATGGGGCCAGGGGGATCACCGTCTCCGACCCCTCGCAGGTCGATGCGGCGGTGAGGGAGGCGCTCTCCACCAACGATCGGCCTGTGGTGCTGAACGTGCTCGTCTCCCCCGACACGATGGTCTGGCCCATGGTGCCGGACGGGGTGAGCAACGATTTCATCCAGTATCGCCGTGGGCAGGCCCCGGTGTTTGACTCTGAGGCGGGGGCATGAGCATCCACATCCTCTCGATGCTGGTCGAGAATAGGCCGGGCCTGCTGACCCGGGTCTCGGGCCTGTTCGCCCGCCGGGGGTTCAATATCGAATCGATGACGGCCGGCCCGAGCGAGGTGCCGAACCTGTTCCGCATGACGCTGGTGGCGGATGTCGAGAGCCAGCCCCTGGAGCAGGTCACGAAGCAGCTCAACAAGCTGGTCGACGTGGTCAAGATCGTGGAGCTGAAGCCGGAGACCTCCGTGCTGCGGGAACATCTGCTGATCAAGGTGAAGGCGGATCCAACGGTCCGACAGCAGGTGGTGGAGCTGGCGCAGCTGTTCCGGGCCCGAGTGGTGGATGTGGCGTCAGAGGCCGTCGTGGTGGAGGCCACCGGTGAGGGGACGAAGCTCAATGCGCTCCTCGATCTGCTGGAACCCTATGGGGTGAAAGAGATTGTGCATTCCGGACTGATCGCCATCGCGCGCGGAAATCGTTGAATCCCGGCGGTATTGTCGCGATCGCGTAGGCTTGCAGGAGATTATCCAGGAGGCATTATGGCGGAACCGACTGCACCGAGCGAGGACCCTGCCCTCGACCGGGACGACGACCGGAGCTGGGAGGCCGATGAGCTTCCACTGGATCGCGTCCAGGCCGCCCCTGTGCCCACACCGGTGCTCGATTCAGGGGCACCAGAGCCCATTCGTGCGGAACCGGCCCAGCCGGCACCCACCAGCGGGCCCACGATTGCGCTGAGTATTCTCGGCGGTGTCTTCTTGGCCTATGCGGTGTCATGGGCAGTAATCGCCCGGGTCACCGGCGACCGAGCCCTGCCCACCTTGATCCCAGGGCTGACCTGGGTGCTCCTAGTCGCTGCCGTGCTGGCGCCGGTGCTGTGGGAGGCAATGCTGCTGTGGGGGGTGCACCGCCCGGTGTTGCGCTGGACGTTCGCCGCGGTCGGCGTGCTCGTGCTGTTCCCGTTCCCCCTGATCCTGACCATGCTCGGGGGTGCCCGATGACCGAGTCACGCCGTCATCCCGATTCGTCTCCGGTGCAGCCAGTGGCCGCGCCTGTCGACCAGGACAGCGGACTGGGAGCAGAGCTGCATCCCTCCCGGACCGAGCTTCGGGCCCGGGAGCGGGAGCGGAGTCTTCAGAGCCGGTTTCTGCGCCACCGGTCGGTGGCCGGGGTGTGGGGTCTTGCGGCGCTCTTCTTCGCCTATCTCTTCTGGGAGGGGGCCGCGGTCTTTGGCTCCACCCCTGCTCTGCTCGCCACCGCGGGCGGTACCGCCCGCGTCTGGGCCGCGATTGCTGGTATGGTGCTGCCGCTCGTGGGGTATGCGGTCGGGCTCTGGCTCACGGCCAAGCTCACCTGGTGGCGGGCTTTGCTGGTGTTTGCTGCCGGATGGTCTGGCTGTGTGGCGGTCTGGCTCACCGTGGTGTGGGCGCTGTCGGTCCTCGTCTGAGGGCTCCTTTTGCCCCGCCGATGATGGCGGAGGCCACCTCCTGAAGTTCGTCGGAGGGGGTTCGCCCTTGTTGCCACCACAGTGGGATTTCAATCGGGGTGAGTCCGGGGACCGGACGCAGATCGTCGAGTGCTCCGGGCTGAAGGTTCGCTTCCGGAACCATGCTCCAGCCCATTCCGGCGCGGACGGCGGCGGTGAGTGCCTCGGATGAGGGCACGAGATGTTTCGCGGTGCTCACGACGCCCACGCTGCGCAGCGCCTGCAGTGGCAGCGTGTCGTCGGTGTCGAAGTCAATCCTGGGCGCCTTCCGGAGCCATCCGACCCCGGCCCCATGCCGCCAGCGGGCTAAGAACCCGGGGGAGGCGAGGGGAACGTATCGCATTGACCCAAGCGGAATCACCTCGCTCCCGGGGAGATCCGCAGGTTCAGTGGTGATCGCCGCGAGCACTTCTCCGTCGCGGAGGAGTCGCCCGGTGTGGTGCTCGTCGGCGCGGTGGAATTCGAGATACGCCCGGTCTGCGAGCGGGGCGACGGCTCGGAGCACCCAGCTGGCCAGCGAATCGGCGTTCACCGCGATGGGAACGGAGGGAGCGGAGGTCCCCATCCCGAGTTCTCGCTGGGCATCCTGGGTGAGTGACTCGACCTGTTTGGCGAGGCGCAGCAGTACCCCGCCGGCTCGGGTGGGCCGTAGCGGGTGGCTGCGGATCACAAGTGGCTGTCTGACCAGTTCCTCCAGCGACTTGATCCGTTGACTCACCGCGGAGGGTGTGATGTGGAGCTGGGTGGCGGTCGTTTCAAAGCTGCCCGTCGCGATGGATTCTTGAAGTGTGAGAAGCTGCTCAGAGGGAAAGAACATAAGAAAATCTTACGTGATATGAAATATCATGAATCTTGTTTGATTGAGAGGCGAGCTCGCCTCAGCATGGAGACATGAATTTTCAGGTGCTCCTTCCTGCCCTCTTCGCAGGCCTTCTCACCCAGTCGTCTCTGATTGTCGCTGTCGGCGCACAAAATGCCTATGTGCTCCGGCAAGGGATCGCGCGAGTACATGTCCCCATCGTTGTTTCGGTGTGTGTGCTCTCAGATATGCTGCTCATCTCTGCTGGGGCCTGGGGAATGGGAGCGGTCATCCGCTCAGCCCCCTGGATCACCACCACCATGAAATGGTTCGGGGCCGTCTTCCTGTCCGCGTACGCAGCGCTCGCAGCGAAGCGCGCCTGCAGCAGACACGGGCATGTGATGGAGGGCGGGGCGGCGCAGCCGGGGCGGCGTCAGGTGTTCTTCCGAGTGCTTGGCTTCACCTGGCTCAACCCGCATGTGTACCTCGACACCGTGGTTCTGCTCGGGTCCATCGGAGCGGGGTATGGCAGTGGGCAGTGGGCCTTCTCCGCCGGGGCGATTCTCTGCAGCGTGGTCTGGTTCACCCTGATCGGGTTCGGCGCTCGGGTACTGCACCCGCTCTTCACCACCAGGACTGCTTGGCGAATTCTCGATGGCCTCATCGCCCTCACTATGTTTGGAATCGCTGCCGGGCTCGTGCTCTCGGCGAAATGACCGGTAGCTCCTTGGGAGATTCGATCAGCAGAAGTGGCTGCGCTCCAGCCGGCAGAAACGATAGCGGAGCCCCGTCTTTGATGTGAGCCATACCGTTGGGTCAAACGGCTCCGTGCGCTGCCAGGGAGTCCCGAGAACCGGTGCGTGTGCATCTCCGCCGCTGGAGACATCCACCTCGGTCAGCTCCACGGCCTGGGCTAGGGGGAGGAGCGCCGCATAGAGCTGGGCTCCTCCGATACAAAACGCGTCGTCGTCTCCGACCAGCTGAAGCGCCTGCTCCGGGCCTGCCACAGCCTCGGCACCCGGAGCGTTCCAGCCCGAATTGCGGGTCACGACAATGTTGCGCCGCCCGGGGAGGGGCCGCACGGCAGGGGCGAGGGAATCCCACGTGACCCGGCCCATGATCACCGGATGCCCCAACGTCAGCGCCTTGAAATGCGCCAGGTCCTCCGGCAACCGCCAGGGGATGCCTCCGTTCAGCCCAATCACGCCGTCTCGGTCCTGCGCCCAGATGAGTGTCAGTGGCACCGAACGCTCCTCTCAGACGGCCACCGGGGCCTTGATCCCCGGGTGGTGCTGATAGTTCTCGATGACGAAGTCCTCGTACCGGTAGTCGAAGATGCTGTCCGGGGTGCGCGCAAAGTGCAGTGTGGGGGCGGGGAATGGATCCCGGGCGAGTTGCCGGTGAACCTGCTCCAGATGGTTGCGATAGATGTGGCAGTCCCCGCCGGTCCAGACGAAATCGCCGGGCTCCAGTCCCGTCTGCTGCGCAATCATGCAGGTGAGGAGGGCATAGCTGGCGACGTTGAAGGGAACCCCGAGGAACATGTCCGCCGAGCGCTGATAGAGCTGGCACGAGAGGCGCCCGTCATTCACATAGAACTGGAACAACGCGTGACAGGGGGCCAATGCCATCTCCGGGATCTCTGC
>JAKVJE010000026.1 GCA_022487185.1 Microbacteriaceae bacterium
TGGGTCCTGTGCTGTCCCAGTGATCTGGATGTCCTCCCCACGATCCGCTCCCGGGTGCGGCAGGTGCGACTGAAGACGCCGGCTCCGGAGGCGGTCGCCGAGCTTCTCCACCGGAAGTGGGGAGTGGAGCCGGCCCTCGCGCTCACCTGCGCCCGCGTGACGCAGTCGCACGTCGGCATGGCCAGACGGCTGGCGACCGATGAACGGGCTCGGGATCGCCGCGCCCGCAGCCTTCGGGCGCTGCTGGGGATTCGAACCCTCCACGGAGCCCTGGCCGCCTCCCGGGCTCTCCATGAGATCGCCACCAGTGACGCCACTGCCGGTATCGAAGAGGAGACGGCCACCCGAACGGCCGAACTGCGCGCGCAGCTCGGGCTCGGTGAGGGTGATCGCGTTCCCCCCGCCTACCGGGCGCAGCTGCGGGGGGTGGAGGCTGAGGCAAAACGACGAGCGCGTCGGGCGGTCGTCGATGGGGTTGACCGGGTGCTCACCGATGCCTTCGCCCTCTTCCGCGATGTCCTGCTGACTCAGCTCGGCGCTCCGGTTGAGCTGATCAATGTCGACGTCCGTGAAGCAATTCAGGAGGCCGCATCCCACGGGGATGCACCCCAGACGCTCGTCCGTATCGATGCCGCGACGACGGCTCGCGAACAGCTCACACGCAACGTTTCGCCACAGCTGGTCCTCGATGCGTTCTGTGCAGGTCTCATATGAGCCGGTCCTCGCGCAGGTTCCTGAGCGGGTGCTTTGCGCTGCTTCCGATCCTGCTTCTCTTCACTGGATGCGCTCCGGCAGGGACACAGACCAGCCCCACTGCGGCCCTGCGGAGCCCCGATCCCGCCTTCTCTCGTTTCTATACCCAGAAGGTGCGTTGGCATGCCTGTGAGCAGTCCGCACAGTGTGCGAACGTGAAAGTTCCACTCGACTGGAGTACGCCGGACGGAGAGACCATCTCACTCGCCGTTGTGCGGCACAAGCCGACGGGGCGTTCCCAGGGATCTCTGTTTATGAACCCCGGAGGGCCGGGGCAGGCCGCCATCGATTATGTTGGGCGCACCGACTACCGGGACTACTTCTTCGGGAAGCAGCTCCAGCAGCACTACACACTCATCGCATTCGACACACGAGGGGTCGGACGCAGTCGGCCGGCGGTACGGTGCCTCGATGCCGCAGGCATGGACGATTTCCTCTACCGACTCCCCACGGCCACCCCGGGCAGTGCGGCGTACATCCAGGAGAGCCGCTCTCAGCTGAAGGCTTTCGGCGAGGCCTGCGAGCGGAAGACGGGCGCGCTCCTGGCCCATATGGACTCGATGAGCACGGTGCGGGATATGGATGTGCTCCGGGCGATTTCGGGTGACGCCCGCCTCAACTATCTTGGGTATTCCTACGGCACCAAGCTTGGGGCGCTCTACGCGCAGACCTTCCCCGATCGCGTTGGGCGTTTCGTGCTTGACGGCGCGGTCAATCCCGCCCTGGGGGACCTCGCCTCGACCCTCGGACAGGCTCGGGGATTCGACCAGGCCACCAAACGGTATCTGTCCTGGTGTCTGTCTCAGTCGAACTGCCCGTTGAACGGGAAGGTGGCCGCCGCAGGGAAGCAGCTCCATCGCTTGATCGCTGCCCGGCAGAAGCATCCACTGCGCGTTTCCGACGGCCGCTGGCTGGGGGTCTCCGCCGCAGTGACGGGGGTGAGCCAGGCGATGTACTCCAAGGATCTCTGGCCCAGACTCACCACCGCCCTGCGACAGCTGCGCCGGGGAAATCCCAACCCTCTGATGCGCCTCGCCGATGAGTACAACGGGCGCAGCGCCAACGGCACCTACGAGAGCAATACCACCGAGGCCTTCTACGCCACCTCCTGCCTCGATTCCCCGGTGGAGAATGCGGACACCTCGGCGGCCCAGCGCTCCCTGCGGAAGGCCGGCGGGATCCTGGGCGACTTCTGGGCTGACGGCACGAGTATGTGTGACGGTTGGCCCATCTCTGCCACCGGTCGCCCGGGGCGAATCCGGGCGGCGGGTGCGGCTCCGATCATGGTGGTTGGAACCACTCACGATCCTGCGACGCCGTATTCCTGGGCGCAGGCGCTCGCGAAGCAGCTGCAGAGCGGGTTCCTTGTCACCAATGAGGGGGATGGGCACACCGCATACAGCACCGCTGCGAGCCGCTGCCTGCGGGATGCCGTCGAGGGGTTCCTGGTCCAGGGCACGAAACCGGCCACTGGGCTCAGATGCAGGTGAGTCCAGGTCTGTTAGACTATCCTGCGGTCATGACGGCTCGTTGGTCATGCGCCGCCTTAGCTCAGTCGGTAGAGCGATTCACTCGTAATGAATAGGTCGGGAGTTCGATTCTCCCAGGCGGCTCAGAAAAGGACGGATGTGCGGACGCACCAGCAGCGGAACCTGACGGGTGTGAGGTTCTGCAGCCTCCTTTTCCTGGGCACAGTTGGAATGTTCGTGATGCCCTCCCCTGCCTCGGCAACGACGACAGAATCGGATCTTTTTTCCAAGCCCTGGAACCGCCAGGCCCAGTCGATGAAAACGGTGCAGACCGCGGGGATGCCGGCCTGGCTGAGCCGTCAGGTGGAGCTTCGCACGAGCGCGCTCCAGGGGGAGCTTGCCCCGGTTTCACTGCGCACTCCCCTGACGTTCTCGAAGACGTCTGGCACGTGCACCGTGAATACTTCAGCCGTGGGCCTTCACCACGCGCGTGTGCTGGCCGCCGATGTGAGCACCGGGAAGGTCCTTGTTGCGAAGGATGCCAGCAGTCCGGTGGTGACTGCTTCGACGACGAAAATTGCGACTGCCGTTGCCGCACTGAAAGTCCTCGGTACCGACTCACGGCAGCGCACGACGGTCCTGACCGGCTCTCAGCCTGGCCAGATCGTCCTGGTCGGTGCCGGGGACGCTACGCTGTCGGCATCCGCACAGAACTGGTACGGCACCTCCGATGGCATTGCGGACCTGGCCGCCCAGGTGCAGGCATGGAGCACTGAGAACGGCCAACCCGTGACACAGGTTCTGGTGGATGCCGGGTTGTTCTCCGGCCCGGCCTGGCTCTCATCCTGGCCAGAGTCGTATCGCACGGGAGGCGTCCAGGCCCCGATCACGGCGCTGACGCTGGATGGGGGAAGGGACAACGCGGCCGGTGAATACTCTTCGCGCACGACAGACCCTGCCGGGGCCGCGGGGCGTGCGCTCGCGGAACGGCTGGGATTGTCGGATGCCGCTGTGACGACTGGCAGCGCTCCGTCTGGGGCGGCGACGATTGCCGCCCATGACAGCCCCACGGTTGGCGACGAGGTGCGGTTCATGCTGGCGCATTCGGACAACACACTCGCCGATACGCTGGCGCATCTCGTCATGGTCCAGCTTGGGCAGAAGAGCTCGTTCCAGAACATTACTGCCGCGTATCGGACAATATTTTCAGAGCTTGGGCTGTCCCTGCGGGGGTCACATTTTGCCGACGCATCCGGGCTCTCGCATGACACGGTGGTGGCGCCTCGCTTCCTCGTCTCGCTGCTCCGGATGTCGGTGCTCTCTCCGAAGGCTGCCCCGGTCTGGGAATATCTCGCCACCGGCACGGACACTTCCAGCACGCTCCGGGGACGGCTGCAGAACCTCTCTCCAGAGACTCGGGCCCAGGTGCGGGCAAAAACCGGGACGCTCGAGGATGCGACCGCGTTGGCCGGAACCGTCCCTGCCGCGTCTGGCCAGAAAACAGTTGTGTTCTTCATCGCCGAGGAACAGGATGCGAATTCTGCCGCAGCTCGAACCGGTATCGATGCGGTTGTGGGGAGCCTTGCAACGTGTGAGTGAGCGCGTTCACGGATCGTTCATTCGTAGAACTCACAGGGAGACCATGGCACGATGACGGAGTGAGTTTTCTGCCTGGAACAGTGTCTGCGCTTTCCTGGACTGCCGCTGGAGCAGCCGGTGATGGGGTCCTGATCGACACGATCGTGATGATCATGGGCGCCCTTGGTGTTTTCGGTGTTGCGGTTTTGGTCGCTGCGGAGAATCTGTTCCCGCCGATTCCGAGTGAAGTCATTCTGCCGATGGCCGGGTTTGCGGCGCAGCGCGGGGAGTTCCCGATTGTCTGGGCGATTGTGGCGGCAACGGTGGGGTCATTGCTCGGTGCGGTGGCGCTGTACTGGCTCGGTGCGTGGCTGGGACATGAGCGTTTTCTTCGGCTTGCCGCACGCGTCCCCCTGGTCGACCGGAATGACGTGGAACGCACGGTGTCTTGGTTTCGCCGTCATGGTTCGGCGACCGTCTTCTTCGGGCGGATGGTCCCGGTGTTCCGGTCTCTGATCTCGATTCCAGCAGGGATCGAACGAATGCCCATGCTCCGATTTCTTCTTTTCACCGGATTGGGGAGTGCGATCTGGAATGGTGCCCTGATCGGCGGCGGCTTCCTGCTCGGGAGCCGCTGGGAACAGATCACCGCGGGTATTGAGACGTTCCAATGGGGAGTGGTCTCCGTCGTGGTTGCTCTCCTCGTGGGGTATGTCGGGTGGAAGGTGTGGAAACGGAATCGCTGAGTTCGAGGCCGTCGGTGCAGGTACGCGAGGAGAACGGATCGTCCGTCTCTCGCTGTCGGCGGGTGGGGAGCTGGATCCGAACGTGGCTGAGCCGGCCTGATTGGGCGGTCGCTATTTTTGCACTGCTCGCGGGGACCTGGCGGAGCGGGGTTCCCTCCTACTGGACGGATGAGGCGGCGACGATCATGTCGGCGCGCAGACCGCTCTGGTCCCTGATGAATATGGCGCGGAACGTCGATGCCGTGCACACCGCCTACTACTTCGTGATGCGGGGATGGATCGCAGTTTCCGGTGGAGCGCCGGCGGCGGTTCGACTTTCCTCGGCCCTGGCAGTCGCCCTCGGTGCTGCAGCGCTCACTGCCCTCGCCCGGAGAATGGGATGGAGTGTCCCGTGGCAGGCTGCGGCCGGGGTGGCTTTCGTCCTGCTTCCCCGTATGTTTTATTCGGCCGCAAATGCGCGGTCCGCCGCGATTGAGGCACTGGTCGCCGTGCTCCTCATGCTCTGCTCCCTTCGTGCGGCTCGGGCGCGTCGGCCGGCCCTCTGGTGGGCGCTGTTTGCGGCGGTTCTTCTGATCGGGTCTGCGATTTTTGTCTTCACAGTGCTGCTCATCCCCGTGTGCGCGGTCATGCTGTATGCAGACGGACATCGCGTGCGGGGACCCTACCTCCGACTCGGAGGGTGGTCTCTGGGCGTGCTCGTTGTTCTTTCCCCACTCCTGCTCCTGGCACAGCATCAGAAGGGACAGATCGAGTTCCTCGCGGGGCGAAAGGTGCTGGATGCGCACCAGATTATTGATGTTCAGTGGTTCCGGAGTGCCCCCTTCTCCTGGATTGCCTGGGGCCTGATCGTTTTGGCGGTCCTTTCACCTGCGATTCGTGCGGTTTGGGGAACGACACGCCAGGGTGATCGGTGGATAGCACCGCTGCTGTGCTGGATGCTGCTCCCGATGCTGATTCTCGGGTCGGTGTCGCTCGTATACACCCCGGTCTTCACGCAGCGGTATGTGACGAACTCTGCTGGGGCTGTGGCGCTCTTACTGGTCTTCGGGGTGCACGAGCTGCGGGTCCCGGCCCGGTGGATGCGGGGGCTCCTGCGGCGAGAGCGGGAGTGTCGCATCTGGGGCACAGTGGCGACGGCAGGTGTGCGGGGAGTGGTCGTGGTCTGTGCCCTGCTGTTGCTCATCCCGAATCTGGTACAGGTCCGTGAGGGGACTGAGATGCATCGGCATGCGGATTGGAACAGAGTCGCGGCGGTGGTGGGACAGTACTCGCATCGGGGTGACGCGGTGCTCTACGACTCGGTGGTGCGGCAATCGTGGTCTCCGCGAAATATCGCCCATGTCTACCCATCGGATTTCTCGGGTCTTCACGATGTGGGGCTCCGCACCCCGTATTGGAAGACCGGAGGACTCTGGGATGTCTCAGTGCCCTTGAGCGAAGTCCCTGCCCGGGTGCGCCCATATGAAAGGGTCTGGACGATTCAGGTCCGCGCGAGTCGAGGCGCCGCGGCCCTGCAGGATGTGATGACACCACTCGGGTATTCCGCCGAGAAAACGTGGCGCTTCAGCCTCGATACCGTGACCCTCTGGACGCGGGGGTAGGCGGGACGGAGCATGGTTCACGACCGCATGGATGGACAACGGGATCCTGGCTCAGGTCCGTGCTGGGATGGGGACGCACATCCTGGGGTATGGATCTCCTGAGGAGCATTCGTCGTGGTCGCGATTCTTCGGGCGATTCCGGATCGGCGCATTAAGGCGTTCGTTGCGCGCAGCGCCAAACCCCGGGCGGTCAACGGTGACGTATGACGACCCCAGCCGCGACGCGGTGTGCCCCCCGAGAGTTTCGATCTCTCTACCCGCGGATTAAAAGTCCGCTGCTCTTCCGATTGAGCTAGAGGGGCCGGAGGCTGAAACCTCCGCCTCCTATTGTGGTCGCCCGGGGCAGCTGGGGCAACTCTTCGGTCTCGCGAACGGAATTCCATGCGGGGGAACATGTCCGGGGCACCCCCGGTTACAGTGAAGCGTGCGCGAATTTGACAGGCCTGTGTTCTTTGACGCCCTCCAGCTGGATCGATTCCCGGGGAGGCGCGATCCGGCGGTGGTGAGCCGGGTGGCCCACGACACGGCACATCTGCTGGTGCACTCGGTGCGGGAGTCCGCCGACGAGTCGTTGCTGCGCCGTCTGGTGCACTACACCGATGAGCACGGTCTCGATACCCTCGCGGAGCTGTGGTCGGCGGCTCCGGAATGGACCTTGCCGGGCATCCTCTGGCGGGTGTACCAGCTTCGGGCCATGATCATGGCCCGTCCGGTTGAAGTGGGTTCTCTGTACGAGCTGGGACGGGGTGCGGATTCGACGGTGGATGAGGTGGTCGCGGGGGTCGCCGAGCCGATCGGTCCGGAGGAGGTGCGCCGTACGAGCGAGGAAATCCTGCGGGGGGTCTTCGCGGGGGACTTCGGGATCGCGTTGGATCGCGCGGGGTCGTTCTGCCATCTCGTGGGCCGGGGGTGTGCCCGGAGGGCGGAGGCACTCACGGTGTTTGATGCGCGGAATGCTGCCCGGTTTGACGATCGGGCACATCGGCTGGCGGCGTTTTCTGAGGCTTTCTCGCGAGGAGCGGTTCTGTGGCGGGAGGATGCTCTAGACTGACTCTGCCCTTCGGGGCCGGCCAGGTCGTGTAACCCCGGGCTCCACCCTTTGCCGCTTCGAGCGGCCACACGCCGAGAGGCGTTCACGGCCTGGCTTTTTCTCTGCTCCCCTCTCTGCGGGGGCATCAGTTCTCTTGCTCCGGCTCATGGAGTTCGTGCGAGAGCAGAAGCCAGGATCCATCCGCCCGCTGTCCGAGCTGGATCACTGCGAATCCCCCAACCGCCATTCCGGCGTGCGGGAGGAGTCTTCCCCGGGCGGCCTCCCCCACCTGGCCGCCGATGGTGCTCAGTACGGCGGGGAGGACCGGGCGGTGACTGCAGAACAGCGTCGAGCGCCCCGCGGTGACGCGTTCTGCGATCTCCCGTTCGGTGCGGAGCGGGTCGGCCGCATACTGGTCCTCAGAGAGGGATTCGAGAACCTCCGGGTCCGTGCCGAGGGCCTGAGCCCGCGGAGCGACGGTCTGCCGGCAGCGGGTCCAGGGGCTGGTTACGATCTCGGTCGGTCCCCAGGGGGCCAGCCAGTCGGCCAGGGCCGTGCTCTGGGCCATCCCCCGCCCGGTCAGGGGCCGATCTGCGTCATCTCCGGTCCAGTCCCCCCGCGAGACGGCTTTGGCGTGTCGGAGCACCACGAGCTCGGTGAACCGCAGTCGTTCGCGCAGGAGCGGACATGCCACCATCTGGGCGAGGAGAGCCCGGTCCCGAGGATACGTGAGCCGCTCGAACGCGACCCGCCAGGGCATCCACTGGCGGGATGAGATTTCTTTGCTGGATTGGAAGCGATTCTCGGCGGCGGCCCACTGGGACTCGTCGATCTGGGCACTCCAGTAGTGCACGCGTTTGGGGCGGTTCCCGTGCACCTCGTATTCGACCTGGCTCACGTAGGGACCGAGGGGGCACCGGAGCCCGGTCTCCTCCTCGAGCTCCCGGGTTGCGGTGGCTGCGAGGAGCTCCCCGGGCTCGGTCTTCCCCTTGGGGAAGGACCAGTCGTCCCGCTTGGGACGATTGACGAGCAGCACCTCCGCTTGCGGGCCGATCCCGCGCCAGCACAGCACCCCGGCGGCGAGGATCATTTGGCCTTCGCCTGCAGATGTTTGCGGGTCTCGGCCAGGGCGATGAGCTCCTGCTGGATGTCGACCAGCGGGGCGCCATCGGCATCTGTGCGATGTTGGGACCAGGCTCCGGAGGAGTCCAGCTGCCAGGTGGCGACCTCCGGGGAATGCGCTCGCTCGAGGAGCTCCGTAAGCTCTGTGATCTGGTGCGGATCGACGATACGGACCAGGGCCTCGACCCGGCGGTCGAGATTTCGGTGCATCATGTCGGCGCTTCCGATGTAGACGATCGGATCGTCGCCGTTGCGGAACCAGAAGATGCGGGAGTGCTCCAGATATCTCCCGAGGACGGAGCGCACCGTGATGTGTTCGCTGAGTCCGGGCACCCCGGGGCGGAGTGCACAGATCCCCCGCACCCAGATGCGCACGGGCACCCCGGCCCGGCTCGCTCGATAGAGGGCATCGATGATCCGCTCGTCGACGAGTGAGTTCATTTTGAAACTGATACCGGCGGGCTGGCCGGCCTGGGCGGCGGCGATTTCCTTGTCGATGAGGGCGATGAGGCCGCTGCGGATGCTCTTGGGTGCCACGAGCAGCCGGTGGAAGTCCGTCTCGACCGCGTAGCCGGAGAGCTGGTTGAAGAGTCTGCCCAGGTCGTCGCCCACCTGCTGGTCCGCAGTGAGGAGCCCCAGGTCCTCGTAGAGTCGGGCAGTCTTCGGGTTGTAGTTCCCGGTGCCCACGTGGGCGTAGCGCACGAGGGTGCCGTCTTCCTCCCGGATGATCATCAGCAGCTTGCAGTGGGTTTTGAGTCCCACGAGGCCGTAGACGACGTGCACACCGGCGCGCTCCAGCTTTCGTGCCCATGTGATGTTGTTGGCTTCGTCGAATCGAGCCTTGATCTCGACCAGTGCCAGTACCTGTTTTCCGGCCTCCGCCGCATCGATGAGGGACTGCACGATCGGGCTGTCCCCAGAGGTGCGGTAGAGGGTCTGCTTGATGGCGAGGACGTGGGGGTCGGCCGCAGCATGCTCCAGGAAGGCCTGCACGCTGGTCGCGAAAGACTCGTAGGGGTGGTGGAGAAGGATGTCCTGCTTCCGAATCGCGGCGAAGAACTCGTTGTGTTCGTAGGGCTCGATGTTGGCGAGGTACCGGTTGGTGACTGGGACCGCGACCGGGTAGTGCAGCTCGGGACGGTTGATGCCGGAGATCTGGAACAGCCCGGTCATGTCGATGGGGCTGGGCAGCTCGTACACGTCGCCCTCTTGAACCCCGAGCTCGGTGACCAGCAGGTCCCGGATGGCCGGATCGATGTCGCGGTCGACCTCCAGCCGCACCGGCGGCCCGAACCTGCGCCGCAGCAGTTCGGTCTCGAGCGCCTGGAGGAGGTTCTCGGCCTCGTCCTCATCGACCTCCAGATCTTCGTTGCGGGTCACCCGGAAAGTGCTGGACTTTTCAACATTCATCCCGGGGAACAGGGTGCCCAGCTGTGCGGTGAGGAGCTCCTCCAAAGGCAGGTAGGTCTCCGAATCGGTGCGGGAGCGCACCCGCACGAAGCGGGGAAGGGACTGGGGAACCTTGACCCGTGCAAACTCCTGCTTAGACGTTTTCGGGTTCCGGACGATGACGGCGAGGTTGAGAGAGAGCCCAGAGATGTAGGGGAATGGATGCGCCGGGTCGACGGCCAGAGGGGTGAGGATGGGGAACACGCTCTGGGCGAAATAGGTGCGCAAGGCGGATTGCTCGGCTTCATCTAGGTCCGTCCAGCGCACGAGGTGGATGCCGGCACTCGCCAGGGCGGGGGCAATGGAGGTGTGCAGGATTTCGGACTGCCGGGCGAGCAGTCGGTGTGCCTTCTCACTGATGGCCGAGAGCAGTTCCAGCGGGGTGAGTCCGGACACGCCGGTGACCGCGAGGCCGGTGGCGATGCGTCGCTTTAGCCCGGCGACCCGAACCATGAAGAATTCGTCGAGATTGCTCGCGAAGATGGCGAGGAAATTGACCCGCTCTAGGAGGGCGAGTGAGGGGTCCTCGGCCAGCTGTAGGACCCGTTCATTGAAATCGAGCCAGCTGAGTTCCCGATCGAGGAAGCGGTCGGCGGGCAGCTTGTCGGTCGCGGCGGGAGTTTGAGGAGAGGACATGCCATCTATTGTCCCACCTGGAGCTGAACTGGAAGTGACGAAACCGGCCTGAGAATGACGGAATCAGGCGGATGCGGAGGCGTTTCCAGCCCCGGCCGGCTCGTGACCGTCCTCGGTGTCGTTGAAGCGGTATCCCACATTTCGGACGGTGCCGATCAGGGAGTCAAGGTCTCCGAGCTTGGCCCGGAGGCGACGCACATGCACGTCGACGGTGCGGGTCCCTCCGAAGTAGTCGTAGCCCCATACCTCGCTGAGGAGCTGCTCACGGGTGAAGACACGGCTGGGGTGGGAGGCGAGGAATTTGAGGAGTTCGAACTCTTTGAAGGTCAGGTCGAGGGGCCGCCCCCGAACCTTGGCGGAGTAGCTGGCTTCATCGATGACCACCCCGGAGGCCCGGATCACGCTGTCCGAGGCATCCTCCACCAGTTTGGCGAGTCCCAGCTTGATGCGGACATCGGTTTCAGCCGGGGCCGCCGAGGCCAGGATGATGTCGGTGATGCCCCAGTCCGGGCTGAGCGCGGTGAGTCCGCCCTCGGTGAGGACCAGCAGGATGGGGGTGTGCAGACCGCTGCTGCGCATCACCGTGCAGAGCCGGCGCGCCGTGGCGAGGTCGGTGCGCCCGTCGATGATGAACAGGTCGCAGTTCGGGGCTGTGGCGATTTGCGAGTTCTGTGCGGGCAGCACCTTCACGTGGTGGCTCAGGAGCCCGAGAGCGGGCAGCACCTCGTCATCCGCATTGGTAAACACCACGAGATTTGCCAAGGCCGCTCCGTATCGTCAGCGTTCATCATACCGGCCCTGGGGTCAACCGGTGCGTAGACTGGGCGTATGCAGTTGACGGTTGTCCTGGAGATTTTCTGCTCTGGCCTGCTCTGGTTGGCGTCGGCCGGGGTCATGGTCTGGGCCGGCCGTGCCGCCTGGCGGCTCTGGAGGCGGTCGGATGTTTGAGATTCCGGCCGATCTTCCCCCCGAGGCGGTGCCTCTGGCCTGGCTCCTGGGTGTCTGGGAGGGACAGGGCGTGGTCAGCTATTCCCAGCCGGCCGGCGACCGGGTGACCGAGTTCGAATTCGGCCAGCGGGTGGCGTTCACAAACGATGGGCTCCCGGCGCTGAACTACAACGCGTTCTTTTGGAGATTGGACGAGGCTTTGACACCACTGACGTCCGAGATGGGGTATTGGCGGCTGGCTCATCCCGCCGGGGCGGACGTCCCCGGTCCGGGGCTCCTGGACGGCACAGCCCCGGAAGAGGGTGACCGTGGGCTGGATGCGGAGGGCGTGGCTGCGCTCCGTACCGAGGATGGCCTGCCGCTGGAGGTGTCGGTGGTGCACCCGGACGGGGTCGATGAGCTCTACGTGGGCGCACTCCAGGGGGCGCGGATCACCCTGGCTACGGATGCGGTGCTGCGGTCCCGGCACGCGCGGCCCTACGAATCCGCCTCCCGCATGTACGGCCTGGTCGAGCGGCAGCTGCTGTGGTCGTGGGATCTGGGGGCCTTCGGGAATCCATTGACCTCACACGCGTCGGCGACGCTTCGGAAGGTGTCCGGGCCGGGCACCACCGTGCGGTGAGCGGTTCAGTGTCGGCCTCTGGGGAGCGCAATGTTGCCGCCCCGGCGCAGCTGGGCGACCCGCTGGGGGAGCAGCGGGAGCTTCTCGCCGGGCGGGCGCTGACCGTGCTGCCTGCCCGGGGCGTGATCTGGTTCGAAGGCCCGGACGCCTCGGAGTTCTTGTCCCGGATGCTGTCCCGCACGCCGGATCCGGCTGCGGGGGCGTCCTGTGAGTCGCTGGTTCTCGACCCGAACGGTCACGTCCGCTTCGCCGTGCAGGTGGTGTCGGCCGGGACGGGGTATTGGCTTCTGGTTACTCCGGGGCTGACGGAGTCATTGATGTCGTGGGCGGAGTCGATGCGGTTCCGGCTCCGGTTCGAAGTGCGGGATCGGTCGGACGACTTCCGGGAGGTGGCCTGGTTCGGCCATCCGGCCTGGTGCCCGGCACTGCGCCCGGAGGGAGTGTGGCGCGATCCGTGGGGGTCGGAACCGCAGGGCTCCTGGCGCAGCGCCCCGGCGGGTGCGGCGGATGCGGAGGGCTGGACCCTTCAGGTGGGGCTGCTCCCGGTATCGGGACTGTCCGACGCCCTGGGGCGAGCCGAGGCGGTGGGGGCATCCCGCGCCGGCTGGGCGGCGCTGAACGCCCTGCGGCTGGGGGTGGCCCGCCCCTGCCAGGACACGGAGGGGGATCCGCGCCTGCTCCCGCACGAGGTCGACTGGCTGCGCACGGCGGTCCAGCTGGGGAAGGGCTGCTATCCGGGGCAGGAGACGGTCTCGAAGGTCCACAACCTGGGGCATCCACCCCGGCGGTTGACACTGCTGCAGCTCGATGGGGCTCCCGATATCGCGCGGGGGGCGTCGGTGCGTCTCGGAGCGCAGGAGGTCGGGCAGGTGACCTCCGCGGCGGTGCACTGGGAGCTGGGGCCGATTGCCCTGGCCCTGCTTCGGCGCTGCACCCCGGTGGGGGCGCAGCTCCTGGTCGAGGACGGGGATCGCTGGGTGAGCGCGGCGCAGGAGGTTGTGGTGCCTCCGGATGCAGGGGGGGCCGCACGGGGATCGGTGGGGGCGCTGCGCTCGGCCCGGCAGGTTCGGGGGTCGCGGCGGCGGCCTCTACACTGAGGCTATGAGCACTGCGGAGTACACCCTGGTCCTGTTGCGCCACGGGAAGAGCGAATGGAACGCCCGGAACCTGTTCTGCGGATGGGTGGATGCACCGCTCTCCTCCGATGGTGTGGCTGAGGGTCGCCATGCCGGCGATCTGTTGCGGGAGGCGGGGGTGCTGCCAGATGTGGTGCACACGTCCCGGCTGCGCCGTGCGATTCAGACGGCGAATCTGGCACTCGAGCAGGCCGACCGGCTGTGGGTGGATGTGCGGCGCTCCTGGCGCCTCAATGAGCGTCACTACGGTGCGCTGCAAGGGCGCAATAAGGCGGAGACCCTGGAGCGGGTCGGGGAGAAGCAGTTTCTCGCCTGGCGGCGCTCCTATGCGGTGCGGCCCCCGGAGATTGCCGACGACGACGAATTCTCGCAGGTGTCCGACCCGCGGTACGCGGGACTCGAGCGCGTTCCCCGGGCCGAGTGCCTGAAGGACGTGCTGGAACGTCTGCTGCCCTACTGGCAGGATGCGATCGTCCCCGACCTGCGGGCGGGGCGCACGGTACTCGTCACGGCGCATGGGAATTCTCTGCGGGCGCTAGTGAAGCACCTCGACGGGCTCTCCGAGGAGGAGATCGTGGGGATCAACATCCCTACGGGTATGCCGCTGGTGTACCGGCTCGACGCCATGTTGCATCCGCTCGTCCCCGGTGGGGAGTATCTGGACCCCGCTGCTGCTGCCGCCGGGGCCGCAGCAGTAGCGGCCCAAGGGCACTCCACCGGCGCCAAATAGGCCTTCTTCGGCGCGGTTGAGCCGATTCCGTGCCCTCTGGGGGTCTCCCGTGGTAGAATCGTGAGGTTCAGGAGGCCCATCCGCATGAATCTCAAAGTCGGTGAAACCGTTGTGTACCCCCATCACGGGGCTGCAGTGATCGAAGCGATCGGGAAACGGACGTTCAAGGGTGAGGAGCACGAGTATCTCACCCTCCGTGTGCTGCAGGGCAACTTGACCATCATGGTGCCCAAGGAGTCGGTCGAGGATGTCGGTGTGCGCGACGTCATCGACAAGGCCGGGGTCAAGAAGGTCATCGAGGTATTGCAGGCGCCGTTTACCGAGGAGTCCACCAACTGGTCTCGCCGGTATAAGGCCAATGTCGAAAAGCTGGCCAGCGGCGAAGTGATCAAGGTGTCCGAGGTGGTTCGAGATCTCTGGCGCCGAGACCAGGATCGCGGGCTCTCCGCAGGGGAGAAGCGCATGCTGGTGCGGGCTCGCCAGATTCTGGTGTCCGAGCTCGCACTTGCCGAGAAGACCACCGAAGAGGATGCAGACGCCAAGCTCGACAAGGTGCTTGCCGCCTGACCTGCCCCTCGGGTATCAGTTCGTGGTGCCGGTCTGCGCCACAGTAGGGTGAGAGCATGCGTCTGTTCGATACGAAGCGTCAGTCCTTGCAGGAGTTTCAGCCCCTGCACCCGGGGCATGCGAGCATCTATGTGTGCGGCCCGACAGTGCAGTCGGCGCCCCACATCGGGCATCTGCGCTCGGCCCTGATCTACGACCTGCTGCGCCGGTGGATGACCTATCGCGGCCTTGAGGTCACGCTCGTGCGCAACGTGACCGACATCGAGGATCGGATCCTGTCAAATGCGGAGGCCGCCGGGGTCCCCTGGTGGGCCCTTGCCTATCGGGTGGAACGGGAGTTCAACCGCGCCTACGATGCCCTGGGGATTCTGCCTCCCACCTATGAGCCCCGGGCCACTGGGACCATCGAGCGTATTCAGATGCTCATCGAGCTCTTACTGGAGCGGGGACACGCCTACCGGGCTGAGGACGAGTCAGGGGATGTCTACTTCGACACCTCCTCCTGGCCGGACTACGGCGAGCTCACGCATCAGCGTCCCTCCGAGATGGCGCCGGGGGATACAGCGGATCGCGGTAAGCGGACTCCCGCCGACTTCGCGCTCTGGAAGGGGCACAAGCCGGACGAACCGGACTCTGCCTCCTGGCCCTCCCCGTGGGGTCGCGGGCGGCCCGGCTGGCACATCGAGTGCTCCGCCATGTCGACGCTGTACCTGGGATCCCGGTTCGACATCCACGGCGGCGGGCTGGATCTGCGCTTCCCTCATCACGAGAACGAGCTGGCGCAGACCCGTGCCGCCGGATACGACGGCCCGCAGCTGTGGATGCACAACGGCCTGGTTTCGGTCTCGGGCCAGAAGATGAGCAAGTCTCTGGGGAACTCGGTGTTCGCCAGCGAATTGCTGGGGCGGGCCGATGCCCCCACCCTCCGATACTTCCTGGGCTCTGCGCAGTACCGTTCAACACTCGAATACAGCCCGGAGCTGCTGGGTGAGGCCGAGGCCGCGGTGGGGCGCATCCGCAACTTCCTCGTTCGGGCCGAGGCCGCGCTCGCTCCGGAGGCCGCCGCGGTGGCCGAGGAACAGGTTCCCGAGGAGTTCGCTGCCGCCATGGATGACGATCTCGGCGTACCCCAGGCGCTGGCTGTGCTCCATGAGCATGTGCGCCGGGGGAATGGTCAGCTGGGTGCCCCGTCCGAGCTGGCGGAGACGTATCGAAGCGTGCGGGCGATGCTGGCCGTCCTCGGGCTCGACCTCGCGGCCTCGGGGCAGGGCGCCCCGGATCGGGCACGGACCGCGCTGGATTCCCTGGTGCCGGTGCTGCTTCAGCAGCGGCAACAGGCCCGTGAGGCCCACGATTTCGCCCGGGCCGATGGGCTCCGGGCGCTGCTGGTCCAGGCGGGGCTCGAAATCGAAGACACGCCTCAGGGCGCGAAGTGGAGGCTGTGATGGCGGCAAAGCGGAATCGTGCCGGGGCCGTGCGCAAGAATGCAAAGAAGCCGGCTGCGGGGTCCGGGGGCCGCGGGCGGAAGGCGCTGGAAGGTCGTGGGCCGACCCCGCGGGCCGAGGACCGGCCAGGGCATCCGAAGGCCAGAGCCAAAGTCCAGGGGAGGACGGCGGGACATCGTCGAGCCGCCCCAGTCCACAAGGAGTCTCGGGGGCAGCAACTGATCTTCGGGCGGAATGCCGTCCTGGAGGCACTCCGGGCTCGGATCCCGGTCACCAAACTGGTGGTGGCGGAGCGGGTCGACATGGACCAGCGGCTGCGTGACGTCCTCGACCTGGCCGCCCACCGTGGCCTGCCAGTCGTGCGGCTGCCGCGGGCCGATCTCGATCGGATGACCGGCCCGGAGGCGGTGCATCAGGGGATTGCCCTGCAGATCCCGCCCTATCGCTACGCCCAGCTGGATGAGCTGCTGGCGAAGGCGGATGGGGCGGGGGCCCCGCCCCTGCTCGTCGCACTCGACGGGGTCACCGACCCCCGCAACCTGGGTGCCATCATCCGCTCGGTGGCAGCGTTCGGCGGGCACGGGGTCATCATCCCGGAGCGGCGTTCGGCCGGCGTGAGCGCCGCCGCATGGAAGACCTCCGCGGGGGCGGCCCTGCGCGTTCCAGTGGCGATGGTGCCGAATCTGGCTCAGGCGCTCCGGGAGTTGCATCAGGCCGGCCTGTTCGTGGTGGGCCTGGATGGTGACGGTGATACGTCGCTGCCAACCCTGGGACTGGCCTCGGAGCCACTCGTCCTGGTGGTGGGGAGCGAGGGCCGCGGTCTCTCGCGGCTGATCGCCCAGAATTGCGATGTCACAGTTTCGATTCCGATCGAGTCGAGTACCGAAAGCCTGAATGCGGGCATTGCGGCCGCGGTATCGCTCTATGCGATTGCCACGGCACGATCTGCCGCAAGCGGACAGGCACAGGAGGCCTCCGCTTCGGGGGAATAAACTCTAGGGAAGACCACAGAGGCTCCTGGGTATCATGACAGGGTTAGCTGCGCACTGCAGCCGAGACACCGTGGGAAGGAACGAACGACATGGCCGAGACACCGTCGGACGGGGCAGGAGACGGCACTGCCCAGTCTCCGAAGTCGGCACGCCGGGAGGCCGCGCGGCAGAAGGCGCAGCGCATCCAGCAGGAGGAGCAGCGACGGGTTCGCCGCCGCCGGTTGATCACCCAGCTCAGCATTGTGCTGGGCATCGTGGTGGTGGCCGTGCTCGTGATCGGCCTGGTACAGGTGCTGTCCCGGCCGAGTGGCAGCGCCCCCCAGAACATGGCCAGTGGGGGCATCCTTCTCGGCAAGGGGCTGAAGGCCGAGCGGACGGCGGCTTCCGCGGTTGACGCGGATCCCACCTTTGGGACGGTCGGTACGAAGAAGTCTCCGAAGGTGCAGGTATATCTCGATTACATGTGCCCCTACTGTGGCCAGTTCGAGCGCCAGAATTCCGGTTTCCTGCGGACACAGGTCGAGTCGGGGAAGACTCAGTTGGAGATCCATCCGGTGGCCTTCCTGGACAGCATGAGTACGACCAACTATTCGACTCGCGCTGCGAACGCGGCGGCGGCAGTCGCCACATACGCTCCGAACAGCTTCTTCGACTTCAACACCCTGATGTTTGCGAAGCAGCCAGAAGAGCAGTCTGCTGGTTTCTCAGATGCGCAGATCGGGGATATCGCCGCAAAGGCGATCCGGCAGAGTAAGGGTCCGACGTCTGCGATCTCGAAGATCCGGGCGGCGATTAAGAGCCAGAAGTTCAAGGGATGGGTGACTGCACAGACGTCGTGGGCCCAGAAGCATAAGGTCCCGAACACGAACAAGTCAAAGGCTCCGCTACAGATCGGGACCCCGGTGGTGTTCGTGAACGGCAAGTACTGG
>JAKVJE010000027.1 GCA_022487185.1 Microbacteriaceae bacterium
GGGTCTGTGGAGCGCCGAGAAGGAAGCCGAGCTCACCGAGGAGAACAAGAAGTCCTTCCGGGCTGCTCTCGCCGAGGCCGACAAGGCTCCGAAGCAGACCATCGTGGAGTTCCTCACTAACACCTATGAGGTTCCCACCCCGGCCGTCAAGAAGCAGATTGCTGAGTACAGCGCGAAGGAAGCGAAGTAGATCATGGCGAAGAAGAAGACATACATTCAGGCCCTGACCGAAGGTCTCGACATCGCCCTGGGCGAAGACGACAAGGCCCTCATCTTTGGTGAGGATGTCGGGAAGAACGGTGGCGTGTTCCGTACCACCGTCGGCCTGCAGGACAAGTACGGCGAAGACCGCGTGTTCGACACCCCGCTGGCTGAGTCCGGCATCATGGGTCTCGCCGTGGGCCTCGCGGCCACCGGCTGGCGTCCGATCCCCGAGATCCAGTTCGGCGGGTTCAACTTCGAGCCCATGGACCAGATCTGCGGCCAGATCGCTCGCAACCACTTCCGCTTCGGCGGCAAGGTGAAGATGCCGATCACCATCCGCACCCCGTTCGGTGGCGGCACGCACACCGCCGAGATGCACGCGGACAACATCGAGAACTACTTCACCAGCACCCCCGGTCTGCGAGTGGTAACCCCGAGCAACCCGTACGACGCCAAGGGCCTCATCATCGCGGCCGTCGAGTCCGACGACCCGGTGTTCTTCATGGAGAACCTGAAGCTGTACCGCTCCATGAAGGATGAGATCCCCGAGGAGAAGTACACGGTTCCGCTCGACAAGGCCAAGGTTGTCCGTGAGGGCACCGACGTGACCATCGTCTCCTACAGCTGGATGCTGAACGAGTCGCTGCGAACCGCCGAGAAGCTCGCCGCCGACGGGATCAGCGCCGAGGTCATCGACCTCATCTCGCTGTCCCCGATCGACACCGACACCATCTTCGCCTCCGTGGAGAAGACCCACCGTGTGGTCATCGCCCAGGAAGCCCAGAAGATGGCCGGCGTCGGCGCGACCGTTGCCTCCGAGATCGCCGAGAACGTCATCCTGTCGCTCGACGCCCCGATCGGTCGCGTGGCCGCTCCGGACTCCGTGTACCCGTTCGCTCAGGACGAGCTCACCTGGATGCCCAATGGTGACGACATCGAGGCCAAGGTCCGCGAGATCGTCGCCTTCTAGGTCCCGAATACAATCCCAGTACAGGGTCGTCGCCCGGGAGTGGCAGTCGCCGCTCCCGGGCCCGGTCCTGAATAAGAGAGGAAAACTAACCCATGTCGTTCAAGTTCAAGATGCCTGAACTCGGCGAGGGCCTGGCCGAGGGCGAAATCTCGGCCTGGGATGTCAAGGAGGGCGACACCGTCGCTCAGGATGACACCCTGGTGGAGATTGAAAACGATAAGTCCGTCTCCGAACTGCCTTCACCTGTTGCCGGCAAGATCAAGAAGATCTTCTTCCAGCCCGGTGACACCGCCTCCATCGGCGATGTCCTGGTAGAGATCGATGACGGCTCCCCGGATGAGCCCGACGACGCTGCCCCCGCGGCTCCTGCCGCTGAGGCTCCTGCCGCCGAGGCCGCCCCGGCTGCCGCTGCCGCCCCGGCCGCCCCGGCTGCCGCTGCCGCCCCGGCCGCTCCGGCTGCCGCCCCGACCGGTGCTCCGAGTGCCGATGTGCTCGCCATGCCGGCGGTTCGTCAGTACGCGCGTGAAAAGGGTGTCGACCTGACCAAGGTCACCCCGACCGGTTCGCATGGGCACGTGACGAAGGCTGATGTCGATGCCTTCGCCGGTGGCGCCGCCCCTGCTGCTGCTCCCGCCGCCGCTGCTCCTGCTGCCGCCGCTCCGGCCCCTGCCGCAACTCCGATCAAGCCCTACGTCTCCGCCGCTCCCGAGCTCGAGACCCGCGAGAAGATGTCCGGTGTCCGCAAGGCCACCTCCAAGGCCATGACCACGTCGTTCTACACCGCGCCGCAGGTCACCTCCTTCGAGGACGTCGAGGTTTCCGCGCTGCTCGCCCACCGCAAGGCGTACAAGCAGTTCGCTGCCGACGAGGGTGCTCACCTGACCTTCCTGCCGTACATGGTCAAGGCTCTGGTCGCCGTCATGAAGAAGTTCCCGGAGTTCGCCGCGTCTATCGACGACAGCAGCAACGAGATCGTCTACAAGCACTACTACAACGTGGGTATTGCCACGAACACCGATCATGGCCTGTACGTCCCGGTGGTCAAGAATGCTGACTCGAAGGGTCTCATTCAGATCGCCAAGGACATCACCGAGAACAGCCAGAAGGCCTACGACAACAAGCTGAAGATGGACGAGATGACCGGTGGGTCGATCTCTATCAGCAACGTTGGCTCCATTGGTGGCGGCTTCTTCACCCCGATCGTGAACTACCCCGAGGTCGCAATCCTCGGTGTGGGCAAGATCGCCAAGGAGCCGGTTGTCGACGAGAACGGCGCGCTCACGGTCGGAAACGTCCTGAAGCTGTCCCTGAGCTACGACCACCGCCTCATCGACGGTGCCCTGGCTCAGAGCGCCCTCAACCTGCTGCACACGCTGCTGCAGGATCCCGCCAAGCTGATTCTGGAGGCATAACCCCAAATGGCAGACAAAGCTGAACACAAGGAGACCGTAGTTATCGGTGCCGGCCCCGGCGGGTACGTCGCCGCGATCCGCGCCTCCGAGCTCGGCCAGAAGGTTACCGTTATCGAGCAGTCCGAGACTCTCGGCGGCGTGTGCCTGAACGTGGGCTGCGTACCCTCGAAGGCACTCATCGCTGCAGGGCATCGTCTGCGCGACGCGAAGGACTCCAGCACCTACGGTGTCACCACCAAGGATGCGACGATCGACTTCGCGAAGACGCAGGAGTGGAAGAACAAGAGCGTCGTGGCTCGTATGACCCGCGGCGTTCAGGGCCTGCTGAAGAAGCACAAGGTCGAGGTCATCCATGGCACTGCCACGCTCGATAACAACACGACGCTGCGCATCATGCCCCCAGGGCCCCAGCAGTTCATGAGCACCAACACCGGGCAGCTGATCACCTTTGACAACCTGATCATCGCGACCGGCTCGCGTCCTGTCGAGATCCCCACCTTCCCCTTCGGAGGGCGCATCATCGACTCGACCGGTGGGCTCAACCTGCCGGAGATCCCGAAGGAGCTCATCGTCATCGGCGGTGGCTACATCGGGTCTGAGCTGGCCGGTGCATATGCGAACCTCGGTTCGCATGTGACCATCCTTGAGGGCTCCCCCTCGATCGTCCCGCTGTTCGAAAAGGACATCGTGGCCGAGGTTCTCAAGTCCTTCAAGCAGAAGGGTGTGGACGTCGTCACCAACGCAATGGCCAAGAAGGCCGAGCAGGATGACAAGTCCGTCACGGTCACCTACACGGTGGATGGCAAGGAGCAGAAGCTCACCGCTGACTACGTGATGATCACCGTTGGTCGCAAGGCCAACACCGACACCATCGGCCTTGAGTTCACCGACGTCAAGATCGGCGCGCACGGCATCGTGGAGACGGATGAGCAGGGTCGCACCAGCGTCCCGAACATCTTTGCCATCGGCGACATCGCATCTGGTCCGGCACTCGCCCACAAGGCGTTCTTCCAGGGTAAGACGGCGGCTGCGGCCATTGCCGGCAAGCCCGAGACGAACGACTACATCGGCGTTCCCGCGGTCTGCTTCACCGATCCGGAGATCGCGACCGTTGGAGACACCCAGGCTGAGGCCAAGGAGAAGGGGCTCAAGGTCAAGACCGCGAAGTTCCCCTTCGCAGGCAACGCCCGCGCCGTCTCCCTCGACGAAGCCGAAGGCTTCGTGCGTCTCGTCTACACCGACCCTGAGGGCACCATTGTGGGCGCTCAGATCGTCGGCCCGGGTGCATCCGACCTGATCAGCGAGCTGGCCGTTGCGGTCAACTGCCAGCTGAACGTCGAGGATGTTGCCCGCACGATTCACCCGCACCCCACTCTCAGCGAGCCAGTCGCCGAGGCCGCGGATATCGCGCTCGGATTCCCGACCCACATCTGATCGGTTTTCCCTCGTGAACGGGGGCCGTCCTTCGGGACGGCCCCCGTTTCATGTTCTCGGAGATCTAGACTGGGAGCATGTCCGAGAACACCACGCTTCCCCCATTCGCCCTCACCATTGCGGGGTCCGAGGCCACCGGCGGTGCCGGCGCCCAGACTGATTTGAAGACGTTCCAGCGCTTCGGCGTCTTTGGATCTATCGCCCTGACCTGCATCGTGTCATTCGATCCAGAACACGGGTGGGGACACCGTCTGTTCCCAATCCCGGTGCAGACGCTCGCCGACCAGCTCCAGGTCATCACCGCTGCGTATGGCCCCGATCTGCTGCAAACCGTGAAAATCGGGATGCTGGGGAGCCCGGAGACGATTCATCAGGTTGCAGAGACGCTCCGTAACCGTCCCTTTGCGAACGTCGTGCTCGACCCGGTTCTGATCTGCAAGGGCCAGGAGCCGGGGGCTGCCCTCGACACCGATACCGCGCTGAAGGCCGAGGTACTTCCGCTGGCGACGTTCGTCACCCCGAACCTTTTCGAGGCGGAGCAGCTCGCGGAGCGCGGTGAGATCACGACCGAGGAGCAGCTGATTGACTCGGCGAAGGCGATCTTTGACCGTTCGGGCGCTGCGGTGCTCGCCAAGGGCGGGGTCCGGCTGGCCGGGGAGGACGCTGTCGATGTCTTCTACAACGGGGCCGACGTCGAGGTCCTGCGGGTCCCCAAGGTCGGAGAGGTCAGCGTGGCCGGAGCCGGATGCACGCTGGCGGCCGCGGTGACTGCTGCTCTGGCCCGGGGGGAATCGGCGCTCGGGGCCGCCCGTGCGGCGAAGGATTTCGTCACCCAGGGCATCTACGGACGGGTTCATTCCGGTGCGCCATTCGACACCATCTGGCAGGGGGCCGCGGAGCCGCACCTCACCGTCTGAGCCCGTTTGCCCGGGCTCAGACCCCTGGAACTGGCGGCCGCGGGAGTATCTTAGATACCAGAGATACTGCCGCTGCTGGCAGTGCACATGGAGGTGCATCCGGATGAAGATTGCCGTACTCGAACCCCTGAACGTATCACGAGAGACACTCGACCGGGAAGCGGCGCAGCTTCCCGACGACGTGACCATCAGCTACGCAGACCACCGGCCCGCAGATGACGACGAACTGGTGGCCTGGGCCGCCGGCGCTGAGGTGCTGGTCATTGCCAACCTGCCCCTCCGGCGGGCGGTACTGGAGCGGCTCCCGGAGGTCCGCTGTATCTCGGTCGCCTTCGTGGGCGTCGACCATGTTGACCTGGACTACTGCACGGAACACGGGATTGTGGTGAGCAACTGCCCCGGGTATTCACAGGAGGCCGTGGCCGAGCTCGTCTTCGGTCTCGCCCTGGCGCTCTACCGGGACATCCCGGTGGCGGATGACCGGGTGCGTGAGGGTGGAACCGCCGCCGGTCTTTCCGGACGTGAGATCAGTGGCAAAACCTTTGGGATCATCGGTGCCGGCGCTATCGGTCGGCGGGTTGCCCAGATTGCCCGGGCACTGGGAGCCACCGTGGTCGCCTGGAACCGCACGCCCCGAACTGTGGAGGGGATCGAGTTTCTGCCCCTCGACGAGGTCCTGCAGCGGGCGGACATTCTGAGCGTCCATGTGGCATCCACCCCGCAGACCCACCATCTGATCGGGGCCGAGCAGCTGGCGCTTCTGAAGCCCAGCGCGATTCTGATCAACACCGCCCGTGGCCCCGTCGTTGATTCTGCGGCCCTCGCGGAGGCTCTGACGACGGGCACCCTGGCAGGGGCTGGACTCGATGTGTTCGACACCGAACCCCCTCTGGATCAGTCGGAGCCGCTCCTCACCGCGCCGCATACGGTTCTGACCCCGCACCTCGGGTTCGCCACCCACGAGGCGCTGGAGACCCGCGCCCACCTGGTCTTCGAGAACATCGCTGCCTATGTGGCCGGAGCGCCCGTGCACACCGTCTGTTGAGCGGTGACCGCCGAGGGCCCGGGGAACCCCCGGGCCCTCAGTATGCTTGGATGAACAGAACGACGGCGAGCCCCAGCGCGAGCAGGCCGATCAGCCAGTGCAGGAAAACTGCGTTGAGGCGGCGGAAGATGCGCGGACCGATGTATCCGCCGACGAACATTCCGAGCGCCAGCGGTACGATCGCATCCCAGCGCGGGGTCGAGGTGCACAGGAACAGGATCGCCGCCACGGCGTTTGCTGCTTCTCCGAGGGTATTTTTGAGGGCATTCGTCACGGTGAACGGCGTGTCCAGCGTGGCGGTCAGAAGCGCCATCATGATGACTCCAGCGGCCGCTCCAAAATATCCGCCGTACATGCCGGTGAAAAAGATGCCGGTGAACATGAGGAGCTCTGCGCCCCGAACCGGCCCAGGGTGCGGGGCGACCGAGTCCGGTGCCCGCCTCCGCAGGAGGCCCGGGAGGGCCCGAACCTGATTCGGGAAGAGCACGATCAGTGCGGCTCCGGCGATAAAGAAGGGCACCACGCGGGCGAACGAATCAGAGGGCGCCACAATGAGTACGAGGCCGCCGGCCAGCCCGCCCGCCAGCGTAATGGGGAGGGACTTGCGCAGCCTGGGGCCCTGTCCGCGGAGCTCTTTCTGGGAGCCGAGCACCGCACCAGCCCCGTTCGCCACCAGGGCGATGGTGTTGGAGATATTTGCGGTGACCGGTGGGAGCCCCGCGAGCAAGAGCGCCGGGTAGGAGACGAGTGAGGCGAGGCCGGCGACGGTGCTCACGATGCCGGAGAGAATCCCCGCCGGGAACAGCAGGAGTATCTGGGGGAGGGGCACGGGGCCGAGCCTAGCTGTTGGGACGCGAGCGCGGCGTTCAGCCCTCCAGCGCGGAGAGGGCCGAGGTCAGATCGAGGAGCTGGTCCTCGACATCCTCGATCCCCACGGAGATCCGCACCAGGTCGTCGGGGACCTCTAGGCTGCTGCCCTGCGCCGAAGCGTGCGTCATGGCGTAGGGGTACTCGATGAGCGACTCCACTCCGCCGAGGGATTCCGCCAGCGTGAACAGGTGCGTGCCTTCGGCCAGGGCCCGGGCGGCCTTGGGGCCGCCAGCGAGGCGTACGGAGAGCATGCCGCCGAAGGCGCGCATCTGCCGCGCGGCGAGCTCATGGCCGGGGTGACTCTCGAGTCCGGGGTACAGGACCTGTGAGATCTGCGAATGCCGCTCCAATTCCGTCGCGATCCGCGCGGCATTTGCGCTGTGCCGTTCCATGCGCAAGGCCAGCGTCTTGAGCCCGCGAAGCGTCAGCCAGGCATCGAACGGGGCGGAGACGGCCCCGGCCGAGTTCTGCTGGAAGGCCAGTGCATCGGCGAGCTCCGGGTCGTTGACGGCCACCGCACCTCCGACGACATCCGAGTGCCCCCCGAAGTATTTGGTGGTGGAGTGCACGACGGCATCGGCTCCCCAATCGAGGGGACGCTGCAGATAGGGGGTTGCGAAGGTGTTGTCGACGACCAGGAGGGCCCCGGCCGCGTGTGCAGCATGGGCGACTGCCGAAATGTCGACGATGGTGAGCAGCGGGTTCGTCGGGGTCTCGACCCAGATGAGGGCGGGGACGCGGTCGGCGATGACCGAGGCGAGCGCCTCCGGATCGGTGAGATCGGCCGTGACGAGCTCGATCCCCCAGTTCCGGTAGACGGTGCTCAGCAGGCGATATGTGCCGCCGTAGGCATCGTTTCCGAGGAGTACCCGATCTCCGGGGCGCAGCACGGAGCGCAGGAGGGCATCCTCGGCGGCCAGCCCGCTTGCGAAGGAGAAGGCTCGGCCAGCACCCTCGAGCGAGGCAATCGCGGCCTGCAGGGCGTCTCTGGTCGGGTTGCCGCTGCGAGAGTAGTCGTAGCCGGCGCGGAGCTTGGCCACCCCGTCCTGCGCGTAGGTCGAGGTGAGGTAGAGCGGTGGGATGACCGCTCCGGTGGTGGGGTCGGGGGCCTGCCCGACGTGGATGGCGCGGGTTTCGAATGCTGCCGGTGCCTCATGCTGTTCAGACATGGTGGATGCTGCCTTTCTGTGCTGCGGTGTGCGCGTCATCCGCGCCGGGGGTGAGGGCGTCGTGGAACCCATGCTGTTCGAGCCAGTCGTCGTTGAAGATCTTCCCTAGGTAGCCGCGGCCACCGTCGGGGAGCAGTACGACCATGAGCGCCTCGGGGCCCAGGTCGCGGGCTGCGTGGAGAGCTGCGGCGACCGCCATGCCCGAGGACCCGCCGACCAGGAGTCCTTCTTCAGCGGCCAGCCGCCGCGTCATTCGAAACGCCTCGGCGTCGCCCACCTGCTCGATGGCGTCCACAACGCTCGGGTCGTAGGCGCCGGGGAAAAAGTCCTCGCCGACTCCCTCGACGTAGTACGGGTGTACCGGCCCGCCCGAGTAAACGGATCCTTCGGGATCGGCCCCGATGACCTGAACTCTGCCGCCGGAAGCCTCTTTAAGGGCGCGTCCGGTCCCCGAGATCGTCCCGCCGGTTCCGATTCCCGCGACAAAGTGGGTGATCTGTCCGTCGGTGTCGTCCCAGATCTCGGGGCCGGTCGTTGCGTAGTGGCTCGCCGGCCCGGCGGGATTCTCGTACTGGTTGGGCTTGTAGGCCCCAGGGATTTCCCGCACGAGCCGATCGGAGACTGAGTAGTACGAGCGGGGATCGGAGGGCTCGACCTCGGTGGGAGCCACGATGACCCGGGCCCCGTAGGCGCGCAGCACCGCACGCTTGTCCTCGGAAACCTTGTCGGGGACGACAAAGACGGTGTCGTAGCCGCGCTGCTGCGCGACGAGAGCGAGGCCCACACCGGTGTTCCCAGAGGTGGGTTCCACGATGGTTCCGCCGGGGCGGAGCTGCCCGGAGCGCTCGGCTGCATCGATGATGCGCTCCGCAATCCGGTCTTTGGAAGAGCCTCCGGGATTGAAGTATTCGGCCTTGACCACGATGCGGGCGGCGAGGCCATCCGTGACATGGGAAAGCTCAATGAGTGGGGTGTGACCGATCAGGTCGGTAACGGATGCTGCAATGCGCATGAGTGCGCTCCTTGAAAATGTTGTGGAGTGGGTAGCCCACTTTGTAGGGATCGACGCGGAGGCGTGATCACCGACAACAACGAATGCAGCGCATGAGGATATCCTAGCTGTATCCGGGGGCGCCGCGTCAAGCCGGGTCCGGGGGGGCGCCGCGACGGTGATCTGCCCCCACCCGCCTCCCCAGCCTCTGATGGGAGGACAATGGGGGCATGGGGACACAGACAGGTGCAGGACGCTTCGCCCCCAGTCCGAGTGGTCCGCTCCATCTGGGCAACGCACGCACCGCCATTCTGGCATGGCTCTTTGCCCGAGCCTCGGGGCGACGGTTTCTGCTGCGGGTCGAAGACCTGGATCCCCAGCGCTCGCGAGCGGATGCCGCCGCGCAGCAGCTCGCGGAGCTGAAGCAGCTCGGCCTCGACTGGGACGGCCCAGTGGTCTGGCAGAGCCGGCGCGGGGGACGATATCGCGATGCCGTGGACATGCTCCGGCGGGAGGGACTCGTCTATGAGTGCTTCTGCACCCGACGGGAGATCCAGGAGGCCTCGAGCGCCCCGCATGGGGCTCCGGGGGCCTACCCCGGGACCTGCCGAAATCTGTCGGACATCGATCGGGAGCGTCTGTGCCGCATCCGCCGCCCGGCGCTGCGGCTCCGCGTCCCACCTGAAGAGCGCCGGGGGGAGATCACCGATCTGCGTTTCGGGCAGGTCTGCGGGGAGGTTGACGATGTGGTGCTCCGCCGTCGAGATGGGGTGCCCTCCTACAACTTGGCGGTGGTGGTCGACGATCTCGCCCAGGGCATCGACCAGGTGGTGCGGGGCGACGATCTGCTGAGCAGCGCTCCCCGGCAAGCGTTTCTCGCGCGGTGCCTGGGCGGGCTGCCGCCGGTCTATGCCCACGTCCCGCTGGTCGTGCGTCCGGATGGGACGCGCCTGGCCAAACGGGATGGGGACGCCTCGTTACCGGAACTCGCTGCTGCCGGCTGGGATGCTGCGCGGGTCCGGGCGATCATCCTGGACTCCCTGGGACTCCCGGATCTCCCGCTGCACCGAGTGGTGGAACGGTTCGACCCCGCTGCGGTGCCTCGGGAGTCCTGGTGCCCGGCGCTTCCGGAGCGAACCTGAGACCCCGTGGCCGGGGCGGGCTGCTCGGCATACGATGGTGGCCATGACTGCTGAACTCACGTTTGATCAGATCCGCGCCTTCGAGCGCGGCTTTTCCGCTGACCCCGCGAAGCGCGTCGCCCAGAACGCTGTCTCACGCACAGATCTCAATGAGATCGCGCTGAATCGGGATCGTGTCGTCCACCTGCCCACGACCGTCTCGAACCGTCTGGATGATTGGAAGGTCACCGACCAGAAGAAGAGCGGCCGTTGCTGGCTCTTCTCCTCTCTGAACCTGCTGCGTCCCGGGGCCCAGGAGCGTCTGGGGAAGCGCGATTTCGAGTTCAGCCAGAACTATGCGATGTACTGGGACAAGCTGGAGCGGTCGAACTTCTTCCTGGAGGATGTCATCGCCACTGCGCAGGAGCCGGTCGATTCTCGTGTGGTGTCGTTCCTGCTGCACACGCTGCTCGGCGATGGCGGGCAGTGGGACATGGCCGTCAGTCTGTATCTGAAGCACGGCGTGGTCCCGAAAGAGGCAATGCCGGAGACCCAGTCCTCTTCGAATACGGCGCGGATGAACAGCATGCTGCGGTTGCTGCTCCGCAAGGCGGCGCTCGACGTGCGGACCCGCGCCCGCGGCGGTGCCTCGGTGGAGGAGCTCCGTGAGACGAAGGAGCAGGTGCTCGCAGAGGTGCACACGATTCTGAACGTGCATCTGGGGACCCCGCCGACCAGTTTCGACTGGGAGTGGATCGATGACGACAAGCAGTTCCATCGGGATGGGACCCTGACTCCCCAGGAGTTCTTCGCCAAGTATGTCACGGTGAACCTGACCGACTACGTCTGCTTGGTGGACGACCCGCGCCGGGAGCATCCGAAGGGAGCGGCCCTGACGGTCGCCCACCTGGGGAATGTCGTCGGAGGCCAGCCAGTGCGGTACCTGAACGCCTCGATGCCGGTGATGAAGCGGCTGGCCGCGGAGCGGATTGTCGCCGGGGAACCGGTCTGGTTCGGCTGTGACACCGGCAAGCAGTCCCTGCGTGATGAGGGGCTCTGGGCTGCCGACCTGTTCGAGTACGGCCAGGTGTACGGCCTCGACCTCTCCACCACCAAGGAGGAGAGAGTGGTATCCGGGGAGTCCGAGATGACCCACGCGATGCTTCTCACCGGCGTGGATCTGGACGAGGCGGGGGCGTCTCGCCGCTGGCGGGTGGAGAACAGCTGGGGTGACACGCACGCCGACAAGGGGTTCTACACCATGGCGGATTCCTGGTTTGATGAGTACGTCTTCGAAGTGGCGATCCGCAAGGACGCCCTGCCCGACGACCTGCGCCGGGCGTTGGATGCGGATCCGATCACGCTGCCGGCCTGGGACCCGATGGGTGCCCTCGCCCGCTAACCGGACTAATTCGCCACGGTGAGCACGGGCATCCCCCGGCTCACCGTGGCAATGACGTGCGCCAGGGAGCGGTAGAGCTCACCGGCCGCGCTGGATTTGCGGTACAGCAGTGCCACGTCCCGGTGCGGGGTAGGGGCGGTGAAATCGGCGAAAGCGATTTCAGCGGTGCTCCGGGCTGAGGGGATTGCGGACTGGGGGAGCACGGTCACTCCGAAATCCGTGGCGACGAGCTGCACCATGGTGGCGATGGTGGAGGTCTCAAGGAGCGTTTGGCGCCCCTCTCGCGTCTTGTCCCGGCTGCAGAGGGCAAGGGTCTCGTCCCGGAGGCAGTGCCCCTCCTCGAGCACAACCAGTCGCTGATCGTTGAGCTCGGCCGGGTCGACGTCCCGGCGCCCGGCCCAGGGATGGTTGGCGGGAACCGCGATGGAGAAGGGCTCACGGTACAGCGGGATAGCGGTGAACCGATTGCCCCCGGGTACGGGGAGCGCCAGGCAGGCGACGTCGATGCTGCCCTCGGTAAGCCCGTCGAGGAGGCTCGCGGTGGGGTGCTCGAAGAGGTCGATGCTGAGGGGGGTGCCACTCAGGGCGCGCACGAGCCCGCCGACCAGATAGGGGGCGATGGTGGGGATGGCGCCGAATCGGATGCGCGCCGGGCCGCCGCTGCGAGCGCTGGCCGCCTCAAGAAGATTGTCTGCCGCGGCGACGACGCGCTGAGCAAAGGGGAGGAGGTGCCGTCCGTCGTCGGTGATGAGGACGCGACGGGTGGTGCGCTCGACCAGCTGCAGTCCCAGCCCGCGTTCGAGCTCCGCCAGAGACTGGGAGAGCGTGGGCTGGCTGACGCCCAGTTGGGCGGCGGCCTCCCCAAAATGCTCGAACTGGCACACGGCCACGAACGAACGGATCTGGATGAGTGTGGCTTTCACCAGCGGATTCGCGTTGCCTATCACAGCATCAATCTAAGGCTATTTGCCTATAGATGCAAACTTATCTATTGTGAAAACTGATCGCAGGAGAGCTGCGACCGACAACGAAAGGATGTATGCACATGGCTGTGCTCAGCATTGGAGACCAATTCCCAGAATACGAGCTCACCGCGGTGATCCCCGGAGATCTCACGGCGGTTGAGGCGAAGTCCCCTGAGGACTTCTTCACCACGGTCTCCAGCGCCGCGAGCGCGGGAAAGTGGCGTGTTGTCTTCTTCTGGCCGAAGGACTTCACCTTCGTATGTCCTACCGAGATCGCCGCGTTCGGTAAGCTGTACTCGGAGTTCCAGGACCGCGACACTGAGGTCTTCGGCGCCTCCGTGGACAACGAGTACGCGACCTACGCCTGGCGCCGCAGCCACGAGGATCTGCGCGATCTGCCGTTCCCCCTGGCCAGTGATATCAAGCGCGAGCTCACGAGTGCGCTCGGCGTGCTGAACGCCGATGGGGTCGCCGATCGGGCCACCTTCATCATCGACCCGAATAACACCATTCAGTTCGTCTCGGTCGATGCCGGCAACGTGGGCCGCAACACCGATGAGGTGCTGCGTCAGCTCGATGCCCTGCAGTCGGACGAGCTCTGCGCCTGCAACTGGCAGAAGGGCGCTGCCACCATCGACTCGTTCGCCGAGATGGTGCACTGATGTCGCTGCAGACTCTGCGGGAGTCGCTACCCGACTATGCCAAGGACACAAAGCTCAACCTGAGCGCCATCCAGCGTGAGGGCGAGCTCACCGAGACCATGCAGTGGGGCACCATCCTGGCCACCGCCGCTGCCTCCCGGAACGCCACCGTCCTGACCGCTGCACTGGAAGATGCCCGTGGGCACCTCAGTGCGGAGGAGATCGACGCGGCGCTCGGGGCCGCCAGCATCATGGCCATGAACAATGTCTTCTACCGGGCTCGGCATTTCCTGCACGGTACGTACGACGATCTGCGAGCAGGACTGCGGATGAACATCATCGGCCGCTCCGGCGGGGTTCCGAAGGGCACTTTCGAGCTCTGGGCATTCGCGGTCTCGACCGTCAACGGCTGTGAGCAGTGCGTGCGGGCCCATGAAGCTACCCTGCGCCAGGAGGGCGTCACCCGGGAACAGATCCTCGAGGGCATGCGCATCGCCAGCGTGATGGCCGCCCTCGGGCAGACCCTGTTCCTGCAGGAGACACTCGCCGCGTAGAACCTTCTGGGTCGAAGGGCCCCGGACATCCGTTGGGGGATGTCCGGGGCCCTTCGTATATCGCGGAGGCACAGCCCCCGCCCAGTACAGTGGCATCGGAGAGGAAAACTCATGCACACCACCGAGACTCGGGCGGCGGTCTCCGACCTCATGCCCCGCGCACTCCACGAACTCGCCAAGCTTGTGGCTATTCCAACGGTTGCCGACTTCGAGCAGTACCCGCCCGAGGAATGCCGACGGGGAGGGGAGTGGGTCGCCGCCGCCTTCCGCGAGGCCGGTATCCTCGATGCCCATCCGGTGACGACCAGCGACGGGTCAACGGCGGTGTTCGGGTACCGGCCGGGACCGGCAGGGGCCCCCACTGTGCTGCTCTACGCGCATCTGGACGTGCAGCCTCCCCTGGACGAGCGTCGCTGGGAGACCCCGCCCTTCGAACTGACCCAACGGGCCGACGGCCGTTGGTACGGGAGAGGGGCCGCCGACTGCAAGGGCAATATCGTCGCGCACCTCACCGCGTTGCGTGCGCTGTCGGTCCGGTTCGGGGAGGACTGGCCGATCGGGATCCGTGTGGTCATCGAGGGCTCCGAGGAGCAGAGCGGACAGGGGCTTGAAGAAGAGCTGAAGACGCATCCCGAAGAGTTTTCCGCCGACGTCATGCTCATCCAGGATGCCGGCAACCTCGCCGCGGGGCAGCCGACCCTGACAGTGACCCTCCGGGGGGCTGCCGATGTCGTGGTGACCGTCGACGCGTTCCCCGGGGCCGTGCACTCCGGCCAGTATGGCGGTGCCGCGCCCGATGCGATCGCTGCGCTCATCCGCCTCCTGGACACCCTGCGGGACGCCGAGGGCGCCACCACCGTCGACGGACTCGACTCCACCGGGAGCTGGGACGGAGGACAGCTCACCGAGTCCGGGCTCCTGAAGGAGGTCGGAGCCGACACGGCCCGGGTTCTCGGGGGTGCCCCCGTCGCCGACAGCCTCTGGGCCCGCCCCGCGGTGACGGTGCTCGGAATGGATGTTCCCCCGGTAGTGGGGTCGACCGCTTCGATCCAGGGTCGGGCCAGTGCCAGGCTGAACCTGCGGGTTCCGGCCGGTGTCTCGGCCGAGACGGGGGCCCGTCTGCTGGAGGCGCATCTGCAGCGTCACGCCCCATGGGGCGTGACCGTGCACACCGAGGTCCGGGGAAGCGGGGAAGGCTTCCGCGCGCGGACCGGCGCCCCCGCCTATGCACTGTTGTCGGATTCGCTCGCGGAGGCCTTCGACCGATCGACGGTGACCGCAGGACAGGGCGGCTCCATTCCGCTCTGCGGAGAGCTTCAACGGGCCTTCCCGGAGGCCGTGATCTGCCTGCTCGGGGTTGAGGAACCGGCCTGCCGCATCCATGCGCCCAACGAGTCGGTCTCGGCCGAGGAGATCCGGAAGATCGCCACCGCGGAGGCCCTCTTCCTGTCGAAGCTGGGGAGCGAGGACGCATGACCGCCCTGCGAGTGGCGGCCGGGCAATTCTCGCCGACGGCCGACAAAAACACGAACCTCTCCGCGATCTCTGCGCTCGTCGCACAGGCCGCGGGCGACGGGGCCCGGGTTGTGCTCCTGCCCGAATACTCGTCCTATTTCGACCCGGAGCTGAGCACCGCCTTCGTGGAGCGGGCGGAGCCTCTCACCGGGAGATTCGTCACCGTCCTGGAGCATCTTGCCCGGGAGCATGGCCTGTGGCTGGTGGCCGGGATGAACGAGCGGATCCCGGGCAGCGCCCGATTCCGGAACACGATCGTGGCGGTCGACCCCGCCGGGACCGTGCAGAGCCTCTACCGCAAGATCCATCTCTACGACGCCTTCGGGCATGCCGAGTCCGACCGTGAGGAGCCTGGGAATCCCGCCCAGGTCCCGGTTTTCGAGATCGACGGGGTACGGGTCGGCGTCCAGACCTGTTACGACCTCCGGTTCCCGGAGATCAGCCGCCGGCTGGTGGATGCGGGGGCCGAGCTGCTGCTGGTTCCCTCCCAGTGGGTGCCGGGGCCGATGAAGGAAGAACACTGGGCCACGCTGCTCGCTGCCCGGGCCATCGAGAACACCGCCTACGTCCTCGCCGCCGGACAGACCGCTCCCAACGGGTGCGGCCGCTCCCGGCTGCTCGGCCCGATGGGGGAGCTCCTCGCGGGGGCGGGGACACGGCCGGGTCTCTGCTCGGGGCCCGTGGATTCGGCGGAGGTGACGCGAGCCCGGGAACTCAACCCGGCCCTCGCTCTGCGACGCCTGCAGGTGGTGCCGGGCGCCCCATCCGCCTGCCGGTGAGGCGGATGGCCTAGGGCTGGATGCCGGCGAGGCGTCCAGCCGCCTCCCGGAGTACCTCCTCGCGCTTGCAGAACGCGAACCGGATGAGGGAGCGGACACCATCGACGTGATCCGGGCGCACAAAAGCCGCGACCGGGACTCCGGCCACCCCGACCCGTTCCGGAAGCTCGCGGGCGAGCCGCAGGGCATCCTCCACCCCGATGGAGCGGGTGTCTGCCAGCACGTAGTACGCGCCCTTGGGACGCAGCACCGTGAGACCGGCCTCCGTGAGCCCCTCACTCAGGATGTCGCGTTTCCGCTCGAGTGTGCGAGCGATCCCGGTGTAGAAATCGTCGCCGAGCCGGAGTCCCGCTGCGATGGCGGGCTGGAAGGGGGCGCCGTTGACGAATGTCAGGTATTGCTTGACGCTGAGGATCGCGGTGATCACCTCGGGAGAGGCAATAGCCCAGCCGATTTTCCATCCGGTGGTGGAGAACGTCTTCCCGGCCGACGAGATCGTGATCGAGCGTTCGGCTCCCCCGGGCAGCGAGGCGACGGGGATGTGCCGGGCGCCGTCGTAGAGGAGGTGCTCGTAGACCTCGTCGGAGACGATCCAGGCCCCGTGCTCCGCGGCGACCCGGATGATGGCCTCAAGGGACTCCCGGGTGAAGACCGCCCCGGTCGGATTGTTGGGGTCGTTGAGGATGATGAGACGGGTGCGGTCGGTGACGGTGCGTTCGAGCGCTTCGAGATCGGGCTGGAAGTCCGGTGCCACCAGCGGCACCGTGGTCTGGGTTGCGCCGGAGAGCCCGATATCGGCTGCGTAGGCGTCATAGAAAGGCTCGAAGGTGAGGACCTCGTCTCCGGGGCCGGTCAGGGCGAGCACCGTGGCGGCCAGTGCCTCCGTCGCTCCGGCGGTGATGAGCACCTGTGTGTCCGGATCGACCTGAATCCCGTAGAACCGCTGCTGATGCTCGGCGACGGCGGCCCGGAGATCGGGCTCGCCACGGCCGGGGGAGTACTGGTTCACGCCGCGGTCGATGGCAGACTTGGCCGCGTCCAGAACCGCCTGCGGGCCGTCCTCGTCGGGAAAGCCCTGCCCGAGGTTGATGGCGTGATGGGTGTTGGCCAGCACCGTCATCTCTGTGAAGATTGTCGGGGCCGGCCTGCCGTCGTCCCCGAGGAGCCCGGCGGCGGCCGCGGCACGGCGCCAGGGGCCGTCCAGACGTCCGGGAATACTGAGAGC
>JAKVJE010000028.1 GCA_022487185.1 Microbacteriaceae bacterium
GGAGCCGCCTCGCAGTCCATCCGGACCCTGGGCCTGCGGATGCCGATGGCCACGGCCATCGCGGATGTGGCCGGCGCCCGGCGGGATTACATGGACGAGTCCGGCGGCCGGTATGTGCATGTCATCGCCGACGGCTCCCTGGGGACTGCCGGGGAGATCGCGAAGGCGGTGGCGTGCGGGGCCGATGCGGTCATGCTCGGCACCGCGCTCGCCCGGGCCGAGGAGGCGCCCGGTGGCGGCTGGCACTGGGGCGCCGAGGCGCGGCATCCCTCTCTGCCCCGGGGGCAGCGGGTCCAGGTGGGCACCGTCGGCACCCTCGAGACAGTGCTCTCCGGTCCCGCCCACGATGCCAGCGGGCAGACCAACCTCATCGGCTCCCTCCGCAAGTCCATGTCCACGTGCGGCTTCACGGATCTCAAGGAGTTCCAGAAGGTCGACGTGGTGCTCTCGCACTACGAGTCCTAGGAGCCCGCTGACGCAGAGACGCCCCTTCGGGGGTCTGGGGCGGCGTCCGGTAGACTCAGGGTCTGCGAGACGGGGGGATTCCATGGCCGATCTGAAACGCGTCACACTTCCCGGAGTCGGGGTGATGCATCTGATGCGCCTCGAATCCGGCGGGCAGGTGGGGGTCATCTCCCACCGCTCCGGGGTGGCCGATCTGGTGACCTTCTCCGAGGACGACGACGATCGCTGCGTGAAGACCACCCTGCGCCTTGCCGAGGATGAGGGCCACGCGCTCGCCGAGCTCCTGGGCGGCACCGAGGTGACCGAGTCACTCGACAACCTGCAGGCGTTGCCGGGGCTCAGCATCGACTGGTACACGGTCGATCCGGATGACCACATCCACGATCGTCCGCTCGGATCGCTCCCGGAACAGGGAGTGTTCGGCGTCACCGTGGTCGCGGTGGTGCGCGACGGACAGGCCTCACCCGCTCCTGCCCCCGACTATGTGGTGCGGCAGGACGACACCCTGATCCTCGCCGGGACGCCCTCCCGGGTCCGGAAATGTTTCGACTATTACCGGGCCGGGACACTCGATATTCCGCCCAAGACCGGGCATATCCCCGTGGTTCCCCCGGCCGGGGCGGGAGCGTAGCCGGTGGCGCTCGGCACCGAGCTCATCCTCCTCGGGATGCTGCTGTGCCTGTCCTGGGTGGGGGCCCGGGTCGCGGCGCGGATCGGCATTCCGGCCATCCCGATCTACATGCTCGTCGGCGTGCTGTTCTCCAAGAGCTTTGGATGGTTTCCGCTCAGCGTGGGGTACACCCACACGGTGGAGCTGCTGGGCGTGTTCGGCCTGGTGCTGCTCCTGTTCAACCTGGGGCTGGAATTCGATCAGGACGCGTTCTACAGCAACGCCGGAACGCTGATCCTGGCGGGTGGCTCGTATGTGGTGCTGAACATGGGGGTCGGACTCCTCTTCGGGTTCTGGGTCGGCTGGGGTGCCCGGGAGGCCCTCATCATCGCCGGGATGACCGCCACCAGTTCGTCGGCGATCGTGACGAAACTCCTGATCGAGCTGAAACGCCTGCCCAACCGCGAGACCCCGATGGTGCTCGGCGTCACGGTCATCGAAGACATCACCATCGCGCTGTACCTGGCTGTGGTCGGCGTGGCGCTCAATGGCACCACGAATCCCTGGGCCGTGGCCGGCGAACTGACGGTCGCCTTCCTATTCATCGCGGGCATGTTCATGCTGGCCCGGTATGCTGGCAGGGTCATCGGGGCGGTGCTCCACACCCGGGATTCCGAGCTCCTGACGGTCCTGTTCTTCGGTCTGGTGCTCATGTTCGCCGGGATCGGGGAGCATCTGGGGGTGACGGATGCGATCGGGGCGTTCCTGGTCGGCCTGCTGCTGGGGGCCACCCGGCTGCGGGGCACGGTCGAGCGCGTCGCCATCCCCATGCGGGACGTCTTCGGGGCGTTCTTCTTCATCGGCTTCGGCCTCAGCCTCGATGTCACCAAATTTGGTCCGGTGCTCTGGCCCGTCTGCCTGGCCGTGGTCATGACGGTGGGGATCAACCTCATCGCCGGGCAGCTGGTGGCCCGGCTGCAGCGACTGGGGATCCGGGCAGGGCTGAACGCCGGGGCGATTCTGCTCAACCGCGGCGAATTCGCCCTGATCCTCGCGGCCATCGCCGCGGCTGCGGGGCTCGACGCCCGGGTGGTCTCGTTCGGCGGCCTCTACGTGCTCGTCATGGCGGTGCTCGGTCCCGTGCTGACCCGGCTCTCGGACCGGGTGGGCAGACGCATGGCGCGACGGCGCGGGCGGATGCGGGCAGTCGGTGACGGCGGCCTCGTTGAGTAGCAGCGGACTGCGGGCGACCTCGGCGCAAGGGTATGCTGGGAGTCCCCACGACCGCTGAGGAGCCCCCTGTGAAACCTGTTCTCGTCGTCGATTTTGGTGCCCAGTACGCCCAGCTCATTGCGCGCCGCGTTCGCGAGGCGCACGTGTACTCCGAGGTCGTTCCGCACTCCTGGAGTGCCGAGCGCATGCTGGCGAAGGACCCGGCGGCCATCATCCTGTCGGGGGGGCCAGCGAGCGTCTACGAGCCGAATGCCCCGACCGTCGATCCGGCGATCTTCGACGCCGGGGTGCCCGTGCTCGGGATTTGCTACGGCTTCCAGGCCATGGCGTATGAACTGGGCGCCGAGGTGGATCGGGCGGCTCAGGGAGAGTTCGGCCACACCACCGCCAGCGTCTCCGAGCGGGGCACCCTCCTCGACGGATCTCCGGAGGCTCAGGACGTGTGGATGAGCCACGGTGTGGCGGTCAAAGAGCCCCCGCGCGGGTTCGACGTCCTGGCGTCGTCCCCCGGAGCCCCGGTCGCCGCTTTCGAGGATCGCGATCGCCGCCTGTTCGGAGTGCAGTGGCACCCGGAGGTGCGGCACACCCCCCTCGGACAGGCCACACTGGAGAATTTCCTCTTCGAGGGCGCCGGGCTCAAGCCCGAATGGACGAGCACGGGGATTATCGAGCGTCAGATCGCCGAGATCCGGGAGCGGGTCGGGGACGATGCGGTGCTCTGCGCTCTCTCCGGCGGCGTCGATTCCGCCGTTGCGGCCGCCATCGTGCACCGCGCGGTCGGGGACCAGCTCACCTGTGTCTTCGTCGATCACGGCCTGCTGCGCAAGGACGAGGCCAAGCAGGTACAGCACGACTACGTGCAGGCCACCGGCATCCGCCTGGTGACCGTCGACGCCTCCGATGAGTTCCTGGGCAAGCTGGCGGGGGTGACCGAGCCGGAGCGCAAACGCAAGATCATCGGTGAGGAATTCATCCGCACCTTCGAGCGCGAGTCGGCCGCCCTCCGCGAGGAGGTCAGCGCCGGCGGACGCGAAATCAAGTGGCTTGTGCAGGGCACCCTGTACCCGGATGTGGTTGAGAGCGGTGGCGGAGACGGCGCCGCAAACATCAAGAGCCACCACAACGTGGGCGGGCTGCCCGAGGACATGCAGTTCCAGCTCATCGAGCCGCTGCGCACCCTCTTCAAGGATGAGGTGCGGGAGATCGGCCGCCAGCTGGGGCTTCCGGACGCCATCGTGGAACGCCAGCCCTTCCCTGGGCCGGGGCTCGCGATCCGGATCATCGGGGAGGTCACCAGGGAGCGTCTGGCGGTGCTGCGCGAGGCCGATGCCATCGCACGTGAGGAGCTCACGGCCGCAGGACTCGACCTGGAGATCTGGCAGTGCCCGGTGGTGCTGCTGGCCGATGTCCACTCGGTCGGGGTCCAGGGCGACGAGCGCTCCTATGGGCATCCGATCGTGCTGCGGCCGGTGTCGAGCGAGGACGCGATGACCGCCGACTGGTCACATGTGCCGTATGCGGTGCTCGCGAAGATCTCGAACCGGATCACCAACGAGGTGCGCGAGATCAATCGAGTGGTGCTCGATGTGACCAGTAAGCCCCCGGCCACCATCGAGTGGGAGTAGCGCCCGCCGCCTTGGCGGGGGGCAGCATCTTGGGCTGTTCTCTGGCCGACGGCGCCGCAGTCCCGGTCAGCGCGGCGCCGGAACCTCCCGGGGCGTCGAAGGCTCCCGAACGCTCAGCACCGTGTACAGCGCCTGGACGAGTTCCCGGACCCTCTCGGCGACCGGCTGCCCGGTCTCGGTGAGTCCGTAGCCGTCGCAGCGGCGCACGACGAGCCCCTCGGCACTCAACGCCTTCAGGGTCTGGGACAGCATGCGATCGCTGATCCCCTCGATCTCTGCGGTGAGACAGCTGAAGCGCTGCGGGCCGTGGGAGAGGGCCACCAGGACGAGCACCGACCAGCGTTTGGCCACATCCGTCAGCAGCATCCGGGAGGGACAGGCCTCTCGGAAGACGTCATAGGCCATCGATGTCGTGGGCATGCCGGGCATTGTAGCGCAGCTGCAGCCGGCTGACGTCAGGCACTCGGGGCTTCCGGGGAGAGTGCGCGACGGAGGAAATCTGCCAGATCCTCAACCTCTTGAGGTGCCACCGCGTGCCCGAGCCCGGGGTAGACGTGCGCCTCAAGGGCCGAGTGTGCCGGCAGCCACTCGGCCGTGCGCCGGACCGCATCCCCGGCAATCACCGCGTCCGCATCCCCGCGTCCCCAGAACATTGGGATGCGTGCCTGCGCCGTGTCCGCATCCCCGGGCCGCTCCCCATCGGTGACGAACCCGCTGAGCACCGCCCCGGCCGCCACCCGGTCGGGGAGACTACGCAGCAGTTCCGTGACCATCACTCCGCCCTGAGAGAACCCGATCGGGACGAGCGGCATTTCCCCGGGGAGCGTCGCCGCAACCCAGGTCGTGATGGCCTGGACCGACCGGGCGACCGGCTCCGGGGCTGGGGACCCGGGGCGCCCGATGGGGAACCAGGCCGCCCCGCCGTTCGGGGTGGGGAGCGGAGCCCGCAGCGACACCCAGGGGATCCCGGCGGGCAGTACCCGTTCGGCCAGCCCCGGAAGATCCCGCTCATCGCTGCCGAACCCGTGAAGGAGCAGTGCCATAGCTCCGACCTGGGGAACGGCGGCGGGCTCGGACCAGGAACGCACGGCGAGCAGTTGGGGTGTCATGGGGCCTCCGGGAATAGCGGTGGACAACAATGCCTTCTCCTATAGGAACACATCTGAGCGCGGGACCTTCCCGCATGAGGGAATGAGGAACCATGGCCCAGAGCCACCGGGAGCACAGCCTGCAGGATCTCGAGAACCGTCTGCACCCCAGTGAGCGGATGCCCGTCCTGTTTGTGGGCCACGGCACGCCCATGAATGCGATCGAGTCGAACACCTATTCCCGTACCTGGAGCACCCTGGGAAAAAGGCTGCCGGTGGCCCAAGCGATCGTCGTGATCAGTGCCCACTGGCTCACCCGCGGCTCAACCCATATCACCGACGCCCCCACCAACCCCATCATCTACGACTTCCAGGGGTTTCCCGAAGAGCTCTACCAGGTGCAGTACGAGACGCGGGGCGACGATCGAGTCGCCCGGCTGCTGCTCAATGCCATGCGGGACTATGAGGCATCCCTCGACGCACAGTGGGGCCTCGACCACGGGACCTGGAGCGTGCTGAGATGGCTGGCCCCGGCCCCAACGGTGCCCGTGCTGCAGATCTCCATCGACTACTCGATGCCGCTCCCGCAGCTGTACGAGCTCTTCGGACGGCTTCGGCGGCTTCGGGACCGGGGAGTGATCTTCATCGGCTCATCGCGAATGAGAGTGTAGGAGCGGTCTGAATCCGCCGGCTTCGAGGAGCGATCTGGCGACGTAGTGCGTGAGGTTCCGGAAGCCGAGGGCGGAACCGCGAAGGTGCTCGAGCCGGCCGTTGATGGCCTCCGTTGGGCCGTTGCTCGTTCCGGGGCGGTCGAAGAACGCGAGGATGTCCGCGGCGCGCTGCTTCAGCGTGCGGCCGAGGCGACGGATCTCTTTGAGCAGCGCGGGGACGCCGTTGCTGACAGAGTCGGTCACCGCCCGCATCCTCTCCTTCGCCTTGTTCTTGTCGGGTTCGCGGTAGGCGGCGACGATGCGCTGGTAGATGCCCCAGGTCGCTTCGACCTCGACGTGTTCCTCGGCGGCGAACACCGCGTCGAGCCGCGCGGTCTGTTTCTTGGTGAGGAAGCTCGCGCCGGTGTGGAGGGTGCGGCGGACCCCGTAGAGCGGGTCGCCGGCGTGACCGCGGTGCCCGAGTGTGTCTTGCTGGACGCGCTGCCGGGTCCGGTCGAGCGCGTCGCCGGCCAGGCGGACGACGTGGAACGGGTCCATCACCGGGACCGCGTCGGGGAGCTCTTCGGCCGCGGCGGTCTTGAACCCGGAGAACCCGTCCATCGCGACCACCTCGATCCGGCTCGACCACTCCGCAGGCCGGCGGCGAGCCACTCCTTGAACACCTGCTTCGAGCGGCCCTCGACCATGTCCAGCAGCCTGGCCGGGCCCGTCTTGTTCCTCGCGGGGGTGAGGTCGATGATCACGGTCACGTACTTCTCGCCAAACCGTGTGTGACGCCAGACGTGCTCATCGACACCGATCGTGGTGACCCCGTCGAACCTCGCCGGGTCGTCGATCAGGCGACGCTTGCCTTCGGCGATGATCGCGGTGTTCGCGGTATGCCACGACACCCCGAGCCCTGCTGCGGCGCGGGAGACGGTGAGGTGGTCGACCACGATCGCCGTGAGTGCCCACCCGATCCCGCCGCGGGAGATCTTCTCCCTGGGCGCCGCCGCCTTCGACGTGTCCTGCCGCCAGGTCCGGCGGCAGTGCGTGCACCGGTAGCGGCGCACCCGGACCAGCAGCGTCGTCGGCCGATGCCCGAACGGCTCATGCGCGCCAGCGGCCGCGTCACCGTGTCACGCGGCACGCCCTCCGCGCCGCACTTCCGACACCACGGGTCGTCCTCGACGACGCGGCACTCCAGCACCGCCCGATCAGCCTCGAGCAGCTGCCCGACGGCTTGAAGGCCGAGCTCGTCGAGACGGCAGAACGTGGTCAGGTCAGGGGTCACGAACGTAGGGTGGTGCAAGTCGAGGTCTTCCGGCGGATGGTGAGCGTGAGAACTTCCATCCTGGAAGACCTCGACGCCTATCCGCGAACCAGCCGGCGGTCCCGGGCTACACCCTCAACTGCGAAGAGCCCCGTAAGTTCACGATTCGTGAAGCCTGAATCGCGGGAACACGCGGATTCATGCCCGCTATAGAAGGGTGTGGGGGCTCCTGCCGAAGCGATCTTCGGCATCGGCCGACTCGTAGGGAACCTGGGCCGGTTGTCTACCACCAGTGTGTTGCTCTGTACCAGATCTCGTTCATGGTCAGCGGGGCCACTACCGCAGCGACGGCCGGTGCGAGGATCACGGCGGCGGCGACCGCGACGCAGACACGTGGTGGCCAGCCCGCCCGGCGGCGCAGGGCCAGGTTGCCGATCACTGCCGGAAGCACGGCCAACATCAGCACCACGATTGCGCTGACGACGTAGAAAACCATGAAGGCCAAGCTGTCCTCGCCGGCACCGACAATGTGCTCCGCTGGACCGATGACGTTGGCCTTGACCTGCATGAGGACGAGTCCGATCATCACAAGCGGCCAGTAGGACAATGCCGCGCTGAGCAGATCACACAAGAGGATCGCGACGCCGAACATGACGCGTCGGAAAACAGTCGGCTGCGAACTCACAGCTTGGTCGTTCACCGGCACAACGTTAGTCTCGCCTTGAGGCGACGAGCGGGACATCGGTCATTGATTCATCCCCTGAGTGCCGCGTTGTACTGTTCGAACACGTTGTAGACGCCGCGAACCTCCTGGCCATAATCAGCGGCAGCACTACCGGTTCCATTGTATCGGGCGAGGATCGATGTGATCTGCGCGGAGGTGTAGTCAAGACGTGGAGATCCAGTGATCCCGACATCGGCGGCACCCGCCATCAGTACTTGTGGAACGGCGGAAAGATTGTAGTCGTCGTCTCCGTGCAGGTCCTGCCACACCGCCCACACGGTGTGCCAATCGGACGCATCCCACGTCGACCCAGAAATCAATCCTTGGCCCAGAGCCCAGTTGTGGGCCCAGATCGCGGTGGCGGAGAAGATCTGAGCGAAACCCGTGCTGCTGTCTTGGCTCATAACTACTGGTGGGGTAGGTGCTACTCCAATGGGGTTCGCCTCCCAGGCTTCTAGCGCTTCGAGATACACATAGGTGCTTTCGACAACGGCATCTGCCGCAGGGTCGAGCGCGGTGGTCTTCCAGTACTCCCAGAAAGACACAGCCTGGATGAGAGATTTCCTGATCCCCCACGCTCTAGACAGGTTTGTGATCAGTGTGTCGTGCTGAAGGACATCTCCCACAACGTCCGTTGGACTGCCGTGGATGAGCCCTATGGTGTTGGAAGTGACGGTGTCGCAATAGGCGTCCATGTCGCTGGCGAGGCTGGCCTCTTGCGACATGTCGAAGGCAACGTCCAGAACCTCTCCGGACGGAAGGGCATTGACGGATGCTTGTCCCGTGTCCCGTCCGGAATAGATGTCGTTATCGATCTCGATTGCACCAGTGCCACTTCCAACAGTGATCGTAGAGATCTGGTCAAATGCCCAGTTTGAGGGGAGGGTAAACCCTAGGTTCCCGCTGTACCCGTAGGACATTCCCGCCACGAAACTGTACTGTATGAGATCGGCGTCGGTGAGCTGTCGACAAACATTACGGGTGCCGTAGGCACCGACATGATAGAGGTTTCCAAACCTCTGCATCGCGCGATTAACGCCTTGGAAGTAAGGGATGATCGAACCGGGGATGTCATCACCGAGCACGTCGACGTCAACCGCAAAGTATATCGTTGTTCCGCGCTTGAACCCGTAGCCGGTCGCCGCCTGAACAGCGTCCCCAGCATCGGAGTATCCTTGTGCATCCGAGAAATAGGAGAGGCTGTCCCCGAGAGTCTGAAAGATCGGGAAAACTCGCAATCCGGCACCTAGGATGACGCTGAGTTCGCCGGTTTGGATCTTCTTGTTCAGGGTCGAGCCCTCGACATTCGTCAGGTACCGGCCGACGACGACGCACAACGTGGAGATGGAGAGCTGGCACGTAACGATCCCCTACGAGTCCCCATTCCGACCCCGCACGCTGCGCTTCACGATCGTGCAGTGCACCGAGGGAGGGCTCGGTGGCGGCGAGGGCTGGGCCATGTGCCGTCGCTGGGTGATCCGTGGCAGCCACTTGTCGCCGGAGGAGCTGGCCGTGCTGGGGCCGCTGATGGTCAGCGGAGGCATCCCCGAGCTGACGTTCGAGGGGGAGCTGTAGCAAGAAAAAGCTTGACCATCATCACCCCTAATAGTCCTATTGGTACTAACAGAGCAACACCGACCGAAAGGACTGGACATGCCGACGACCTTCACCATCACCCGGCTGCGCGCCCTGCGCGTGGGCGACGTGATCCTGAGCCTGGACGGCCGCCCATACCGGAAGCCCCGCGTGGTCACGACCGAGCTGGGGTCGATCGAGCCCGGATCGCCCGTCGTGGGCGTGCGCTTGGAGAACCCGAACCCGTCGAGCGAGATCGAGTACGTGCTGTACCCCTCGCAGGTCGACGGCCTACAGATGGAGGTGCAGCGCGGCTAGAACCATTGACCCCTATCAACCCTGTTAGTACTGTCAGAGTCAGTATCAGCAACCCAAGGAGGAACCAATGAGCTACATCACCCGCACCGGAAACTTGGCCGGCACCCCCGAGCTGCGCGAGGGAGAGCGCGGCCCGTACACCTACGCCCGCGTCATCGTGTCCGACCGCATCCGCCAGGAGGACGGCAGCTACACCGACGGACCGGCGATCGCCTACGACGTCCTGGTGAGTGGCAACCAGGCCGTGAACCTGGTCGCCGCCGCCGAGGCGAGCGGCAACATCCGCATCACGTTTGCGGGCCGCTACCGCGTCACCGAGTGGCAGGGAGAGCAGGGCACCCGCGTGCAGCACGAGGTCCGAGCCGACGAGGTGAGTGTGAGTCTGATCGGTCAGAAGGTGACCGTCGAGCGCTCCCGAGGCGACGCGTCGCCCGACGAAAACACGCCGTTCTGATCGAGCCCAGGGGCGCGGCAGCCGATTCGTCGGCACCGCGCCCCTGACAGTACTATTGGCACTATTGGAGGTATCACCGTGACCGCTCAAATCTTCGCCCTCTGCAACCAGAAGGGCGGCGTCGGCAAGTCGACGACGACATTTCACCTGGCGCGCGCCGCGGTGCTGCGCGGCCAGCGCGTGCTTGTGGTCGACAACGATCCCCAGGGAAATCTGACGTCCGTCGCGGCCGCCGAACCCGTGGGGGAGGACCAGGCAGGGCTGGCCGACGCGCTCAGTGCACGCGCGCCCGAGACCATCCGCGACGTGATCGTGCCGGGAGTCTGGCCCGGCCTCGACGTCGTGCCGACGTCGGGAGTCACACTCGGCTACGTGCGCGACGAGCTCGTGATCGCCGGGGCCGGCCGAGAGGGCCGGCTGCGCGAGGCCCTGGCCGCCGTCGCCGGCGACTACGACGTGATCCTGATCGACTGCGCCCCATCGCTCGACCAGCTCACGATCAACGGCCTAACGGCCGCGCAGGGCGTCGTCGTCGTGACCCACTCGAAGCTGTGGAGCGCCAACGGCCTCGCCCAGCTGCTCGACACCATCGAGAGCGTGCGCGGCTACTACAACCCCGAGCTGCGCGTGGCGGGCATCATCGTCAACCAGCACGAGGAGAACACCGTCAGCGGAAAGACCTGGCTCGACGAGCTGCAGCAGGCCGCCGAGTCCCGAGGGCTGAGCGTGCTCAGCCCGCCGATCCCGAAGCGCGTTGTCATCGCAGACGCCACCGAGGCCGCGCGCGGCCTCGACGAGTGGGGGAGTGCCGAGGCAACCGCGCTCGGCCAGTTGTACGCCGACCACCTGAGCAGCATCGAAGGAGCCCTGTCATGAACCGCCCATCCCCCCGGAAGTCCTCACTGAGCGGATCGAGCCCGGTCGCCCCGCCGCCGGCAGAGACGCCCGAGACGAAGCCGACACCCGCCGCCACGCGGGCGGCGGCCGCGCCCGTCACGCGCAAGGCCGAGGAACCGTCGACGAGCGGCAAGAAGAAGTGGCGGCACAAGGTGTCGTTCTACCAGGACCCGGCCGACACCGACCGGGTGCGAGGAGCGATCCTGCACACGATGGTGCAAGAGGGCAACCGGAACCTGAGCCAGTTCGTCAACGACGCCGTGATGGCCAAGGTTGAGGAGCTGGAAGCCAAGTACAACCACGGCGAGCCCTTCCCCGCCGTGGGAGCCCGAGAGCTGCCCCAGGGCGGCGCGGCCGCCGCTGGCGAGTAAAGAACCCATGAAGGCGCGCGCCATCGCCACAGTGGCCCTGCTGGGCCTGCTGGCCGGGTGCGCACCGAGCACGCCGGCCGCCTCGACGGCGACCGTCACCGTCGGCACCCACCAGTTCCAGGTGCAGGTCGCAGACACCGCGGACGAGCAACGAGCCGGACTCAGCGGACGAGCCGAGGTGCCCAAGGGCACCGGCATGCTGTTCACATTCGCCGGCCGCCAGGAGCGGCAGGTGTGGATGGCCGGCATGCAGACCCGGATCGACGCGGCATGGATCGTCGACGACCAGGTGCTCGCCACCGACACGCTCGACCCGTGCACCCTCACCGACCAGAGCCAATGCCCACGGTGGACGTCGCCGGCGCCGGTCGACGCGCTGCTCGAAGTCCCAGCCGGTGCGCTCGACGGCATCGAGCCCGGCACCCACGTCACCATCCGAGAGGACCAACCATGACCACGACCCTGATCGAGACGCCCGCACCCGATCCGATCGCTGACGCGATCGCCGCCCTGACCGCGGCCGCGCGCCGTGAGCGAACCATCGGCGCCGGTACGCCGAACGAGCACATCGAGCCCGTCGATTTCGGAGAGATTGCCTGCCACGTCATCACCGCGGTGGCGGCGAACGTCGGAGGCGTCGAGGTCCTGCTGTCAGGCCGCCCCGGATCGTGGGAAGCCGACTACGTGCGACAGATCGTCCAGAGCACCGCCGGGGACGACGACACCGAGCTGCTGCGCTACCGCACCGAGCCGGTGCGCATCGAGTTCGACGCCGAGGAGGCATTCGACGACTTCGGCCTGACCGGCCTGTACGAGCGCGACGTCGACGAGCTGGCCACCCGCTCGGCGGCAGCCGACGATGCCCTGTTCGAGGCGTACGTGACGGCCGAGGAGCGAGCCCGGATCGAGGAGATTCGCGCTGCGACGACGAACGTCATCGGAACCGACGACGATGCCCTGTTCGAGCGCTCGAAGCCGCTCATGGAGGAGGCGCAGGCGATCGTCGAGGCCATCACTCAGCGCGCCGTGGCGGCCGACGATCCCCTGGCGGCCGCGCTGACGGCCGCCGAGACCGCCGAGGAGACGGCCCGCGAGCTGTGGGAGCAGGACCAGGCCGCCTACCGCGAGGCGTACACGGCCGCGATCCGCCAGGCCCTCACCGACCGCGGCCTCACGGTCGAGGTCGAGGTCGTCGAGGCCCGCGGCGAGTTGGAGTGGGACCCGCTCATCGACGAGCTGCACGAGCACGCACGGAAGAACGCGCCGCTGCCCATGACCGGGGCCGCTCCTGACTGGACTAGCGGCACCCCCGCCGACGCGCTGCACCGCGCCGGCCTGACCTACGTTACGCGAGCGCAGGCAGTGGCGCGATGACCACCCTGGACCTGTACCACCGCACCAGCGAGGACGCCGCCCGCGCGATCGTGGCCACCGGCCGCTTCCTCACACGTGAGAACACGCCGGAGGCGTACGTCTCGACGCACGTCGACGGCGAGGCCGCCGGCTACGGATCAGCCGTCGTGCACGTGCGCGTCGACGAGGCCGACGCGCAGCTCGAAGACGAGTTCCCCGACGGCGAGCTGCACTACCGAATCCCGCTCGACCGCGCCGAGGTCGTCGAGGCATTCACGCTCACCCAGGAGGGCGAGCGCTCCCCTCTCGCCGGCGCCGTGACGAACGTAAGGGCAGCGTCATTCCCAAGCGCCCCGCAGGCCCGCGCCGTCACGGTCACCGCAGTACGAGCGAACGGACCTACCGCCGACCGGCCCGGCCAACTCGAACGCTGACCGCACGCCGGCAGCGGCCCGCGGTGTGTCGGCCACGGCTCAGTGCGCGGCGCCGAGTTCGACGAGGAGGACGCCGCCGACGACAAGGGCGATGCCGGCGGCCATGATCCACGAAAACGGCTCGTCGAAGAGGAGCTTGGAGAGGATGGCGGTGAGGGCGACGCCGCAGGCGGACCAGATGCCGTAGCCGACGCCGAGGGCCATCCCCGCGTCGAGGGCGAGTGCCAGCATGGTGAACGCGACGATGTAGCCGGCGATGACCGCGACGAACCAGAGCTTGCGGCCGTGGGTGGCCATGCGCAGGGAGAGGGTCGCGGCGACCTCGAAGCCGATCGCGCCGGCGAGGAACAGCCAGGCCATCAGCTCGCCGCCTGCCTCTGGCGGGCGGCGCGTTGGGAGCCGAGTTCGATAGTCAGCACGCCGAGGATGATGAGCACGATCCCGCCGACCATGATCGGGGTGAGCGGTTCACCGTAGATCAGGGTGGACAGGATCGCGGTGAGGGCGACGCCGGAGGCTCCCCAGATGCCGTAGGCGACGCCGAGCGGCACGCGCTCGCGCAGGACGAGCGCGAGGAACATGAACGCGCAGAAGAAACCGGCGACCACGAGCGCATACCAGCCCGGATGACCGAGCGCGGCTTTGAGGGAGAGCGACCCGGTGACCTCACTGAGGATCGCGCAGGCGAGGAGTATCCACTTCTTCATCATTCGACTTTCGAGAGGAGCTGGGTGGGGCCGCGACCCCTTACCGGAACTCAGACGATTCAAGCAACCTACCAAATGGTATAGTAACTCGGGCGAGGCTCGCCAGCCAAGCTCGGTGCCGGGCGATTCGAGGACGGGAGGTGCGCGGTGACGCGACCTAGCAAGCGCACCAACATCCTTGACGCCGCGCTGCGCGTCGCGGAGCGTGACGGGGTGACCGGGATCACCCTGGATGCTGTCGCGCAGGAGGCCGGGCTGACCAAGGCCGGGCTCATGTATTACTTCCCGAGCCGGGAGGCCCTGCTGTGGGGCATCCAAGAGCACTTGATCGTGTTCTGGGAGGGAGCGATGGAGGCAGCCGCCGGCAAGACGGCCGCGGAGGCGACGCCGGAGGAACGGTTGGCCGCGTACGCGCGGGTGGCGACCGAGTCGGCCGGTAGCGCCGAGCTGGCCCTGATTCTCGAGTTCTCCAAGCACGCCGGCCTCGCCGCGCAGTGGGATGGCGTCGTGGCGCGGTGGACGCCCACCGCAGAGGAGGCAGCGACCGACCCGCGTGCGTTCGCGATGTTCATCGCCCGGCTCGCCGCGGACGGGCTGTGGAGCTTCGAGTCGATGTACGACACCCGCCTGAACCCCCAGTTCCGGAGCGCCGTGGCCGAGGCCATCGCCGCCATGATCCCCGCGACCACCTCGCCCTGACCGATAACGATCGTTAGCGGAACGGGTTGTCTCATGCAGCGTGTCGGCTTCATTGCAGATTCGTGCGCGCATCCTGAGCGGGCGGGCGTTGTAGCTTCCGGCCTCGCGGCATTCCGGGCCCTACACCGACCAAACCTTGCACTTCGGCCACGTACTGCTTTGCGAGCTTCTGATTCGCTGCCACCGTGCGAATCTCGACACCAGCTCTGTCGGCGGCGATAGTTAGCGGGACGATCAGTCGTTCGCGGAGAGCCTTCCCCTGGTCATGACCAGGCTCGGCGGCTACGTGATCCGCAATGTGCCATGCTCCGCGCTTCGCCACTATCGCGAGAACAGCATTTCTTTCAGGGCTCATGTAGTAGCGAGCTGAACGGCGAAGTATCATCCCCCACACAATGACTGTCGTCGGGATAAAGAGCACGAGGTGGAGAACCGTCAGCGGAAAGACCTGGCTCGACGAGCTGCATCAGGCCGCCGAGTCCCGAGGGCTGAGCGTGCTCAGCCCGCCGATCCCGAAGCGCGTCGTCATCGCAGACGCCACCGAGGCCGCGCGCGGACCCGGTAGGCCGTGGAGTTGAAAGGGCCGACGGTCAGCCGCTCGACGACGGTAACCACGCCGGCCATGACCAGGGTGTCGGTGAGACCGGAGTGTTCCGTCCAGTCCTTGATGAACGTCTCGCCGAAGAAGGGCATGTAGCCGTAGGCGAGCAGGACGGTGGAGAGCACGTGGTGTTCACCGTCATCGTGGATCAGAACCAGCTCGCTCGAGGCGGGGTCGTAGGCCAGGTCGCCGGCCAAGGTCACGTGGGGCAGGCGCAGCTGGACGCCTCGGGCGACGGGAGTGAGGGTGTACGGGTAAGCCATGGGAATCCTCCTGAGTATGCGATCGCCCTCCTCCCCGTCGCGGCCGCGCCGCGGTGTCCGAGATGGTCGTGCGCGAGATCTCGTGACAACTTCCGATTCGGACAGGGATTGTGAAACACTTGTGGACAGCGATCGGCGGCTCTCAAGCACTGCTGGACGCCTGTAACGAGATCGACCGATCTCGGACAGTGAGTAGGAGAGGACACGCCAGTGGCGAACACCAGCCTGGGTGCGGCCAAGAAGGCCAAGAACGACGAGTTCTACACGATGTACCCCGACATCGAGCGGGAGATGGTCGCGTACTGGAACTTCAACAAGGACGTGTTCCGCGACAAGGTGGTGTTGTGCCCGGCTGATGATCCCGAGTGGTCGAACTTCGGAAAGTTCTTCGCCGACGTGTTCGAGGAGTGGGGCCTGAAGAAGCTGATCTGCACCAGCTACGCACCGCGCTCCAACCAGGACTGCCTGTTCCAGGTCGACATTCCCGAGGAGACGCAGGCTCCGCACTACGACCCCGAACTCTCGGAGACCCGCGGCCGGGTGCGCGTGCTGGAGCGCGAGGACCTCAATGGCGATGGGAAGTTCGACCGTGCCGACATGAAGTGGGTCTACCTGGAGGGCGACGGTGATTTCCGCTCGGCCGAGGTGACCGCCCTGAGGGACGAGGCCGACATCGTCGTGACGAATCCCCCGTTCAGCCTGTTCAGGGAATTCTTGGCTTGGCTCATGGAGGGAGGTGTGCAGTTCTCCGTCGTTGGCACCATCAACGCGATCACGTACAAGGAAGTGTTTCCGCTCATTCGGGAAGACAAGCTCTGGAAGGGTGCGACGGCTAACTCCACAGACATGATCTTCCGGGTGCCGGATGGCGCTGAAGTCAAGCCGGCCGATCGCGCGAAGGCCATTCGGATGCTGCGTGCGATGGGTGGTGTATATGCCGAGCTGCCGGATGATGCGCCCTACACGCGGCAGGGGAGCTCGTGTTGGTTCACCAACATCGAGCACGGAGTTCGACACGAGTGGCTTGACCTGGACACGATGCATCGGAACCGCACCAAGAAGAACGCCAAGGCGGTCATCCGTGAACGCGGTTATCCGAAGTATGACAACTACGACGCGATCGAGG
>JAKVJE010000029.1 GCA_022487185.1 Microbacteriaceae bacterium
GGTCGCCTATGCTCCGCAGGAAATGTTGTTGCTCCTCCTCCTCGGGGGAACCGGCGCCCTGCAATTTGCGTGGCCCATCACGGTGGTCGTGGTGCTGCTGCTGGCCGTGGTGGTGCTCTCGTATCGGCAGGTCATCAAGGGGTATCCGGGCGGCGGTGGCAGCTTCGAGGTGGTCCGCGAGAACCTGGGCCCGAATGTGGGTCTGGTGGTTGCGGCGGCCCTCCTGGTCGACTACATCCTCACGGTGGCGGTCTCGATTTCTTCGGGAGTCGAGAACATCGTGTCGGCCTTCCCCGGGCTTGACCAGTTCCGGGTGGCGATTGCAGTCGGATGCGTGCTGCTGCTGCTGGTCATTAACCTGCGCGGTACGAAGGACTCCAGCAAGGCGTTTGCGGTTCCCGTGTACCTCTTCCTGACGAGCATTTTCGTGCTGATCGCGACGGGGCTCATCCGAACGGTCCTGGGGCATCCGCCAGTCGCAGAGTCTGCCAACTACGTTATTTTGCACACGGAGCAACTCACCGGGGCCGGGATGGTGCTCCTCCTGCTCCGGGCCTTCGCGAGCGGCTGTGCGGCCCTGACCGGGGTGGAGGCCATCTCGGATTCGGTCCCGGCCTTCCGCAAGCCGAAAGTTCGGAACGCCCAGAACACCCTGGCGATCATGGGGGGCATCGCCATCGCTATGTTCGTGGGGATCGTGGCCCTCGCGCTGATCTCCCGCGTGCACTATGTCGATAATCCGTGTGATCTGCAGGGGTTTGCCAGCTGTAAGACGGCCCTGCAGCGCAGCGTGATCGCTCAGCTGGCCTCTGCGACCTTCGGGGACAACTCGATCCCGTTCTACTTTGTGCAGGTCTCGGCGGCCCTGGTGCTGTTGTTTGCGGCGAACACCGCCTTCAATGGGTTCCCGATCTTGGGTGCCATCCTCGCCCAGCGGAAGTATGCGCCGAAGTCGATGGCGGTCCGGGGCGATCGGCTCGTGTACTCGAACTCGATGCTCGGGCTCGGAGCCGTGGCGATCGTTCTCCTCCTGGTGACTGGTGCCAATGTGACAGTGCTGATCCAGATGTACGTGATCGGGGTGTTCGTGGCCTTCACCTTGGCCCAGGTGGCCATGGTGAAGCACTGGCGGGGACTTCTGTCCCATCGCACCGGAGAGGCTGAGACCCCGCACGGCCGGCGCTCGGTGCGCCTGTCGATGACGATCAACGCTTGTGGGGCGACCCTCACGGCGGTGGTGCTGGTGATCGTGACCATCACGAAGTTCACTCACGGTGCATGGGTGGTCTTCGTGGCGATGCCCCTGCTGGTCATTCTCATGATGCGCATCCACACCTATTACATGCGGGTGGATGCGGAGATCGCCCCCGATGCCGAGACGGTGTTCGGGTCGAACGGAGACCATGCGGTGGTGCTCATCGACTCCCTTTCGAAGCCCATCCTGAAGTCGCTCGACTATGCCATCGCCTCGCGTCATGAGAGCCTCGAGGCACTGCACTGCGTGATGGACCCGGAGGCGGCCGAGGAACTCCAGCGGCAGTGGAAAGCGCAGAACATCAAGGTGCCCCTGCGCTTGATCCCCTCGCCATATCGGGATGTGGGCGGCAGCGTGGCGAAGTATCTGCGGCTGCGGCGTGAAGAGAAGGGATCTGAGGTCGTCACCATCTACATGCCCTACCTGGTGGTGGGGCGTTGGTGGGAGCGGGCCCTGCACAACCGGCGCTCGCGGCACATCCGCGACCGGCTGCTCCTGATCCGTGGAGTCGAGGTTACGCTGGTGCCGTGGCTGCTGGCCTCCTCTGAGCGGCTGTACACGCGTATCCCCTGGGTGGCGCCCATCCAGACCCGCCCTGGTCTTCTGGTGCGCCGGCAGCCGATTCGTCCCCCGGTGCGGAAACCATTGCCTCCGGCGACCTCGGGAAAGAAGAAGCGCCGCGGGAACCGGCACCCCCGGTAGGCCGCGGGAGAGCCTGGGCAATCCCCGCTCTGTGAGGGTGGTGGCGGGTAAGATGAGCCTGTGCAATCCTCACTCGTTGGTAAGGTGTATGGCCCCACGGAGCCCTATTTGGTTGGGCGTGAGAAAATTCGGGAGTTCGCCCGCGCCGTGTTGGCGCAGGCCCCGCTGAGCCTCGATCCCGTCGCAGCCCAGGCGGCCGGCTATGCGGATGTGGTCGCTCCGCCCACCTTCGCGGTGCTGATCGCGCAGCGGGCCGAGGCTCTCTTCCTGTTCGACCCGGAGGCCGGGGTCGACTTCGCGCACCTGGTGCATGGCAGCGAGCGGTTCTCTCAGGAGCGTCCCATTGTGGCCGGGGATTCCCTCCGGGCCACCACCACCGTCAGCCGGATTCGGTCGCTCGGCCGGGCTACCATGATCGAGACCACCACCGAGGTCGTCACCGAGCACGCAGAGCCCGTCTCGACGGTGCGGGCGAGCTTTGTCATCGAGGAGGCGCGGTCCGATGCGGCCTGAGCAGCAGTTGCCAGAGATCGTCGAGGGCGCCGCACTGGGGCCCATTCCGGTGCACCTGACGCGGGAGTCCATGGTCCGGTACGCGGGGGCCTCCGGCGACTTCAACCCCATCCACTACCGGGATGACGTGGCCCGGGCTGCCGGGCTTCCCGGGGTGCTCGCCCACGGCATGCTGACCATGGGGGTGGCCGTCGGGCCATTGGTCGACTGGCTTGCGGGCGGAGACCCGGGCCGGGTCCTCGACTACGGGGTGCGGTTCACCCGCCCGGTGGTGGTCGACCCGGAGCTCGGTGCCGACCTGCAGGTCGTCGTCAGGGTCACCGGCCTCGATGCCGACACGATCCGGGCCTCCCTGGAGGTGTCGTTCGACGGCCGGAGTGTCCTCGGAGCGGCCAAGGCGGTCGTTCGCAGGTGACCGGGGGGTCAGCGCGGGCGTGGCGGTTCTCCCAGCACACCACCATCGGCGTGGGCGGGGAGGCCGAGGCGATTATTGCCGCGGATGAGGCCCACATCCGCCGTGAGGTGGCGCGCAGCACCCCGGATGAACTCCTGGTGCTCGGCGGCGGGTCCAACCTGCTCGTCTCCGATCGTCCATACCAGGGTCGAGTGCTCTGTATCCGGACCCAGGGCGTCGAGGTGCTGGAATCCGATGGCGCGCATGTGCGCCTCCGGGTCGCTGCGGGCGAGCCGCTTGACTCGGTGGTCGCCTACACCGTCTCGCAGGGCTGGGGAGGGCTGGAGGCCCTGTCCGGAATCCCTGGGCGCATGGGGGCCACCCCGGTCCAGAATGTCGGGGCCTATGGGCATGAGATCTCTGAGGTGCTCCGCTCGGTCAGCGATGTGTCCTACGGGACGGGGTGCCCCACCGTCAGGCTCCCCGGCGACCTCGGTTTCGGATATCGGATGAGTGCCTACAAACGCGATCTGCAGGCCGTCGTGCTGTCCGTCGACCTCGAGCTCACCACCGACGGGCTGAGTGCACCGATCCGGTTCGGGCCCCTGACCGAGGCCCTCGGGGTGGCCGGAGGGGCACGGGTCCCCGTCGAGGAGGTGCGTCGGGAGGTGCTCCGGCTGCGTCGCTCGAAGGGGATGGTGTACGACCCCGCCGACCCGGATACCCACTCCTGCGGATCCTTCTTCGTGAACCCGATCGTGCCGGAGGCCACCTCGGTGCCGGAGGATGCTCCCCGCTGGCGGCTGTCCGATGGCCGCATGAAGCTCAGTGCGGCCTGGCTCATCGACCATGCGGGCATCCACCGCGGGTTCCGGCTGCCCGGGTCCCGCGCCGGAGTGTCGACGCGACACACCCTGGCCCTCACGAACCGGGGCGGTGCTGGGGCCGACGAGATCGTTGCCCTGGCGTCCCATATCCGGGAGCAGGTGCAGCGGGCCTTCGGGGTTCTGCTGGTCCCGGAGCCCCGATTCGTGGGCCTGGCGCTCGACGAGCCCCGGTAGACGGACGGCCGGGCGGCGAGCTCCCGGGCCAGCCGCGGTTCTGGGCTCAGCCCTGGAGGAAGAGTCCCTGCAGCCGCTGCAGGCCCTCCAGGAGCGCCTCATCGGACAGTGAGTACGACAGGCGAAGCGTTCCGCCCACTCCGAAGGCCTCGCCCGGGACAACGGCCACATTCAGCTCGTCGAGCAGGAGATCGGCCAGTTCCAAAGTGGTTTGGGGGGTGCGGCCCGCCCAGGTGCGCCCCAGCAGTCCGGTTACGTCCGGGTAGACGTAGAACGCCCCATGCGGGACCGGGACCTGGACGCCCGGGATCTTCCCCAGCTCGGTGACCATGGTGCGGCGGCGGACGTCGAATGCGGCCCGCATGGCGGCCACCGCATCCTGCGGTCCGGTGAGCGCCGCCGTGGCTGCGACCTGGCTCACATTGGAAACGTTCGAGGTGAGATGGGACTGCAGATTCGAGACCGCCTTGACGACCTGTTGCGGTCCGGCCAGCCACCCGACCCGCCAGCCGGTCATGGCATACGACTTGGCGACCCCGTTGACGAGCACCGTGCGCTGCTCGGCTCCGGGCACCGCCGAGGCGATGCTGGTGGCCTGCACTCCGTCGTAGGTGAGGTTCTGATAGATCTCATCGGTGAGGACCCAGAGGTCGTGGTCGGCCGCCCACTGGGCGATCGCCGCGGTCTCTTCCGAGGTGTAGACCGTGCCCGTGGGGTTCGATGGGGAGACGAACAGCAGGACGCTGGTGCGCTCCGTGACTGCGGCCTCGAGCTGCTCCGGGGTGATCTTGAAATCGTGGGAGACATCGCCCAGTACGGGAACGGGAACCCCGCCGGCCAGCTTGATGGCCTCGGGGTAGGTGGTCCAGTAGGGGGCCGGGACGAGGACCTCATCACCGACCTCGACGAGGGCGGCAAAGGCCTCGTACACGGCCTGCTTTCCTCCGTTGGTGACGATCACCTGGCTGGGTTCGAGTGCGACGCCCGAGTCCCGGGCCGTCTTTGCGACGATCGCCGCCTTCAACTCGGGCAGACCACTCGTCGGGGTGTAGTGGTGGTTCCGGGGATCGTGAGCGGCTGCGGCTGCGGCCTCGACGACATGCGCGGGGGTCGGGAAATTGGGTTCCCCCGCCGAGTAGCTGATGACCGGTCGGCCGGCGGTGCGGAGGGCCTTGGCCTTTTCGGAGACCTTCAGGGTCGCCGATTCGGAGATGGAGCGGATGCGGGACGAAAGTGGCTTGGTCACGTGCACGATTCTACCCGTCGCCGCCGGGACATTTTCCGGTGCTTGTATATCTTGGCCTACCGTCTTGTCTGTGCTTATAGGGCTGCGAGCAACTGCTCGATGACCCGGGCGCCGAACCGGAGCGTGGAGAGGGGAATGCGCTCATCCACCCCGTGCACGAGTCCGGCGGGGCGGAACCCCTCTGGGAACAGTTCGGGTGAAAACCCGTACCCACGGATCCCGAGCTGGGACAGGGCCTTATTATCGGTGCCACCGGACATGGTGAAGGGCAGCAGCGTCGCCTGCGGGTCCTGCGTCTGCAGGGCGGCGCGCAGGGAATCCACCGTCGGCCCGGCCACCGGGGAGGCGATGCCGTCGGCCTGGGCAATGGTCTCGATGCGCACCTCGGGGCCGAGCAATTCGCGGAGAGTGGCTTCATCCTCTCGTTCAAAGCCCGGCGGAATCCGCAGATCCAGGGTTCCCTGGGCCTCGGAGGGGATCACATTCGGCTTGTATCCGGCGGTCAGTCCCGTCGGGTTGGCAACCGTGCGCAGGGATGCGAGCACGTTCGGGGCGATTGGGCCGGCTGCGTGGGCCAACGCCTCCAGCGAGGCGGCGTCCCGCAGATCCAGCGGGAGGCCGCTCAGTGCACTGAGCCCCTCGAGAAGGGCCAGTACGGTGGGCGTGAGGTGGAGCGGCCAGACATGGTCGCCCACTCGAGCCAGGGCTCGGGTCAGTAGGGTGACTGCATTGCGCGGGTTCTGAAGGGAGCCGTGGCCGGCGTCCCCTCGCACCCGGAGCCGCAGCCACGCATACGACTTCTCGGCCGTCTGCAGGGTATAGGCGGTGTGCGCTCCGATGCGGATGGATGCCCCGCCACCCTCCGTGATGGCGTCGGTGACCCCGGCGAAGGCCTCTGGGTGTGTCGGGGCCATCCACTTGGCCCCCCGGTAGCCGCTCGCCTCCTCATCGGCGAAGAGGGCTAGCACGAGGGTGCGGTGCGGACGCCGGCCGGAACGGGCCAGCGCCCGCACCGCGGAGAGGAACACGGCGTCCGTCCCCTTCATATCCAGTGCGCCCCGGCCCCAGAGCACAGGCCCCGAATCGGGGTCGTCGCGGATCTCGGCCGCGAAGGGGGGGACGCTCCAATCGTCCGCCTCGGCGGGCACGACATCGAGGTGTCCGTGCAGGAGGAGTGCCCCGAGGGCCGGGTCGGTACCCTCCACACGCGCGACCAAATTGGTCCGGCCGGGGGCGGAATCGTAGAGCGTCGCGTGGATCCCGACTTCTTCGAGCAGCGCTGCAGCGTATTCTGCGGCTGGGCGCTCGCCGGGAACCTGATCGGAACCGTCGTTGGAGGTGTCGATTCGGATGAGCTGTTGCGCGATCTCGACGGCCTCGGTCTCGGTCTGTGCGAGGTGCGGGTGTGCTGTTGTGGCCATGAGGCGAGCGTATGGGGCTGCCGGGGGTTCCCGGGGGGAGTGTTGCACGGTGTTACGGGGCGCGGGGCGGAGGCCTGAGGGCCCGACCGGCCTCGCCCGGCTTTACATGGGCACCCCCGTCCTCTAGACTCGCAGTTCGGTAGTTGAAATCTGCCATGCTTTTCTGCGCCCGAAAACGCGGTGAGCGTGGATGCCCGGGATTTCTCTCCCGCAAAGGGCGGTGGCTCAATTGGTAGAGCAGCGGTCTCCAAAACCGCAGGTTGCAGGTTCGAGTCCTGTCCGCCCTGCGAAACCCGGTTCGGGCAAGTGAAAGGTGTGCACGTGTCGTCCACGTCAGTTGACGCGGCGGAGAACGTCGTTGAGCAGGCCGAGCGGGACCGTGCGGCCGCTCGGGGGCCATTCGGTCGCATGTGGCTCTTCCTGAAGCAGGTCTTCGGAGAGCTGCGGCAGGTCATCACCCCCACGCGGAAAGAGCTCGGATGGTATTTCTTGGCGGTGCTCGTGTTCATCGTCGTGATGGTGCTCATCCTGGGCGGGCTTGATTTCGGGTTCGGCAAACTCGTGATGCTCGTGTTCGGGAAGGCGTCGTAGACACCCGCGGGTGTGACGAACGGATGACCGAGATGAGTGCGGATTCAGAGAGGCGGGAACAGATGTCCGAGACGGGGTCTGAGGAAGAACTGCAGGAGACCGCTCCCGCGGTCGAGACGGGGGACGCAGCGACCGCGGTACCCGAGGACGGCGCTCCGGCCGAGGCAGTACCAGCGGAAGAGGCAGTCGATCCGCTGGACGCCTTCAAGAAGGATCTGCGGAAGCGCCCCGGGAAGTGGTACGTCCTGCACTCCTACTCGGGCTACGAGAAGAGCGTGAAGCACGCCATCGAGAACCGCCGGGAGAACCAGCCCGGTGGTGAAGACGTCTTCGAGGTGCAGGTTCCCCAGGAAGAGGTTCTCGAGGTGCGCAACGGCCAGCGCAAGCTGGTGCGTCGCGTGCGCATCCCCGGGTACGTGATGGTGCGGATGCGCCTGAACGAGGATTCCTGGTCTCTCGTCCGTCACACCCCCGGAGTGACCGGGTTCGTGGGCGTGAACGAGGAGAGCCACATGCCGACTCCGCTGCGCTTGCGCGAGGCCTTCGACATGCTGAAGACCACGGTGGAGCAGGAGCAGAAGGCCGCCGCGGTGGCCGCCGTCCCGAAGGGCTCCGGTTCCGGGGCCAAGACCGCACCCGCTCCCATCCCGACCGACATCGATTTCGAGATCGGCGAGACGATCACGATCAAGGAGGGATCGTTCACGGGCCTTCCCGGAACGATCAGCGAGATCAAGCCCGAGAGCGGCAAGCTCACGGTCCTCGTCTCCCTCTTCGAGCGGGAGACCCCTGTGGAGCTCTCGTTCGATCAGGTTGTCAAGCTGTAACCAGAGACTTGGCGGGGTCCACCCCGTCGCGCGGATTCCCCGTTTGTCGAGGGCCGCATAGGTGAAAAGGAAGAAAAATGGCTAAGTCCAAGAAGAAGGTGGCAGGGTTCATCAAGCTTCAGATCGAAGCTGGTGCCGCAAACCCCGCCCCGCCGATCGGGCCCGCACTGGGCCAGCACGGCGTCAACATCATGGAGTTCTGCAAGGCGTACAACGCTGCGACCGAGTCGCAGCGGGGCAACGTCGTGCCGGTCGAGATCACCGTGTACGAAGATCGCTCGTTCACGTTCGAGCTCAAGACCCCTCCGGCCGCGAAGCTGATCCTGAAGGCCGCCGGTGTGCCCAAGGGCTCCGGTGTCCCCCAGACCGATAAGGTCGGGACGATCACCAAGGCGCAGGTCGAAGAGATTGCCAAGACCAAGATGCCCGATCTGAATGCGAACGACATCGCCGCCGCATCCAAGATCATCGAGGGCACCGCCCGGTCGATGGGCATTGTTGTCGCCGGATAGTTCGGCGACCGCAAAACACACACGTCAGGAGTGGGAGGGCCACGCCGGCCCGGAGTAGACCACGACTGCAACCAGCGGGGAAACCCGGAATGGAGAAGCAGATGAGCAGGCGATCCAAAGCCTATGTGGCCGCGGCTGAGAAGATTCAGCCCGGCAAGTTGTACACCGTCGCCGAGGCGGCGGAACTGGCCCGGGAGACCGGGTCGAAGAACACCGATTCCACCATCGAGGTTGTGCTGAAGCTGGGTGTGGACACCCGCAAGGCCGACCAGCTCGTGCGCGGCACCGTTTCGCTGCCCCACGGCACCGGGAAGACCGCCCGAGTGATCGTCTTCGCCTCCGGCGAGCAGGCCGAGGCCGCCGCCGCGGCCGGTGCCGACGAGGTGGGTGACGACGACCTGATCGCGAAGGTCGCCGCCGGGTACACCGATTTCGATGCTGCCGTGGCCATGCCGAACATGATGGGCAAGGTCGGACGTCTTGGAAAGGTCCTCGGCCCCCGTGGGCTGATGCCGAACCCCAAGACCGGCACCGTGACCCCCGACCCCGCGAAAGCGGTCAAGGAGATCAAGGGTGGCAAGATCGAGTTCCGCACCGACAAGCACGCCAACGTGCACTTCGTCGCGGGCAAGGCCTCGTTCTCGGCGCAGGACATCACCGAGAACATGACCGCCGCGCTCGATGAGATCAACCGTCACCGTCCCTCCGCAGCGAAGGGCCGGTACATCCAGAAGGGCACCGTGTCGACCACCTTCGGCCCCGGCATCCCGCTGGATCCGAGCGCTCTCTGAGGTCCTGAGAACGTGAATGGGCTCGCCCTTCGGGGCGGGCCCATTCGTCGTTTCAGGCGGCGGTAGGAACCACGACTCCGGACCCGTGGCGAGGGATGCCCGAGGCCAGAGTCTCTGGAAGGCCCGCCAGATCACACAGAGGCGACGCCTCGACGTGGAGATCTCCGGCATCCGCCAGCCGTCCGAGGACGCCGAGCACGGCCGGTGAAGTCGTGGGCCAGTATCCGCTGTCTCGAATGTCCGTGCGGAGTGGGGGCCGTCCCCGGTGGGGTGCGGCCCCGCCGCCGAGGGTGATGAGGAGTCCCTTCGGGGGGAGGACCTCGAGCGCCCGGGGCCGGATACTCGCCTCATCATCGTCGGTCAGATCGAGAATCACGTCCGGGCGCTCCCGTGCCCATGCCTCGGCGTCCTCTTGGGGGAGAACCTCGACGGCGCCGAGTGTGCGCAGCAATTCGAAGTGGGATTCACCGGCCACTGCGTGGACGGTGGCGCCGAAATACGCCCCGAGCTGGACAGACAGAAGGCCGATCGGCCCAGCGGCGTTCAGAACCAGGAGGCGCTGGCCGGTGCGGGCCCGCGCGAGTTCCACCACCATCCCCCAGGCGAAGGGGCCGGCGGTGGCCAGGGCCGCGGCCTGGACGTCGTCCAGGGTCTTCGGTGCCGGCGCCATCCGGTCGACGGGGGAGACGGTGTACTCGGCGTACGGGGTGGGTGCCCGTGGGAAGTCGGTGGTGCCGTAGACCCGCTGCCCCACCGAGAACGGGGAGAGTGCGTACGGCGTTGCGACCACGATCCCGCAAAACCCGGGACCCTCCGTTCGGGGCGCCCTGGCGGTGAGCTCCGGGGGCGTCAGCCCGGCCGCGGTGATCCGGATGAGCGCCTCGGCGTTCACTGGGGTCGGGACCGGGACGCTCTGCAGGGCGGGCGCGTGCCCGTCGTCGGCGGTCACCGCCTGCATCCGCTTGGGCAGGTCGGGAAGTGGAAACGTGGTGGGCATCGGTGTCGGCACCCCTTTCGATGTCTCCCAGTACATCGGAGGATTACTACGGCGGGGTTACGGCCAGGTTAGGCTCCTGGAGCGGAGTTCAGCCGGCGAGAGGAAGCGGCCGAAAGAGCCGATCGAGTTCTTCGATCACCCGGTCTGCGAGCCCCACGAGGCGCTGAATCTGTGCCTCATCGCGAGTGATCCAGCGCACCTCCGGGTGATCGGCGACGGGATGGAAGTCGTGTTGTTGTTCCCAGACGAGCAGGGTCCGCTCGGCGCCGAGCACATATTGCTGCCACCAGATCTGGCGCAGATAGGTGCGGGGGAGCGCACTGATGGGTTTTGTGCTCGTCTTGATCTCGGCGAGCAGCAGCGGCTGATCCGCCGGGGTGATGCCATCCGGGGTGGCCAGGTGGCGAGCGTTCTCGGAGGAGCAGAAGAGCCGGGTATTGGATTCGATGCCGTAGTTCGTGCGCATCCACTGGGCGATGATGGGTTCCCGCTTGCGGCCGTAGTCTGTGTAGGCGTTGCCTGTGAACCGCCACGAGTTCGTTTTCGCGCGCACGACCCCGGGAATGGAGCGTTCGGTGCACAGATGGGCCGCATCCGTCGCCGTGATGCCGTAGCTGCGTGCCTTGAACCAGGCGGCGCGGTCATGGCTGTCCGCCAGGCACAGGGCCTGAAGATCCGGGGAAAGGGGAGGGTTCACGCCGCCATGGTAGTGGGCATCTGGAACCCGAGGACGATTCGTTTCGGGGTGTCCGGAGCCTCCGGGCGGCCGAGCAGCAGATACCGGTACTCGTTGGGGGAGTCCTGCAGCTCGAAGCCGGTCCACGCCTGCGAGAGGAGCGTCCCGATGGCGGTGATGTTCCACGGCTCGTCCTGGCGGCAGTGGCGCTGGGGTTCGGAGAGGAGGGACAACCTGCGGCGTGTCCCGTACCGGCGCATGATCCGGGATACGCGGGACACCTCCTCGGGGAGGTCCTCGGTCCACGCCCAGGTAAATATGGCGTCACTGCGGGTATAGGTACCCAGGTATTGCACGGGGACGGTGAGATCCCGGCGGGTCGGATATCGCAGCGTTGCGGTGGCCCGTTCGAGATCGACGTGGCAGGTGCTCTCGGCGTCGTGGCCCCAGCGGGAGGAGAGGAGCTGGTTTCCACGTCGAATCCGGGCGTATCCATGGCGGATGAGCGGGTCGAGGTGCGCGGCACTGGCGGAGGGGAGCATGGGGAACCTCATTTCTGTTGGGAATTCGAGCTCACCGGGCGCTGCGGAGCGTGTCATATACCTATCGCATCTGTGAGGATGCTGAGCCTTGTATATGTGGCTGTTGGAAACTCGCTTGACGGACTTGCGGACGGGGGAATGTCCCGATAGGGTTATCAGCGGCCTAAGACCGCCGGTTTCCGCTCCCAGAGCGGACGAAAGACATTCCGTCGCCTGCGCAGGTGTTGTGTTCGTGTATTTTGCGCTCCGATGCCCTGTGCTCGGAGCGTTTTGTCGTTCGGGCCGCCGGCACTGTATCTGAGGAGTGCCATGGCGAACAAGGAAGCAGTCATCGCCGAGCTGACGGACAAGTTCCGCAACTCGAACGCTGTCCTGCTCACTGAGTATCGCGGCCTCACGGTGAACGACCTGAACGAGATTCGTGGGTCCATCCGTGAGCATGCCAGCTTTGCTGTGGCGAAGAACACGCTTGCCCGGATCGCCGCCAAGGCGGCCGGGGTGGACGCATTCGAGGAGTCGCTGGTCGGCCCCTCGGCACTGGTGTTCGTGCACGGTGACGTCGTCGCCGTCGCGAAGGCCCTGCGTGACTTCGCGAAACAGAATCCTCTTCTCGTCCTGAAGAACGGCTACTTCGACGGTGCCGCGATCAGTGCGGAAGATGTTCTGAAGCTGGCCGACCTCGAGAGCCGTGAGATGCTGCTGGCCAAGCTGGCCGGTGCCTTCAAGGCCTCGCTGTTCGGAGCCGCCTACCTGTTCAAGGCGCCGCTGTCGAAGACGGTTCGCACCGTCGACGCGCTGCGCGAGAAGCAGGAGAGCGCCGCATAGGGGATCTCCCCCATCCGCGATTTCTCTCAAGACATCTACACATCACAAACGAAGGAAAAGAAAATGGCAAAGCTGTCCACCGAGGAGCTCATCGAGCAGTTCAAGGAGCTCACCCTCATCGAGCTCAACGACTTCGTGAAGGCCTTCGAGGAGGCCTTCGAGGTCACCGCCGCCGCTCCGGTCGCCGTGGCCGCCGCCGGTGCCGCTGCTCCGGCTGAGGCCGCCGAGGAGAAGACTGAGTTCGACGTCGTCCTCGACGAGATCGGCGACAAGAAGATCCAGGTCATCAAGGCGGTGCGTTCCTTCACCTCCCTCGGCCTGAGCGAGGCCAAGGCGCTCGTCGACGGCGCTCCCGCCACCGTGCTCGAGGGTGCGAACAAGGATGACGCCGAGAAGGCAAAGACCGCCCTTGAGGAGGCCGGCGCCAAGGTGACCCTCAAGTAATCTCATCCCACGCAGGCAGAGGGCCTCATCCGGGAAGCCGGATGGGGCCCTTTCTCTGTCGCTGTGCCCCGGAGACGGTGGGGTGAGAGCTTCCGCCGGTCAGTGCTGTACGGGGTGCCGGTCCAGGCCGAAGGACACGGTTCCGATCCCGATGCCGATCAGGACGAGAATCAGTCCCACCCAGAGCGGGGAGAGGAAACCGAATCCGGCCGCCACCACCACGCCCCCGAGGAAGGCGCCGAGGGAGTTCCCGATGTTGAACGCCGCATGGTGGCTCGCGGCCGCGATGGTTTCGCTGCCCGGGGCGACATTCATCAGCCGCGACTGGGCGGGCGGGCCCACGAGCTGCGAGAACACCCCGAGCAGCAGCGCCCAGAGGAACACCCCCGGCCCGGTGTGCAGGAGGAAGAACCCGGCGAACAGCGTGACAGCCACCCCGCCGTACCCGGCGAACAGCGTAGGGGCGAGGTGCCGGTCGCCGGTCATCCCGGCGATCGCATTCCCCAGGGTCATCCCGATGCCAGCGGTCACCAGCACCAGTGGCACCGTGGCCGAGCGGAGCCCGCCAATGTGGGTCGCGATCGGGTTGATGAAGCTGTATGCGGCGAAAAACCCACCGAACCCAATCGCCCCCATAGCGATCGTGAGCCAGACCTGACGGCGGCGAAAGGCCCGCAACTCAGTTCGGAGACTCGCCGCCGGATTCCCGGGGAAGGAGGGCACGGTCATCCACACGCTGACCAGGGTCAGGGCGAACAGCGTGGCCACTCCGCCGTAGGCCCAGCGCCAGCCGGCGTGCTGCCCCACCCAGGTCACGGCGGGGACGCCGATGACATTCGCGATCGTGAGACCGTTCAGGACGAGGGCGACCCCTTTCGCCTGCGACCCAGGGCCCATGATCTTGGCCGCCAGCATCGTGGCCACACCGAAGTAGACCCCGTGGGGAAGCCCCGCGAGGAATCGGGCGACCATCACCGGCAAAAACGACGGCAGCAGTGCGCTCGCCGCGGTGGCCACCACCAGCCAGGAGAGCATCACCAGGAGCAGCCGCTTCTTGGGCCACTTCGCGGTGAAGGCGATGATCGTGGGCGCCCCGACCACGACCCCCGCCGCGTAGGCCGAGACCAGGTGCGCGGCTGACGCATCCGCCGCCGCAGGTGAAGCCTGGTACAGCGTCGGCAACAGCCCCTGGGCGAGATTGGGCAGCAGGCCCATTGTGACGAACTCCTGCACGCCGATCGCAAACCCGCCCAGGGTCAGGGCGGTCAGGGCGAGGGCCCGACGGCCCCGCGGGAGCACTGGGGGAAGAGCGGTGAGGGCGGCGTCGGGCGAAGTCACAGCGTCCTTTCGGGAGATGTGGGAAACGTACACATGGTACCCCCGACCATCACTCGGGTCAGTGCCGTAAAGCCCGCTTCGCGAGGGTGTTGCCCAGGTACTGGACCAGCTGGACGAGCACGATGATCACGATCACCGTTGCGTACGTCACGCCCCAGTCGAAGCGCTGGTAGCCGTACACGAGTGCATAGTTACCCAGGCCACCCGCACCGACGGCCCCGACCATCGCCGACATATCCACAATGGCGATAAAGACGAAGGTGTAGCCGAGGATGAGCGGGGCGAGGGCCTCTGGGAGGAGCACCGTGAGGATGATCCGCACCGGGCTGGCCCCCATCGCCTTCGCGGCCTCCAGCACGCCGGGGTCGGTGGACACCAGGTTCTGCTCCACGATGCGGCTGATCCCGAAGGTCGCCGACACGCACATCACGAACACCCCCGCCACATCGCCGATCGTGGTGCCCACGACCAACCGCGTCAGCGGTCCGATCGCGAACACCAGGATGATGAACGGGACCGGGCGGATGGTGTTCACCAGCAGATTCAGCAGGGTGAAGACGACCCGGTTCTGCAGGATGCCGCCCGGACGGGTCGTGGAGAGGAGCACTCCGAACAGGAGGCCCGCCACGCCGGCGATGAGGAGGGTCAGGGTGACCATCCACAGGGTCTCGACCGTGGCCTGCAGCAGCTGCGGGGCCACCGTCGAAGAGAAGTCGTTCCACCAGTTCATCGTGTGATCTCCTGTACCGAAGCGGCGGCCGAGACCGCCTGCACGAGCTGTTCCACCGCATCCGCGGGCCCATCGGCGGTGAAGGTGAGGGAGCCGAAGGGGCGGCCCTGGAGCTCCCCGATGCCGCCGAAGACGACCGAGACATCCGCTCCGTATTCGTGGGAGGCTCGCGAGAGGAGGCCGCTGGTGCGGTCGTCGTCCCGCACGTCCACCGTGAACAGCCGCCGGCCCGGATAGCGTGCTCTGAGTGTCTCGACGATCTCCGGGGTCGGGACCTCGGTGCGCACGGTTCCCAGGAACCGCTTGGTCGTCTCGGCGCGGGGAGCCGAGAACACGTCGTAGACGACCCCCTGCTCGACCACTCGGCCCGCATCCATCACCGCGACCCGGTCGGCGATCTCACGCACCACATGCATTTCATGGGTGATGGCGACGATGGTGATCCCCAGCTCTGTGTTGACCCGCTTCAGGAGGGCCAGCACGTCGTTCGTGGTCTCGGGATCGAGGGCGCTGGTGGCCTCGTCGGCGAGCAGGAGCTTCGGCTCGGTGGCGAGGGCCCGAGCGATGCCCACTCGCTGCTTTTGCCCGCCGGAGAGCTCCGACGGATACGCCTTCGCCCGGTCGGGGAGGCTCACGAACTCAAGCAGTTCACGCACCCGCGTGCGGCGGCGGGCTCGATCCCAGCCCGCCAGCTTGAGCGGATATTCGATGTTGCCCGCTACTGTGCGGCGCTCAAACAGGTTGAACTGCTGGAACACCATGCCGATGTCGGCGCGCAGCGCGCGGAGCCGGCCCCCATGCACCCGTGAGAGCGCGGTGTCGAGGACGGTGACCTCACCGCTGGTCGGGGTCTCCAGAGCGTTGATGAGGCGGACGAGCGTGCTCTTTCCCGCTCCGGAATAGCCGATGATGCCGAAGATCTCACCGGTCTGGATGGCGAGACTCACATCGTTGACCGCGAGATGGTCCGGTTTACCCCGCTGGACGAACCGTTTCGTGACGTGATCAAACGTGACGATCGATGACACTGGTGCTCCTCAGTTGCAGTGTTGGGGGGGGGGGGCCCCCCCCCCCCCCCCCCCCCAAACAAAGGGTAGGGGGGGCCCCCGGG
>JAKVJE010000030.1 GCA_022487185.1 Microbacteriaceae bacterium
GCTGGAAACGGCGCCGGAGCGTCTCCCGATCGAACTCGACGCTCTCGAAAATCTCCGCATCGGGCCAGAAGGTGACGGTGGTGCCGGTCTCGTCGCAGGCCTCGCCCTGCTGCAGAGCGGCCACAGGAGCGCCGCCCCGGTACTGCTGGCGCCAGACGTGCCCCTGGCGGCGCACCTCCACATCCAGGTGCGTCGACAGAGCGTTCACCACCGAGATGCCCACGCCATGGAGCCCGCCGGACACCGCATACCCGCCGCCACCGAATTTGCCGCCCGCATGCAGCACCGTGAGGACCACTTCTACGGCCGGCTTGCCGGTCTGCTTCTGAATATCGACCGGGATGCCGCGGCCATTGTCCTGCACGCGGATGCTGCCATCCGCCCGCATCGTCACCTCAATATGGGTGCAGTACCCGGCCAGTGCCTCATCGACCGAGTTGTCCACCACCTCGTAGACGAGGTGGTGGAGTCCACGGGGACCGGTGGAGCCGATGTACATTCCGGGGCGCTTCCGCACCGCTTCAAGGCCCTCAAGGACGGTGATGGAACTGGCGTCATAGGTCTGGGACGGTTCGGGTTCGGTCATGGGAGGCACTCGCTTTCACGTCGGCAACAGGATCGAGCGGATCCATGCCGAGAATCACTCCCATTCTAGCAAACGTGCCTGAATTCGGCCTTGAAACGGCATCTATGACCAGCACACCCAGGAGGTGTAGGGGTCCTCACGGAAACGGGTTTCTGACGTCAGCCGTACGTATCCCGGGGTCCCCGGCCGGGGACCGAACGGAACCCGTGCCCCCAAGAGGGCGCATCCGGGCCCACGAAGTGCATGGCCGTGACCCGGACCCTGGGGAGCTCCTCATGAACCCTGCTCAGGAGGCGGTTCTGCATTCTCCGAAGATTCGCCGCCCATGCGGTCGAGCTGCACCGTACGACAACCGTCTCCTCCAGCAGATACGCAGTGGTGTGCGCGGCAATGTCCGGCCCGGCGATTCTGGCCCAATCGACGGTGATCTGTGCGCGGCCCAGGGGCTGTTCCCAGCCCATCTCCCGCTCCACCACGGAAAGGGCGGACCCCACCGGCTCAATATCGGAATTCCCCTGGAAGGGAGCCGCCGGTGCGCGACGGGAGCCCCTCCCGAAGATTCGCCGAAATCGAAGAAAGACACGAGCCGCCTCGTCATGTGCCCCCGAAGACATCAGCGGGCCTCGACATCGGCTGGAGGCACCGGATGGTGGGGATCCGAACCCTCTGGGGGCTCACCGGCCGCGGCCCCATCGGCTGCCGCTGGAGCCCCGGCCGCCGCATCCACCACCTGTCCGGCCAGAATGTGCACCTGTTGCACCGGCCGGTGGAACTCGGGAAGGTCCTCGGGAATCGCCGCAGTGATGAGCACCTGCTCGTAGGAGGAGATCAGGGCTGCCAGGCGCTCTCTCCGCGCCGCATCCAGCTCGGCGAAGACATCGTCGAGCATCAGGACCGGATCCCCGGCCGGGGAACTTTCCCGCAACACCGTGGCGGCGGCAAGACGGAGGGCCAGTGCCAGAGACCAGCTCTCCCCATGTGAGGCGTACTCGCGGGCCACCAATCCCGACAGGAGCAGGTCGAGTTCATCCCGATGGGGTCCCACTCCGGTGGTACCGCGCTGCAGATCGGTCTCCAGCCCCTCCTCGAGCGCCCGCAAAAACCGTTCACGGATGGTCTCGATCGTCGGGTGCTCGGACAGATCATCCGGAATGAGCACCGAACGCAACCGGGGAATCGCCTGGTCATCGGTTCCCGAGATTCCCCGGTAGGCCTCCGCGAGGGGAACGACGAGCGCCCGGGTGAGTAGCCACCGTTCCTGCTCCAGCTCGGCCCCGAATTCCGCGAGCTGGGTGTCCCAGGAAGCGATTGACTGCAGCTGGGACTGGGGGATGTGATTTGCCCGGGCCGAACGCAGCAGTGAGTTGCGCTGCCGAAGTACCCGGTCATAGCCACGGATGACCTCTGCGAGGCCAGGACGCCGCTCGATCAGGATTCCATCGAGAAAATTCCGCCGCACCGCCGGCCCGTCGTGAATGAGCGACAGGTCCTCCGGCGCGAAGAGCACGGTCGCGAAGGCTCCGATGAGTTCTCCGACCCGTCTGGGGGTGCCCCCGAGGCGCACCCGGTTGGCTCCCTCGCGGGCGATCACGCAGTCCAATCGCAGGTGACGATCTCCATGGAGCACCTCGGCTCGGATAAGGGCGCGCTCACATCCGGCCCGGACAAGAGGACGGTCTCCGGAAACACGATGTGACGAGTAGACGGACAGGTACCGCGCCGCCTCCAGGAGATTGGTCTTTCCCTGTCCATTCGGGCCAGTCAGCACGACGACCCCGGGAGTGAGCTCGACGCGCGCGTGTACGTAGTTGCGGAAGTCGCGCACCTCCAAAAAACGGATGTGCACGCGACCCCTACCGCAGCAACAGGTTCGGCTGCAGCAAGTAGCGGTAGTCTCCCGGCTCTTCGCCGTTCTTGCTGGTCTGCCCCGTGATGAGTACCGGCCCGGGCTTATGCGGGTTATCCGTCTTCGTAAAACTCAGCTTGGAGAACTCGTTCTGCGTCGAGGACAGGCCGTCGATCAGGAATTGCGGTTTCATCGAAATCACAACCTCCTCACCGGTCAGGAATGCCTCGACGGTCTCCTGCGCCTGTGCCTGCTCGTTGCCGATGGCCTCGAGGGTGACTCCGTCGAGGTTGAAGGTGAACCGCAGGGGACTCTCGCGATCGAGCACCAGCGAGACACGGCGAACCGATTCGATGAGCTCTGAGGTGCTGACCACCGCATAGTTTGCGACAGTCTCGGGGAACAGACGTCGCACGGGAGGGTAATTCCCCTTGATGAGGAGAGAGGTCACAAGACGGTCCGGAGTTCCGAACGCGATCATCTCGTGATCGTCATCCTTGGTGACCGCAATCTGAATCTGATCGGCGTGGGCAAATGTTTTCGCAACTTCGGAGAGGGTGCGCACGGGGACCAGAGCGGTGGTGTCTGCGGGAATCTGTCCCTCCCAGGGAATGCTCCGGAGGGCCACACGGTAGCGGTCGGTGGCAAGGAAGGTGAGCTGTCCCGAGGTGAGTTCAATTTGCACTCCCGTGATCACCGGGGTGACATCGTCTCGGGATGCGGCGACGGAAACCTGGCCGACGGCGGTCGCAAAGGTCTCGGCTGAGACGGATCCCTGCCACTCGGGCCGTTCGGGAAGTGATGGGTACTCGTCGAGCGGCATTGTGAAGAGTTCGAATTTGGCCGATCCGCTCTGCACCAGGAGCCGGCCGTTCTCGTCGGTGGTCAGGTTGACCTCATCGGCGGGCAGACGACTTGAAATATCGGCGAGAAGGCGTCCGGAGACGAGCACGGATCCAGCATCCTCGATGTCGGCTGGGATGGAGGTACTACTGGAGACTTCGTAGTCGAACGAGGAGATTCGCAGTTTGCCCTCTGCTGCATCCAGCACGACGCCGCTCAGGATTGGCAGTGTCGTGCGCTGGGGGAGGAGCTTCACAGCAAACGACACGGCCTCGCTGAGGACATCACGGTTGATCTGGAGTCTCATCTCGCCCCTCACTGATGGAATTACACGAACGTCTCCATGTTCCCACACTTCGCCGGGGGCGAAACCGGATCCTCAATCTGGGCTAAGTAGGCCAGAGAGCGAGACGGGGAAGAGACTTCAATCGTATTAACGTCTGTGGATCCTGCGGAGAACTCGTGAGTTCCGCGAAATTGCAATTAGTTACATGTGTGTAGTTTTGTGCACAGGGTGTGGATGGGACTGTGGATAACATTTGATCTTGGGCGAAGAACCCCGCGAAATCCACAAAAAATGTGAGTTATGCACCGAAAAACGCCGAGATTTCCACAGGGGTGTGGAAAACCGTGTGGAGAAGTCCGAAATGGGTACCAGAAAGGGGACTCACCACGGGGGTATGGGAGTCAGAGAATGTTTGAGCGCCTGGTCAGCGGTGGGACTGCTTGATCTCAGTCATGAGGTCGGTGACTTCGGTGTAAATCTGGCGCCGCTCCCGCATGAGGCGGTCAATCTTATTGTTCGCGTACATGACGGTCGTGTGATCCCGGCCGCCGAACTCCGCCCCAATCTTGGGCAGGGAGAGTGATGTCATCTCCCGGCAGAGATACATGCTGATCTGCCGAGCGAGTGCAATCTGCTGGGCGCGGGAGGCCCCGGTGAGATCTTCCGGGGTGAGGCGGTAGTAGCGAGCCACATGATTGATGATCTCCGTGGGGGCAATGATGTTGTCCTCATTGAGCGTGATCACGTCTTTGAGGGCGGCCTGAACCAGATCGATGTCGATGAGCTGCTTCTCGATACTGGCGAAGGCGGTGACCCGGAGAAGTGTGCCCTCGAGCTCACGAATATTGGAGGGAACTTTCGTAGCAATGAATTCGAGCACATCCGCCGGGATGTCCAGATGCTCGCTGGCAGCCTTCCTGCGCAGAATGGCGATCCGCGTCTCAAGGTCGGGGGCCTGCACATCCGTGATCAGACCCCACTCGAAGCGCGAGGTCATCCGCTCCTCAAAGCCGTGAAGCTTTCGGGGCGGCTGGTCACTGGTGATCACAACTTGCTTGCTGTGATCGTGCAGCGTGTTGAAGGTGTGGAAGAACGCCTCTTGCGTGGAATCCTTGCCCTGCAGAAACTGAATGTCGTCGATGAGCAGGATGTCGATGTTGCGGTAGCGCGCCTGGAAATCCTGCGACTGGTTGTTCTGAATGGAGTTGATGAAGTCATTGGTGAACTCTTCGGAGCTCACATACCGAATGCGGATGCCCGGATAGAGGCTGATGGCGTAATGGCCGATGGCATGGAGAAGATGTGTCTTTCCCAGCCCGGACCCCCCGTAGATGAAGAGCGGGTTGTAGGCCTTGGCCGGGGCCTCTGCCACCGCAAAGGCGGCCGCATGGGCGAAGCGGTTTGAACTGCCGATCACGAAATTATCGAAATTGTATTTGGGATTGAGACGGGAGGAATCTTCCGGGGTCGACTCCTGCGGCGGGGGAGCCGAGGACGTCTTGGTTTCGGGGGTCGGCGGTGCGGAGAGAATGGAGGAGGATCCCTGTGGATCCGGCCGGCCCGGCGCCGATGACGGTTGTGGTGGAGGCGTGGTGTGGAGTGCGCTATTGATGACCACGGCGAATGAAGACACCGCCGACCCGGGTGTGTTTGCCAGGGCGGTCAGAATGGGAACCTTTGCCCGGTGCTCAATCATCTCGCGGGTGAGGTCGTCGGGAACCTCCAGGATGAGCGTGTCTCCGATGGTGCCTTTGGGGTGCACCAGGTTCAAGAAGCCGAGCATTTGGTCGCTCAGCCGGGAGTCCTTTGACAGCTGTGCGCAGACGGCGGTCCAGCCAGTCTGGTCTTGGTCAGCTGCTGCGTTCTCAGACACCTATGATCCCCAATTTCCTGGTCGTATCCCGATGAGACGGACGTGCATCTGCGCCCGGGAATACGGGTGCGATGACCTCCATCCTATTCTCGGGCTACGGTATCGACATGCCTGATGGGCTGCAAGAGTGTGCAGATCTGTGGAAAGGGGCGGTAACGCAGAACGTTTCGCGGTCGGAACCGGCCGAGGCGGTTCCGCGACGGCCGGTTCCAGGAGTGGCCCGGCTTGACCTTGTTTGCGAGGATCGGTAGGCTGTCTCCCTGGCCTGAGGCCTACCCTTTCTTCGAAGAACTCAAAGGATCCTGACATGACGAAGCGTACTTTCCAGCCGAACAACCGCCGCCGGGCGAAGAAGCACGGTTTCCGTGCGCGTATGCGCACCCGTGCCGGCCGCGGCATTCTCGCCGCCCGCCGCTCCAAGGGACGTTCTGCGCTTTCCGCCTGAGTCATGCTCCCGCGGAATCAGCGGATCCATCTTCCTGCAGAATTCCGCGAGCTGACCCGGCACGGGGCCCGCAAAGGAACGCGAACAATCGTGTTGCATGCTGCACCGGCACCGGCCGGAGAGAGTGCCCGCGCTGGTTTTGTGGTGAGTAAGACCGTCGGAAACGCGGTAGTACGAAACCGTGTCAAGCGCCGGCTCCGCGAGATCCTGGCCGAGGAGCTGCCCCAGCTCGCTCCCTATTCCCTGATCGTCCGGGCAAAGCCGCAGGCCGCTCGGGCCTCTTTCCAGGAATTGCGCGAAGATGTGCACTCTGTACTTCGCCGCATTGGGGCGGTGAAGGCGTGATGTGCCGTGTCGTGCGCTTTCTCTGGATGCTTCCCCGCCGCGCCGCGATCGGGTTTGTCCGACTGTGGCAACTGCTGGTTTCCCCCCTGTACGGGGATGTGTGCCGGTTCACCCCGCATTGCTCCGCCTACTCTCTTGAGGCGTTTCGGCGGTGGGGGTTCGTGTGCGGGAGTGCATTGACCGCCTGGCGTCTTCTGAGATGCTCCCCGCTGAGCGCCGGGGGATTCGATCCGGTCCCCGAGCGCCATTCCTCGACGAGAAGTGAAAGGAGACTGACCCTGTGCCAGACTTCATCGGAATAGTGATGTGGCCCATCAAGTGGGCCATCGAACTCGTGCTTGTCGTCTGGCATTGGGTGTTCACGACCCTGGGTATGTCACCGACCTCTGGCTGGCTCTGGGTGCTGTGCATCCTGGGCCTGGTGGTGGTGGTCCGTTCGGCGATGATTCCGCTCATGGTGCGTCAGATTCGCAGCCAGCGGAAGATGATGGAGTTGGCGCCGGAGCTCAAGCGCATCCAGGATAAATACCGCGGCAAGAAGGATCAGTTCTCGCGTCAGGCAATGGCGCAGGAGCAGATGGATCTCTACAAGAACGGTGGAGCGAACCCCGTCAGCGGATGTCTCCCGGTTCTGGTCCAGATGCCCATCTTCTTCGGACTGTTCACCGTGATGAACGAGGCCCAGCACGGCCGGGCGGGTGTGGGCCTTCTCGACAAGGGTCTCGCAGAGCAATTCTCTTCGGCGCGACTCTTCGGCGCCCGCATGTCGATCTCGCTTACCCAGGCGTTCCAGGCAAATCCCATTGAGTGGCCGGTGCTGATCCTCGCTGTGGTGCTCGTGATCCTGATGATCTCCTCGCAGCTCTTCACCAGTGTGCAGATCATGGGACAGAACATCTCCGAAGAGGCCAAGCAGGCTCCGACGTACCGTCAGCAGCGGATGCTCATGTACGGCATGCCGTTCCTGATGCTGTTCTCGGGTGTGGCGTTCCCGCTCGGTGTGCTTATGTACTGGTTCATCAATAACCTGTGGACGATGGGGCAGCAGTTCCTGGTCATCCGCAGCATGCCGACTCCGGGGTCCAAGGCGTACTACGCCCGGCAGGAGCGCCTGGCGAGCCGTGGCAAATTGACCGAGACTGAACAGCACGAGCTTGAGAAATACAAGGGTGTTCCCCAGGGGCAGCGTGTACAGCCAGTAGGGAAGGCTCGGGCGAAGAAACAAGGGAAGAAGAGGCGGTCATGAGCGCTGAGGACGAGCAGGAAAAACTGCCCAGCACGGCGGAAACGGCCGATGAGCAGAACACCCCCGACGAGGGGGAAATTGCCGCAGACTATCTGGAGGAACTTCTCGATATCACCGACCTCGATGGGGATATCGATATTGAGGAGCACGATGACCGGACGTACATCAGTATTGCCTCTGATGAGGAGGACAGCCGGCTGGGAACCTTGAGTGGGTATGAGACGGTTCAGGCGCTCCAGGACCTCACCCGCCTTGCGGTGCAGGCGCGACTGGGGGAGCGCTCCCGGTTGGTACTCGATGTACAGGGCTCTCGGGAAAAGCGCCGCGAAGAACTTCAGCATCGCGTTGAGGGTGCACTTCACCGTCTCGAGGAGGGTGAGGAGTTCGTCGATTTTGAACCGATGTCCTCCTACGAGCGCAAGATTGTGCACGACCTCGCGCGGGAAAACGACCTAGACAGCACGTCGGAAGGGGAGGGGCGAGGGCGGCATATCGTCCTGTCTCTGCCGGAAGACGACGAAGATGACCGCGCCTCGGAGACCGGGCCTTCCGATGGGGAATCCACACAGAATGGGAATGAGGCGGCTGCGGAATGACGGATGTTTCACGTGAAACATCGGGGTCCGAACCGGTGGAACTCGACGGTTCCGGGGTGGCGATCGAGCCGCGTCCGCACGCCGTGGCCAGCTTATTCGGCGAGGCGTGGAAGCCTCTGGATAATTTCGCCCGCGACCTGGCAACCCGTGGCGAGGAGCTTGGACTGATTGGTCCGCGTGAGGCGGAACGTATCTGGTCCCGGCATATCCTCAACTGCGGTGTGTTGAGTTCGGCAATCGGGCGGGATGTCACCTCGGTGGCCGATGTCGGAAGCGGTGCGGGGCTGCCCGGACTCGTGCTGGCGCTCATCCGCCCAGAGATTCAATTCGTGCTGATCGAGCCCATGGAACGTCGCGCGAAGTGGCTCCTCGAGGAAACGGAACGCCTCGGTGCCCAGAATGTGACCGTGGTGCGGGCTCGAGCCCAAGAGGTTGTCGATCAGCTCAATGTGCAGGTGGTGACGGCACGTGCGGTGAGTGCGACGGCGACACTGATCCCCATGTGTGTGCCCCTGTTGCACGGATGTGGGGAGCTTCTGCTCATGAAGGGGCAACACGTTGCCGACGAGTTGAAGAAGGCGGCCAAGGTCATCCGCAAGCTGCACCTTCAGGGCGTTCGGATCGAGCAGATCGCCCCTGAGGGCCTAGAAACACCCACCACGGTCCTGCGGTGCTGGGTCGGGAGGAATGATCTCTCCGAGACCAGCACGGAGGAGATTGCCATCGTGGGCAAGAAGACCGAGGAGGCTCCGAATGCCGCAGCAACATCCTGAGACACGGCCGACTCCAATGGGGGTTGCCGGTACCGTTGCGCAGGGGATGGGGATCCCTCAGCCGGAGCCCACAAATTCACTCCCGACCGGCTGGCCGGGGGCCGAGTCCAACCAGAGCAAGTAGACTGAAAAGCCCGGTTCGTGCGAAGAGAGGATGGGCACCGTGACGGCTGATGCCCCGCTCGCACGCGAGCTCCGTTCTCTACGAGATCGGCGCCGGGCCGCGGAGGAGCTCCCCTACCCTCGGCCCAGCCATCCGCGAGTCATCACCGTCACCAACCAAAAGGGCGGGGTGGGCAAGACTACTTCGGTGGTCAATATTGCCGCGGCACTGGCGAAGGGCGGGCGCCGTACGCTCGTGATCGACCTGGACCCGCAGGGGAATGCTTCAAGCGGTCTGGGGCTCGATATTCGGTCCGGGAAACCGGGCATCTACGAGGTTCTGCTCGGTGAGGTCGGTCTCAACGACGTTATTTCGCCCGTCCCCGAGAGCGATGCCCTCTTCTGTGTTCCCTCCAGTCTGGATCTTGCGGGGGCCGAAATTGAACTCGTCAGTATGGAGCGACGCGAATATCGTCTCCGGGATGCCCTCGGCCGGTGGTGGACGCAGCATCCCGGCCGTTTTGACTACATCCTGATCGACTGCCCGCCCAGTCTGGGGCTGCTGACCATCAATGCGTTCGTGTGCGCCTCGGAGGTCCTGATTCCGATTCAGTGCGAATACTATGCGCTGGAGGGCCTCAGCCAGTTGCTGCGCAACATCGCCCTGATCAACCGGGGGCTCAATCCTCGGCTTCAGCTGAGCACGATTTTGCTGACGATGTTTGATTCACGGACCAAACTGTCCAGTGACGTCGTCACTCAGGTTCGAGAGACGTTCCCAAAGCAGACGCTGACTACGGTCATCCCGCGTAGTGTGCGCATTTCGGAGGCTCCCAGCTACGGGATGAGTGTGGTCTCGTACGATCACGGGTCCAAGGGGGCACTCGCGTATTGTGAGGCGGCATCCGAGATTGCGGTGAGAGGAGCGGAACACTATGGCGCGTAAGAAGGGTGGATTGGGCCGGGGTATCGGGGCACTCATCCCGAGCCTGCCCGAGTCAGATGCGGCCGGCCGTTCAGTTGAGGATGCAGTGAACCACACGGCCAGGCCCGCGGATGTGTTCTTCGAGAATACCGAACAGGAGGCACTGCGTTCGGTGCCTGGCCTGCAGCTCATCTCGGTCTCCCCCTCGGAGGTCACTCCGAATCCCCGGCAGCCCCGACGTGAATTCGATCCGCAGGCACTGGACGAACTCGTCCATTCGGTGCGGGAGTTCGGTGTCATGCAGCCAATTGTGGTGCGCTCGAAGCCCAGCGGCGGGTATGAGCTCATCATGGGGGAGCGGCGGCTGCGCGCTTCCAAGCTCGCTGAGCTGGAAACGATTCCCGCCATCGTGCGTCAGACCGATGACGAGGATATGTTGCGGGATGCGCTGCTCGAGAACCTGCACCGCTCTGATCTGAATCCGATTGAAGAGGCCAGCGCCTATCAGCAGCTGCTCACCGATTTCGGGATCACCCAGGAACAGCTGGCGGAACGCATCGGCAGATCCCGCCCGCAGGTCTCGAATATGCTTCGGCTGCTTCGTCTTCCCGAGACCGTACAGAAGCAGGTTGCGGCCGGTGTGCTGAGTATGGGTCAGGCGCGAACCCTGGTGGCGGTGGATCCGGAACGGGTCGAGCCGCTGGCCCGGCAAATCGTTTCGCAGGGCCTCAGCGTGCGTGAGGCAGAGGCTCTGGCCAAGGAGCACGTCACCCCGAAGCCCACCCGGCCGCGCGCCGGCAAGGTCGGGGCGGTACTCGATGATCTCGCTGCCCGGCTGGGGGATGAGCTGGACACGAGCGTCCATATTTCCCTGGGGCGCAAGAAGGGCAAGCTCACCTTCGACTTTGCGACCGTGGCCGACCTGAACCGCCTTTTACAGCGTCTCGGGCAGCGCGGAATCGACTCCTGAAAACCTTCTGGGGGCAATATCCTGCTGTTTCCTGCACAGACAACGCCCCAGCCCGGACCTGAGGGCACGGAGTGGGGCGTTGTCTGCGTGTGGAATTAGTCCAGGTGCGGCTCGAGCTCGCGCGAGAGCACCATCTTCGGACGAGTGCCGACAACCTCTGTCACGACTGAGCCATTCTTGAAGAGCTTCATGGCGGGAATCGAGGTGATGCGGTAGGCCGCGGCAATGTCGGGGTTCTCATCGACATTGAGCTTGGCAATGGTGACCTTGCCCTCGTGCTCGGATGCGTACTCATCCAGAACCGGGGACATTGCGCGGCAGGGGCCGCACCAGGCTGCCCAGAAATCGACGAGGACCGGGACGTCGGATTCCAGCACATCCTGCTTGAACGTGCTGCTCTTGGTGGTGATAACAGACATTTGTTGCTCCTTCGGAAACGGACGCGGACTAGGACTGGGCGGCGACTGCCGGGTCGGCGGGCACCGCATGGGATATGAGATAGGACTGGGCATCGAGCGCGGCCACGCAGCCGGACCCGGCGGCGGTGATGGCCTGGCGATAGGTGGGGTCGATGACGTCACCCGCGGCGAAGACCCCGGGGATGCTTGTACGGGAGCTTCGGCCCTCGACGCGGATGCAGCCGTTGTCTTCCAGAGCCACCTGATCTTTCACGAGCTCGGTGCGGGGATCGTTGCCGATGGCGACGAACAGCCCGTCGAGGTCCAGCTGGCGCTGTTCGCCCGTCACGGTGTCCGTCAGCTCCACCCCGCTGAGCTGATCCGTGCCGAGCAGAGCCGAAACGGTGCTGTTCCAGACGAAAGTGATCTTTGGATCGTCTTGAGCGCGCTTCTGCATGATCTGTGAGGCCCGGAGGGAGTCACGGCGATGGATTACGTAGACCTGCTTGGCGAACCGGGTGAGGAAGGTGGCCTCTTCCATCGCGGAATCGCCGCCTCCGACCACGGCTACCACCTTGTCGGTAAAGAAAAAGCCATCACAAGTGGCGCACCACGAGACCCCATGCCCGCTCAACAGATCCTCGCGGGGCAGGCCGAGACGACGGTACGCAGAGCCGGTGGAGAGGATGATCGACCGAGCGGTGTAGGTGTCGCCCAGCCCGGTTCGAACGGTTTTCACCGGGCCGTCGAGATCGAGCTCCACGGCATCGTCGTAGATCACCTCGGTACCGAAACGCTCGGCCTGCTGCTGAAGTATGGCCATCAGATCCGGGCCCTGCACGCCCTCCAGGAAACCGGGAAAGTTCTCGACCGTCGTGGTCTTCATGAGTTCCCCGCCGGTCTCGACGGAACTGGCAATGAGTGTGGGGTGGAGGCCGGCTCTGGCCGTATAGATGGCAGCCGTCCAGCCGGAGGGACCAGACCCGATGATCAGCACGTCGCGCACGGTGATTCCTTTCAGTCTGCAGATGTAACCGATCCTACCGGGGAATCATTCCCCGGGCCGTGGGTCGCCTATGAGTGGGAGAGGTGGTCACGATCGGTGGATGTTTCACGTGAAACATCCACCGAATCCGACGGCTGTGACGGGGGGTCATTCGCGCTCCGGGCCTCCTGACGAAGTCGCCGGTGCCGGCGGAATGAACGGTACAGCCCAATAATGAAGAGCGCTCCGGCCGCGATCGCGATCCCGGCCACCCCCCACCCCTCCCAGTCCGCGCGAATGGTCATCTCACGCGTGATCGGCTGTGCGAGCTCGGTGCCATCCGAGGCGAGCAAGTGGAAATTGAGCGTGACGGTTCCATTTGCCACCGCGGTGACCGGGACTTTCGCGGTCTCGGTGGCATGGGGGTCGATGCGAACCTGCACCTGGCGGCTCACCTTTGCGCGGCCGTTGGAAGGCTTGGTCTGAACGGAGACCAGAACCGGCCAGTCGGAGTCGTTGCGCACCGGTACAGGGATTGTTGAATTCCCGCTGACCAGTGTGAGATTTGAAGTGGATGAGAAGCTCAGAGCACTGGAATAGGCGTTGTTCGAGGTCACGGCGTGGCTGATGGCCAGTTGTCGGGTATCCGAGTCGGACTTCCAGCCGAACCCGAGCAGGGTCATGGCGGTTCGATTCGCCGAGGTCTCGGGAGACCCATCCACCGCCGCCTTGGCGAACGTATTGACCGTGTTGAGTGACTGGAGAAGGCTCTCTAAGGAGGGAGAGCCGGCCGTGCTGGTGGATGCGTCGCTCACGAGCTTGGTGCTCACGGAGTGGGTTGCGGAGAACGGAGTTGCACTGCCCGACCACTTGACCCCGAGGGTGTTGCCCATCGAGGAGAGGAGCGGCTGGTAGGCGTCCAAGTGCCGTGTCCAGGACTGCGGCGCCAGAACCGTGAGGGAGGGCAGCTCGGAATCTGCCAGGGAGGAGATCAGGGAAAGTCCCTCCAAGGTGGCCAGACGGGTGGATTCCTCCTGGCTCGACGTGGCGGATCCGATCTGGGTGAGCGCGTGAGACAGGGTCGGGTCGGAGGCGAGGAGCTGCAGCTCGCCAGTATGGAGTGGGGTCTCCTGGAGTTCGGAGGAGGTCGCCGTTGTGGAGTCGCTCTGGATGATTACGCTCCGGATGCCAGAGTTCTGGAGCACGCGTGCACCGGTGGGCGTCAGGTTGCGTACGACGGTCAGATCCGTGCGGTCCCACGAGAGGAGACCGGAGATGTCGGTGTCGGGCAGTGATTGTGCCCCCAGGCTGCCGATCGTATTCGGATCGGCATTGCCATACAGCAGCGGTATCACGTGGGACTGGGCCTTCAGTCGTGTGAGCCAAGTACTTGCACTCCGGGGTGCCGAGTTTCCCAATGCCGCAATTGAGGCCGGGATGCGGGGATCGACCGCGATTAGCACCGAGCGATGATCCAGCGCATCCAACTGGGCGGTGAGCTGCCCGGTGGGGGAGGTGAGTGTGGCGAGATCGGTGGCAGACAGGAGATCCGACGTCCCCGCGGAGGTCGTGATCGGGAACACCATCCGAACCTCGCGCAGATTCTTGGAGGTGGTGTTCCAGCTCGTCAGGAATGGTGTACGCGTTCCATTGGTGCCGAGGCGCACCTCAAAGCCCAGGGCCCCCCGGAGTGAGCGATAGCGCCACGTCGGAATCTGAGAGGCCGGAACCTGCAAATGCACAGTGCCCTGCTGTCCTTCGGCGAGTTGCAGCGGGGCCGAGGTGGCAAGCACGGTCGTGCGATCCGGGGAATCCGTCTTCATCCATCCAATGACGTCCTGGGTCTGTGTGATGAGCGAGCGGCGCATCGATAGGACCACTGGAATGTTCTGCAGGGAAGAGGACTGAGGTGCTGTCACCGTGACGGTCACGTCCAGATCGGTGTCGCGGTCGAGCCGCGAGTGGTGCGCCACGGAGATATTGACAACGGGCTGGTCCGGGTTCGGGGCCGTTACGTCGGTGCGGGCCGTGGTGCTCGTGGAGGCTGCCGCCGCAGGGAGCGCTGCAGGCACCGAGGTGAGCAGCACCATCCCCAGCGCCAGGAAGCAGGCGATCAGGTGACGGGCAGTCGTGCGCATTGGCATCCTTCTGCAGCATCGGGCTGCATCCATCGGTATATCCCCTATTCTACGGAGTTCACTGGAGAGCATCTGAGGGCGGGCCGGGGTGCCGGAGAACCTCGGGCGGTCTCGGGTGTGCCATGATGGGTGGAATGCAAGCCGTGCTGCAGACCGTCGCCCAGATGATGGCCCATACCGACCTCCCCATCCTGACCACGCTGGGAGAAGCCTTCGCCAAACAGGGCTTCGAACTCTCACTTGTCGGGGGCTCCGTGCGCGATGCCGGGCTCGGACGGCCGCCCTCAGACCTCGATTTCACCACGAACGCCTCCTGCGATGAGGCCCTGTCTGTGCTCAAACCGCTCAGTACGGCACACTGGGACGTGGGCAGACAGTTCGGGACGGTGGGAGCCCGCGTCCAGGGACAAAAGGTCGAGGTCACCACCTATCGCGCGGATGCGTACGACCATGTCACCCGCAAGCCGATCGTGGCCTTTGGGGACAATCTCGAAGACGACCTCAAACGCCGGGACTTCACGGTCAATGCCCTCGCACTGCGCCTGCCAGACCGGGTGCTCGTGGATCCGTTCGGGGGAGTGGCCGATCTGGTGGCCGGGGTGCTCCGCACGCCCGGGGCCCCCGAGGTGTCCTTCTCCGATGACCCGCTGCGCATGCTGCGCGGGGCCCGGTTCGTCTCTCAGCTCGGCTTCCGGCTCGACCCCGGGGCGCTCGCGGCCATGCGGGCCATGGGGGAGAGCCTGCAGATCGTCTCCGGGGAGCGCATCGGAGAAGAACTGATGAAGCTCCTCGTGGGGCAGGATCCGGTGGCCGGGCTGCGGGTGCTCGTCGAGACCGGCCTGGCCGATCGAGTGCTGCCCGAGTTGCCAGCGCTGCAACTCAGCGTGGATGAGCACCATCGCCACAAGGATGTGTATGAGCATTCACTGACGGTGCTGCAGCAGGCCATCGATCAGGAGCCCGACGGCCCCGATGCGGTGCTCCGCTGGGCGGCCCTCCTGCATGACACCGGGAAGCCGGCCACCCGGAAATTCGGAGCGGACGGTACCGTCAGTTTTCACAACCACGACCGGGTGGGCGCCCGCCTGACCCGGAAACGGCTGCGGGCCCTGCATTACGACAAGGAATTCGTGGCTCAGGTGTCCCGCCTCGTGGAACTGCATATGCGCTTTTTCGGGTACGGCGAACAGGCCTGGACCGACTCTGCCGTGCGCCGCTACGTGCGTGATGCGGGCCCCCTGCTGCCGCGGCTGCACATCCTCACCAAGGCCGACATGACGACGCGAAATCAGCGCAAGGCCGCCCGGCTCCGGGGTATCTATGCATCACTCGAGGAGCGCATCGCACAGCTGCAGGCCCAAGAGGAGCTGGATGCCATCCGCCCCGACCTGGATGGCACGCAGATCATGGAGATTCTCGGGCTGCATCCCGGCCGTGAAGTCGGAGAGGCGAGGTCGTTTCTCCTGGAACTGCGACTCGACGAGGGCCCGCTCGGGGAAGCGGAGGCCGCACGCCGACTGCGTGAATGGTGGGATGCCCGGCAGAGCTGATCCCGATCCTGAGCCACCGGGG
>JAKVJE010000031.1 GCA_022487185.1 Microbacteriaceae bacterium
CAGGAGAAGCCCCTCCTCGGCGCCGCCCGGAGCCAGACGAACCCGGACCGCCGGGGCGGGACGACCCGACGCCCCGAGGGCAGCTGAGGCCCCTGCGTGAGCACCCGGCGCACCCGAGACACCCGGTGAGACCGGAGCATCCTCAAACAGCCGATGCGCCGTCTCGCCAGCCACGCCAATCCCGCCGACCACCCGACGGGCGTCCTCGCGCACCGCCGGCAGCAGTCGGTGGGACCGGCGCAGCAGCAGGCGGGGTGCATCCCGGCCCAGGTCCTCGAGCAGCCGCACCGCCATCGCGGGGGAGCCCCCCCGGAAGGAGTTCACCCCCACATCGGGATCCCCGCAGGCCACGATGGTCATCTCCGGCCGCGCGAGCGACCGGAGGAGGTGCCCGGCGGCCGGGGTGATGTCCTGGGTGTCATCGATCAGCAGCCAGCGCACCGCCGCGAGCCGCTCCGGAATCTCCTCCTGCTCCAGGAGAGCGGAGGCCTGCTGGAGCAGCTCGGAGCTGTCCCAGGCTTCCCCAAACCGGAACGTCGCCGCCTTGACGTCGGCGTACGTCCGGAAGAACTCGGCCGCCGCATGCCACACCGGAATGCCGTGCCGGTCGGCGAGCCGGTGCAGCTGCTCAGGGGTGACCCCCTGCTCGACGCACCGCATGTAGAGGTCGCGCAACTCGGTACGGAACCCGGTCAGTGCACGGGTCTGCGGGGGGACGGATGCCGGCCAGGGAGCCTGCGGAACCTCGCCCGAAACCTCCCCCCGGAGGAGCTCCGCGAAGAGCCGGTCCTGCTCGCTGCCGCTCAGGAGCCGGGGACTCGACCCCGTCCCCCGCTGCAGCGCCCTGCCGGAGACAATCGCGAAGGCCAGCGCCACCGGGGTCACGGCCAGGGAGCCTCGACGGACACCGCGCAGCGCACCCAGATAGCGGTCGTTGAAGGCCGCCGCCCGCTGCCGGGACTGGCAGAGCACCAGTACCCGGTCATCGGCCTCCAACGCGGACGAGATCGCTCCGAGCACCGAGGTCTTGCCCGAGCCTGGCCCCCCGACGACCACGGCATCCTGCCCTGAGAGGGCGCGGTCCAGTACCGCCTGCTGCCATGGGTCGGGGGCCCAGGCGTTGACTTCGGGCTCGCGGGGAGCGGCTTCTGCGGCGGACATATGGTCAGCATACGGCCGGCCCCGGACATCCACGGCGTCCCCGGGCTCCCCGCTAGACTTGCCCCGGACGCACCAGCGCCCCGCATCGTTCAGGAGCACAGCATGGAAATCACAATCGGCATCCAGCACACCGCCAGGGAGATCGCGTTCGAGACCGAGGCGGATGCCGACACGGTTCTCAGCGCGGTCCAGTCTGCGCTCGAGGCCGACAACGGGGTCGTCGACCTGACCGACACCAAGGGCCGGCGCTATCTCATCCCCGCGGCATCCCTGAGCTACATCGAGCTCGGCGAGCCCCCCGCCCACCGCATCGGGTTCGGCGCCTAGCCGTTCGGCCCAGCCCGTCAGGAGGCCAGACCGAGTGCCTCCATGCGGCGAGTGTGGGCGGCCAGGAGCTCACTGCGGAACGTCTCAATGACCGAGAGCTGTTCCAGTGTCTCGGCCTCGGGAGTCTCCCCCGACTGCCGCAGCGCCGCCTGCACCGGCTCCGGGATATTCAGCAGCCCACGGGCCAGCAGCATCGAGTCCCCCACCAGTCGCCGCCCCCACATCGAGAGCAGGTCCCGCAGCTCCTGGTCCGTGGCGATGCGATCGTGCAACAGCTCCGTACCGACCCCCGTTACCGGATGGGCCGCCTCCGATTCCACCCGGGCGCGGCGCAGCCCGTGGCGGGCAGAGGCCAGAAGCCGGACGGCATCATCCACCACCCCGGAGACCAGGACCCCGGTGAGAACCCGCTGCTGCCAGGCAGTGGGGCGCAGCTGTGCGGGAAACGCCTGACCGTCGTCCCCGGACTCCCCCGGCTCCGCGTCCTCCCGGAGCCGGGTCACACGGCCCTCGAAGTGCTCTGCCAGGGCGGAGTACTCGGACAGTGCGGCTGGGTCCTCGACCTCGGGAAGGCCCGCCGAAAGCAGTTCGAACAGCGCCAGCTGGATCCGCACATACCGATCGGTGAGCACGGGGGTCTCTGGGACGAGGCGGTCCAGCCCATTCAGCGAAGCCGTCGTCGCATGCACCATCTCGGAGCGGGAGCGCACCCGGGCGGAGACATTCCAGCGCGGACGCCGGCGAAACAGAGCAAACACGCCATTCAGCCTAGCCCCCTGTACAGGTATACTGGGGACGTACTGTGCTCCGACTCAGGAGCCGCATGAGAGGGCCGACCGTCCCGGTCGCCCCGGCCCGCGCACCGCGGGCAACCAGAAAACCGCGCTGCACGGCAGCGCTGACGAAAGCGCATATGACCTCCTTCCGCGAACTGCGAATTGCAGAACCCCTTGTCGCCATCCTCGACGAACACTCCATCACCACCCCCTTCCCCATCCAGGAACAGGCCATTCCGCTCGCCATGGCGGGTAAGGACATCCTGGGGCAGGCCAAGACCGGCACCGGAAAGACCCTCGCCTACGGCCTGCCGATCCTCGAGCGTCTCGGCGAGCACCCCGAGCATGTCCTCCGGGCGCTCGTCGTCGTCCCCACCCGCGAGCTCGCGGTGCAGGTGCACGATGATCTCAGTGAGCTGGCTACCGCCCGCGGAGCCCGCATCGCCGCCATCTACGGGGGCCACTCCTACGAGGACCAGATCTCCGCCCTCACCGAGGGCTCGGACATCGTCGCCGGGACCCCTGGCCGCCTCCTCGATCTGCAGAAGCAGGGCGTTCTCGACCTCTCCACGGTGCAGATCATGGTGCTCGATGAGGCCGATAAGATGCTCGACCTCGGGTTCCTGCCCGATGTGGAGCGCATCTTCGACAAGCTGCCCGCCGAACGGCAGACCATGCTCTTCTCCGCCACCATGCCGGGCCCGGTCATCGGGCTCAGCCGCCGGTTCATGAACCACCCGGTGCACATCCACGTCGCCGAGCCAGATGAGGGCATCGTCCAGGCCAACATCAAGCAGTTCGTCTACCGGGCTCACCCGCTGGACAAGCCCGAGATCATCGCGCGGATCCTCCAGGCCGATGGACGCGGCCGCACCATCATCTTCACCCGGACCAAGCGGGCCGCCTCCCGGCTGGCCGAAGACCTGGCCGAGCGCGGCTTCCGGGCCATCCCGGTGCACGGAGATCTCACCCAGGAGGCCCGGGAGCGGAACCTCCACGCCTTCCGCGCCGGTGACTACGACGTGCTCGTGGCCACGGATGTCGCCGCTCGCGGCATCGATGTTGACGACGTCACCCATGTCATCAATCACTCGATCCCGGAGGATGAGCAGGACTACCTGCACCGCATCGGCCGCACCGGCCGCGCCGGGAAGACCGGGACGGCGGTCACCTTTGTCGACTGGCAGGATGTTCCCCGCTGGAAGCTCATCAACGACGCACTTGAGTTCGGGCAGCCCGAGCCCACGGAGACCTACTCCACGTCTGCGCACCTGTTCTCCGACCTCAATATCCCCGGGGATGCGGATGGCCGGCTCGCCGGAGCTAAGAAGCCGTCGCACGCCCCGCACTCCGAGCCGCGTCGCCGCACAGATTCCGACGGACACACCGGACGGCGCACCCGGTCCCGCTCCCGCACCGAGCGGGACGACTCCCATGCCGGGACGAACCGCCGCCGCAGGCGCCCCCAGAATGAGGACACCCGCCCCGCGCAGGTGGATGGGGCCGCACCGGTCATGGCCGACGCTGGGCAGACCACTGCCCCCGCCGCCGCGGAGACCGCGGAGCGGCCGGCCCGCCGGCGGCGCTCGGGCGAACGTCCCTCAAACGAGGGCGGTCGCCGGCAGCGCAGAGGCGACGGTCGCCGCGACCGCTCGGGGCGCCGGGATGGCAAGGTTGTGTTGAAATCGCATGAGCTGAAGCACGACGCTCTCGCCGGCGGCAACCTGCGGGCCTCAGACCGCTCGGAGGCCTCCGCCGACTGAGATCTGCCTCCTGTCCGGTGAGACTCCAGGAGCAGGGAGCCCTCAGGCCGTTGGATAGGCCTGGAGGCGCTCCCGGAGCTCCTCGGGGAGGATCGCCGGAGTTCCGTTGCCCAGGCGCAGCAGCCGCGCCAGTGTTGCCGCATCGGTCAGGTTCTCGCCCAGCCAGTTCGGCTTCCCGGTGCCGTGATAGTCGCTGCTCCCGGTGATCAACAGCCCATGCCGACGCGCCAGTTCCGCGAGCCGGGCACGTGCTCCGGCCGGATTCTCCCGGTGCCGGATTTCCACGCCCAGGAGGCCGAGCCGCACAAACGCCTCGAGCTCCGCCGCGGTGGGCAGCCCTCCGCGGGCCGGCGACCCTGGATGCGCCAGCACCGGGACCCCGCCCGCGCCTCGGATCAGGGACAGGGCCCGTTCCGGGGTCGGGGCATAGTATTCCGGCAGCCGCATCCCGGACGGCGGTCTGAGCAGCGTCCGGAATGCGGTGCTCCGGTCGGGGGCGTCTCCGCGGGCCACGAGTGCGTCCGCGATATGGGGGCGTCCCACCGTCGCGTCCCCGTGCACCTGCGCGCGGACCTCGTCCCAGCTCAGACCGGTGGTCTCGCCGACATGTGCCGTGATGAGCTGGGCCCGGGCGATGCGTGACTCCCGGATGCGGTCGAACTCCGCGGCCAGCGCCGAGTCGCCCGGATCGATGAGATATCCGAGAAGATGATAGGTGTGGTGCCCGGAGCGCGTCGAGAACTCGACCCCGGGGATGAGGCCGACCCCCGCATCCAGCGCGGCGGCCCGGGCCTCCCCCCACCCCGACACGGTATCGTGGTCGGTGAGCGCCACCACGTCGAGCGCCGCCGCACGGGCGGCCCGGAGGAGCTCACCCGGAGACTCGGTGCCATCCGAATGTGCGGAGTGCGTGTGCAAGTCGCTGCGTATCGGGTCCATCGCCTCAGCCTACGTCGCGCCGCGCGGGGCGGGCGCCCCGCCTGAACGCCCATACTGGAGGCATGACCCGGCCCGACCACGATCCCTTCGCCGCCTTCCTCTCCACCGGCTGGGCCGCGCCTCCCCCGGGGCTGGGCCGGAAGAATCCTCTCGCCGCCGCGGCGGCCGCCCACCGAGCCGCACTACTGCGGGCCTTCCCGTCCCGCGCGCTCCTCATCCCGGCCGGGTGGGCACCCCGCCGGAGCAACGACACCTTCTACCGGTTCCGCCCGGGAACGGCTTTCACGCAGCTCACCGGCTGGGGGAGCTCCGCGCGCGAGGGTTCCGTGCTGCTCCTGTCCGGAGGGCAGGCCACCCTCTTCTGCGCCGAGCGGGGATGCCGAGAGGACCCCTCCTTCTTCACCGATCCAGCGCACGGGGAGTTCTGGGTGGGCCCCGAGGCCGCCCATGACGAGCTCGCCGCCGAACTGGAACTCCGGGTGCTGCCGCTGCCCCGTCTTGCCGCCGAGCTGCCCGAACATCCACTCCTCCTCCGCGGGGTGGATGCGGGGCTCGATCCCCTGATCCCCGCCGATCCCCCGGAGGAGGCCCGCCTGCGGACAGTACTCGACCGCGCCCGCCTCCGGAAGGCGCCCGCGGAGCTCGCCGAGCTGCGAGCCGCGATCGCGGACACCCTCGCGGCCTTCGAGGCGGTCCTCCGGGCGCTGCCCGGCGCCGCCGCCCACCCCGCCGGGGAGCGACGCCTGGAGGCCGCCTTCGATGGGGCCGCACGGGTGCGCGGGAACGGGGTGGGATACGGATCGATCGTGGCCGCCGGGGCGGACGCCTGCATCCTTCACTGGAGCCGGAACAGCGGACCGGTGCGGCCCGGCGACCTGGTCCTGCTCGACGCCGGGGTGGAGCGGAACAGCCTCTACACGGCGGATGTGACCCGCACCTTCCCCGTCTCCGGCCGGTTCTCGCCAGCCCAGCGCAGGGTCTACGACGCCGTCCTCGCCGCGGCGGATGCGGCCTTCGCGGTGATCGGTCCCGGGACCACACTCCGCCGGGTCCACGAGACGGCGCTGGGAGAGGTCGCGAGCGCGGTGAGGCGGTGGGGACTCCTCTCCGACATCGATCCGGCGCTGCATCCCCACCGTCGGTTCATGCTGCACGGGACGAGCCATCACCTGGGGCTGGATGTCCATGACTGCGGGGAGGTCCCGGCGGCGGACATCCACGACCGCCCCCTGGAACCGGGCATGGTGGTCACCATCGAACCGGGCATCTACCTCCGCGCCGACGATCTCTTGGTCCCCCCGGAACTGCGGGGAATCGGGATCCGCATCGAGGATGACATCCTCATCACCGAGACCGGCGCGATCCGGCTCACCGAAGGATTCCCCAGGCGTGCCAGGGATGTGGAGGCATGGGTGCGCACCCTGGGTGAGACCCGGGAGACCGGGTCAGAGTTCGGGGGCCTCCGTGCCGAGGATGCTGCGGGCACGCCCGGCGTCCTCGGGGGACACCACCAGGGTGTAGTGCGAGGCGATGATGGCATTCATCGACGTGTAGTTCCGGGAGCGCTTGGAGATGGCGTACCCGATCAGCCCTGAAATCATGCCGAATCCGGCGCCCAGGAGCAGGGCCGCCAGAAGGTAGGTGGTTCCCTGCCGGGGAGTCCAGATCAGCATGAGGACCCCCAGGAAGAAACCGAACCACACCCCGCTGGCCAGTCCAGAGAGCGCGGCCCGGGCGTAGGTCATGGATCCGAGGACCTGCTCGACACTGCGCAGATCGGCCCCGACGATGCTCACCTTCTCGACCGGGAAGTCGTGGGCGACCAGTTGATCGACCGCTGCGGTGGCGGCCTGGTAGGTGGGCAGATCGGCGACGGTCGTGCCGGTCGGCAACACCATCGGGGAGCGGGGATTCCAGGGTGTGTCACTCATAGCGGCATTCTCCCACGGTCGGGGCGCACCGAGTAGATTGGGCGTGTGAGCGAGCCGAAGATCTTTGTGTCCAGAATCGCCGGCGCGGGGGTGTTCGACCCGGCCGGCGACCGAGTCGGCAAGGTGCGGGATGTGCTGGTCACCATCCGGCATACCGAGGCTCCCCTGGTGCTGGGGCTCATCGTCGAGATCAGCGGCCGACGACGCGTCTTCCTGCAGATCAACCGGATCACCAACATCACCCCCGGGGCGGTCATCACCACCGGATTGATTAACATGCGGCGGTTCACGCAGCGCGGGGGCGAGATGCGGATCATCTCCGAGATGTTGGGGCGGACCATGCGGTTCCGGGACGGCTCGGGCACCGCCCGAATTGAGGATGTGGCCCTGGAACAGAATCGGACGCTTGAGTGGGAGGTCTCCGAGGCCTTCCTCCGGCGGCCGAAGACGGGGGTATCCCCCTTCTCCCGGGGCGCCACGGTCCTGGCGAAGTGGAGCGATCTCACCGACGCGGAGGCCCCCGGGGACGCCCAGGACGTCAGCCAGCTCCTCATCGCCTACTCCGCGTTCAAGGCGGCCGACCTGGCGAGCGCCCTCATGGATCTTCCCGCCAAGCGCCGCGGCGAGGTGGCCGAGAACCTGAGCGACGAGCGGCTGGCGGATGTGCTCGAGGAGCTGGGGCCGCACGACCAGCTCACGCTCATCAACCAGCTGAGCGACGCCCGAGCCGCCGTGGTGCTCGACCGGATGCAGCCCGACGACGCGGCCGACCTGATCGCGCATCTGGCGGCCCCGAGGCGGGAGATGCTGCTCGGCCTGATGGCCCCGGAAGAGGCCAGCGACGTGCGGATGCTGCTGCGCTACGATCCCGATACGGCCGGCGGCCTCATGACCACCGAGCCGCTGATCTGCTCCGCCGATACGACGGTGGCCGAGGGGCTCGCTCTGGTCAGCCGGGAGGAGATCCCGCCGGGCACGGCCACCACGGTGTGCGTGACGCTGCCGCCCTACGACGCCCCCACCGGCCGGTATGTGGGGATCGTGCACTTTCAGCGGATGCTCCGCTACCCGCCCAGCGAGCGTCTCGGCACACTGGTCGACGACACCGTCGATCCGCTTCCCCCGGATGCCCCCATCGCCGAGGTCGCCCGGACGCTGGCCACCTACAATCTGACCTCCATCCCGGTGGTCGACGACAACCGGCGGCTGCTGGGCATCATCACCGTCGATGACGTGCTCGACGCGCTGCTCCCGGAGGACTGGCGCACCGAGGACCGTCTTTCCGACGCGCCAGCCCGCGATACCTCCCCGGGGGTGACCCATGCCGCTCGATGACAACGCCCCGCTCGGGCTCCGCCGCTGGTTCTGGCAGCGCCGCCCCGCTTCCTCGGACTCCGATTCCTTCGGCCGGATGACCGAGGTTCTGGCCCGTGCCATGGGGACGCCCTGGTTCCTGCTCATCCTCACCATGTTCTGCGCAATCTGGATCGCCTGGAATGTATGGGCGCCTGTGGCCTGGCGGTTCGACTCGGCCGCGAACGGGTTCACCGCCCTGACTCTGATGTTGTCGCTCCAGGCGTCGTACTCCTCCCCCCTCATCCTGCTCGCACAGAACCGGCAGGCAGACCGGGACCGCGTCCAGGCCGCCCAGGATCGGCAGACCGCAGCCCGGAACATGATGGACACTGAATATCTCGCCCGCGAAGTGGCCGCGCTGAAGCTCCTCATGGCCGACCTTCCCACGGAGACGGCCCTGCGCTCCCAGATGGAGCAGATGGGCGCGCGGCTCGACGCGCTCACCGCGGCCATCGGGGTGGACGTCCCGGACAGCCCGGAGGGATCCTACCGCGGCCCGGAGTCCCCGACCGGTGTCTGAGTCGGCGGGGGCCCCAGTGTCCGTCGCCCCGGCGCTGCGGGCCGCCCTGTCCGGGGTCATCGACCCAGAGCTGCACCGGGATGTCCTCTCACTCGGGATGATCTCCTCCGCGACACTCCAGGACGGGTACGCCCGGGTCGAGCTCCTGCTCACCATCCCGGGCTGTCCGGCGGCGCGGCTCCTGGAGGAGCGCACTCGGAGCGCCTGCGAAACCGTCACCGGACCTGGACGGACCCAGGTGCACACCAGTGTGATGACCGACGCGCAGCGGCGCGCTCTGGTCGAAAAGATCCGCGGCCGCCGGGCCCGCACCCCTTTTGGCCCGGGGAGCCGCACCCGAGTCATCGCCGTGGCCAGCGGCAAGGGCGGGGTCGGGAAGTCGACGCTCACGGCCAACCTCGCCTGCACCGCTGCGGCGGCGGGTGAACGGGTCGGGCTAATCGACGCGGATGTGTACGGCTACTCGATCCCGGGGATGCTCGGGATCTCCGCCAGCCCCACCAAGGTCGGGGAACTGCTCATGCCACCCAGCGCCCATGGGGTGGCGGCCGTCTCGATCGGCATGTTCGTACCCGATAACCGCCCCGTGTCCTGGAGGGGCCCCCTGCTGGCCCGCACCCTGGAGCAGTTCCTGGGGGATGTGCACTTCGGGCCGTTGGACGTCCTCTTCCTGGATCTGCCCCCCGGCACCGGGGACATGGCGCTCACCCTGGGGCAGCTCCTCCCGAACGCTGAGGTCCTCGTCGTCACCAGCCCCCAGCCCGCCGCCAGCACGGTGGCGGTCCGAGCCGGGCTGCTGGCTCAGAAACTCGGGCAGCGCATCGTCGGAGTGGTCGAGAACATGTCCTGGGTCGAGACTCCCGGCGGCCCCTTCCCTGTCTTTGGGACCGGGGGCGGAACCCGCACCGCCGAGGCCCTCAGCGCGGAGACGGGGACCGCGGTGCCACTGCTCGGTCAGGTGCCCTTGACCCTGCCCCTGCGTGAATCGGCGGATGCCGGCCGGCCGGTCTCCGAGGAGGCCCCCGACGATCCCGCGGCCCGCGCCCTGGGCGAGCTCTGGCGGGCACTCGCGGCCCGGAAACCGGCCCGGGCACGCATTCCCCGCGGCGGAGCGGGCCGGGGCGGGGCCGCATCCACCGGACCGGCCCCGGAGAGACCTGCGGGCCGATAGGCTGTGCTGGTGAGGAGTGTCATGAGCGGGAAAACCACAAGCTGGCAGTATGCGGAACAGTACCCGACGGAGCCAGAGGCGCTCCGGAGGGCCCGAGAGGCGGCGGCCAACTGGGGAATCTCCCCCGTCTCCCCGGCGCTGGCGAACCAGCTCTCCGTCCTGGCGGCCGCGAGCGCCGCCCGAAGCATCGCCGAGGTCGGCACGGGCACTGGGGTCTCGGGGCTCGCCCTGCTCCGCGGCGCCCCCGGGGCCACGCTCACGACGATCGAGAGCGAGGCCGACTACTGGCAGGCAGCCAAGAAGGCCTTCCGGCAGGCCGGGCATCCTGCACATCAGACCCGAGCCATCCTGGGGGATGCCCTGGACGTGCTCCATCGCCTCGCCGACGGGGCCTATGACCTGGCATTCATCGACGCGGATGCGGAGCGCGTCGCAGAATATGTGGCACAGGGACTCCGCATCGTGCGCCCCGGAGGATTGATCCTCGTCGCCCACGCTCTGTGCGGCGACACTGTGGGAGATCCAGTCGTCAGAACGCCCAGCACGCTCGCCTATCGGGAGCTCCTCGATGAGCTCCGGGAACGCGATACCGTGCTGAGCAGCGTCGTCACACTCGCCGACGGTCTCCTGACCCTCGTCCATCCCTGAGGGCCGGAGCCGCGGCGCAGCCGACTACGAAATCGCGGCCCCGAGGGCGTCGCGCAGCTCCGCAGCCTCATCCGGGCTGACGGACACCTGCAGGCGCCCGCCCCCCTCGAGAGGTACCCGGACGATGATGACCTTGCCCTCGCGCACCGCCTCCATGGGTCCATCTCCAGTACGTGGCTTCATTGCTGCCATTGGAACGTCTCCTCTACAGGCTGTGACCAATACATCCCTAGTTTACCCGGGGTGGGCCGCATTGGCGGGAGACGACTGCTCAATGCCCGTCCGGGCCGAGCCACCGGCGCAGCCCGGCGGCGCAATCCAGGATCTCCGAGACCCGGACGGCCTCATTGTCCGCATGCGCGAGACGGGCATCCCCGGGCCCGTAGTTGACAGCCGGGATGCCCAGCGCCGAGAAGCGGGCCACATCCGTCCACCCGTATTTCGGGAGTACATCCTCCCCGATCGCCTGCACAAAGGCGCGTGTCTCCGGGGCATCGAGCCCGGGACGGGCCCCCGGGGACATGTCCACCATCTGGAGCTCGAATCCGGCGAATCGCTCCCGCATCAGCGTCTCGGCCTGTCGCGCCGACTTGTCGGGGGCGAACCGATAGTTGAAGTGGATACGGCACAGATCGGGGATCACATTCCCGGCCACCCCTCCCTCGATCTGGACGGCGTTGAGCCCCTCCCGGTAGTCGAGGCCGTCGACCCGCACCGTGGTCTCGGGGAAGGAACGCGCCCGCTCGATCACATCGGCCGCATCGTGAATCGCGTTGTGACCCATCCAGGCCCGCGCCGAGTGGGCCCGGAGCCCCGGGACCGAGATCCAGAAACGACAGCTCCCATTGCATCCGCCCTCGATGCGGGCAGAGGTGGGCTCCCCGAGGATCGCGAAATCGCCCCCGATCCAGTCGGGATGCCGATCCATCACCCGGCCCAGCCCGTTGAGCGCGGCATCCACCTCCTCCTGGTCATACCAGACCCAGGTGATATCCCAGGTGGGATCCCGGAGCGCCGCGGCCGCCGAGAGCTGCGCGGCGACACCCCCCTTCATGTCGACCGTGCCCCGGCCGACCAGCCAGCGCTCCCCGTCGCGCACCTCCTGGATCACCGGCAGGTTCCCGTGCACTGGGACCGTGTCGAGGTGCCCCGCGATCACGACCCGGCGGGGACGGCCCAGGTCGGTCGAGGCGACCACCGTGTCTCCGTCCCGGAGGACCCGCAGATGCGGCAGCCCGGAGACAGCCACCTCCACGGCATCGGCGAGCTGGGCCTCGGCTCCGGAGACCGACGGAATGTCGCAGAGTTCGCGGGTCAGCAGCTCAGGATCATGCAGGTGCAGTGCGTTCATGCGCTCAGCGTATCCGCTCGAACCGGTCCCCACTGACTACGATGGGGAACATGGCTGAGCGCACAGAGGATTCCTCCACCCCGACCGCCTCCGAGGAGACGGCCCCATCCCCCCGGATCGCTTCGGGAACCGGGATCGCGACGATCGCCCCGGACGGCACCGTCCTCGATGCCTGGTTCCCGGCCCCGCATCTGGGGGCTGCAAACCCCTCCGGGACACCTGACCTGGAGAGCTTCGCGGGCACCGATGCGGTCCGAAACGTCACCCTGCAGCCTGTCACGGTCGAGATCGATCTGGATGCCCCCATCGAGAGCACCGCGGACGCCTACCTGCGGCTGCAGCTGCTCTCCCACCTCGTGGTACAGCCGAATACGATCTCGCTGGAGGGCATCTTCGCCCATCTTCCGATCAATGCCTGGACCAATCGGGGGCCGATGGACCCATCCACCTACCGGGCGCGCCTGTTCACCCTGCGCAGCCAGGGAGTCACGGTGCACAGCATCGACAAATTCCCCCGGCTGGTCGACTATCTTCTGCCCGATCGCGTCCGCATCGGCGACGCGAATCGGGTGCGCCTGGGCGCGTATCTCTCTCCAGGCACGACCGTCATGCATGAGGGGTTTGTCAACTTCAACGCCGGGACGCTCGGCACCTCCATGGTGGAGGGCCGAATCTCCCAGGGCGTGGTGGTCGGCGACGGGTCGGATATCGGCGGGGGCGCCTCCATCATGGGAACGCTCTCGGGCGGCGGCAAGGAGCGCGTCCGCATCGGGGAGCATGCCCTGCTCGGAGCGAATGCCGGGATCGGCATCTCCCTGGGCGACAACTCGGTCGTCGAGGCGGGCCTGTACGTCACGGCTGGCACGAAAGTCACCTACCGCGCCCCCGAGGGGGCAAAGGTGATTAAGGCCCGCGAGCTGAGCGGGACCCCCCACATCCTGTTCCGCCGGAACTCCACCACCGGGGTCATCGAAGCCGTCCCGAGAGCCAAGCAGGGCATCGCCCTGAACCCGGATCTGCACCACTGAGCGGAGCCGAACCGTTCCGGAGCCCCATCCGCGCCGGTTGCAGGCGGATGTGGCCCCGCGCTCAGGCGGAGGGCCGGGCCGCCGCGAACCCGGCCGGGTACTGCCGCAGCGACGGGCCGATGTACACCTGGTGGGGGCGCCCGAGCTTCGTGGCCGGGTCGGCCACGAGCTCTCGCCAGTGGGCGATCCAGCCCGGCAGCCGTCCGATGGCGAAGAGCACCGTGAACATCGCAGTGGGGAACCCCATCGCCTTGTAGATGATGCCGGTGTAGAAGTCCACATTCGGGTACAGGTGCCGCTCCTGGAAGTAGGGGTCCGCGAGCGCGCGCCCCTCCAGCTCCATGGCGATATCGAGCAGCGGGTCGTGAACCCCGAGCTCGTTGAGGACGGCCTCGGCGGATTCCTTCACGAGCCGAGCGCGCGGGTCCCAGTTCTTGTACACACGGTGTCCGAAACCCATGAGCCGGATGCCGGGTTCCCGGGATTTCACCCGCCGGATGAACTCGGGAACGGTGAGTCCGGAGTCCCGGATCGCGACGAGCATCCGCAGAACCGCCTCATTCGCACCCCCGTGCAGCGGGCCGAACAGCGCGTTAATCCCGGCGGAGACCGAGGCGTAGAGGTTGGCCCGCGTCGAGCCCACCAGCCGCACGGTTGAGGTCGAGGCATTCTGCTCGTGGTCGGCGTGGAGGAGCAGGAGCCGGTCCAGCGCGGCCGAGACGACCGGATTCACCTCGTAGGGCTCCGACATGACTCCGAAATTGAGCCGCAGGAAGTTGTCGACGAAGGAGAGCGAATTATCCGGGTACAGGTATGCCTCACCCCGGGTCTTCTTGTGGGCGTAGGCGGCGATGACGGGCACCTTGGCGAGCAGGTTGATGGTCGAGAGCTCGACCGCGGCCGGATCGAGCGGGTCCAGGCTGTCCTGGTGGAACGTCGACAGGGCGCTGACCCCGGCGGCGAGCACCGACATGGGGTGGGAATCGTGAGGCAGTGCGTCGAAGAAGCGCCGGAAGTCCTCATGGAGCAGGGTCTTGTGGCGAATCCGCTGATCGAAGTCCTCCAGCGCATGCGGGGTGGGCAGCTCCCCGTAGATCAGGAGGTAGGCGGTCTCGAGAAAGCTTGAGAATTTCGCCAGCTCCTCGATCGGATAGCCGCGGTAACGCAGGATGCCGGCCTCACCGTCGATGTAGGTGATCGCCGACTTGGTGGATGCGGTGTTCACGAACCCCTGGTCGTAACTGGTCAGCCCGGTACCCCTGGTGAACCCGGACATGTCGACCCCGGCGGTGCCGTCGGTGGCGGGGACGACTGGCAGAGAGACCGATTTCCCGGCATAGGCGAACGTGGCGAGCGGGGACCCGGGCTCTCCCGGCTCGGGGCCCGCGGTGCTCTTGATGTTGTCGCCCATGACAATCCTCGCTGCTCTCCGGACGGGACGCCCGGTCGGCCCATTCTAGGCGACCGGGCCGGGCTCAGTGCGCGGCGGCGAGCAGTCTCCGGGCGGACTCAGCGATATGCGCATCCGTGGCGGTGGTCGACAGGCGCACGAACGAGGCCCCCGCAGCGCCGTAGAAGGTGCCCGGGGCGGCGAGAATGCCGAGCTCGGCCAAAGCCGTGAGCGTCTCCTCCGCCGGTTCTCCGCGGCTGCCCCACAGATAGAGCCCGCCCTCCGAACCGGAGAGGCGGAGGCCCCAGGCCTCGAGCGCCGGACGCAGGAGCTCGCGGCGGGCGCGGTACCGGTCCCGCTGTGCGCGGACATCCTCCTCATCGTCCAGGGCCGCGGCCGCGGCCGCCTGGACGGGCGCGGGAAGGGCCAGCCCGATCTGCTTGCGCACTGTGACGAGCCCCCCGATGAGCGCCGGGTCTCCGCAGACCACCCCGGCCCGGTACCCGGCCAGGTTGGATCGTTTGCTCAGCGACGTCGCCGAGAGGAGCCCCGTCAGGTCTCCCCCGGTCACCTGTGGGTCGAGGAGGCTGGGGGCCGGGGACCCGTCATCCGGGCCCGCCCACGAAAACTCCGCATAGCATTCGTCCTGGACCAGCACCGCCCCGAGCTCCCGGGCCCGGCGCACCGCAGCCCGCAGGATCTCCGGGGAGGACACTCGACCATCCGGGTTACTCGGGGAGTTCAGCCAGATGAGGCACGTCTCGGCGGGCCACAGCTCGGGATCGTCGGCGCTGAGCACCGTCGCCCCGACCAGCTCGGCCCCGAGCTCATAGGTGGGGTAGTGCAGCAGCGGCTGGACCATCACGTCCCCGGGCCCTAAACCCAGGAACTGGGGAAGCAGAGCGATGAACTCCTTCAGACCGAGAACCGGGACGAAGTGGGAGATGTCCAGGTCGCCGCCGTATCGCCGTGCGCGCCAGCGCACCATCGCCTCGCGGAGCGCCGGCTCCCCGGCCGCGGTGGTATAGCCCGGAGCGTTCGCTGCGGCGGCCAGGGCGCGCTGCACCGAGTCCGGGACCGGGTCGACCGGAGACCCCACGGAGAGATCGATGAGCCCATCAGGATGCCGGGCCGCCAGTGCGCGGACCGCGGCGAGTCCCTCCCAGGGGCTCGCAGGAACGGTGCGCAGCAGATTCTTCCCCATCACTCCCCCGAGACCTGTGGAGGGAGTGCCGCAATGGCCGGATCGTCGAAGGTCTGGGGACCAATCAGAGAGGCTCCACCGGGGTTCCCGATCTCTGAGAAAAAGTCGGCGTTCGCGCGCAGATAATCGTGCCACTGCTCAGGCAGATCGTCCTCATAGTAGATGGCCTCGACCGGGCACACCGGCTCGCAGGCACCGCAGTCGACGCACTCCTCCGGATTGATATAGAGGGTGCGTTCACCCTCGTAGATGCAGTCCA
>JAKVJE010000032.1 GCA_022487185.1 Microbacteriaceae bacterium
AGGACCCTGCCCATGACTGACCCCGCATCCACCCCCCTGAAGGTCGCCGTGCTGGGAGCCGGTTCGGTCGGCTCCCAGACCGTGCGGCAGCTCCTGGAGCGGCACGACGAGCTCGCCGCCCGCATCGGGCGGGAATTCGCAGTCACCGGCGTGCTCGTGCGGAATCTCGACGCCCACCGGGACTCCCCCATCCCCGCCGAGCTGCTCACTACCGAGGCCGAGCCGCTCATCGACGGCGCCGACATCGTCATCGAACTCATCGGCGGCATCGAACCGGCCCGCACCTACGTGGAGCGGGCGCTGCGCAACGGCGCTGACGTGGTCACCGCCAACAAGGCGCTGCTCGCCGAGAGCCAGGTGGAGATCTTCGAGGCCGGGCGCGAGGGTGGCGCCGAGACCTGGTACGAGGCGGCCGTCGCCGCAGCGATCCCGATCATCCGCCCCCTGCAGGACTCCATGATCGGCGACCGCATCAACCGGGTCATGGGCATTGTGAACGGCTCCACCAACTACATCCTCGACCGGATGGACGTCGACGGGCTCGGCATGCAGGAAGCCCTCGACGAGGCCATCCGCCTGGGATACGCGGAGGCCGATCCGAGCGCCGATGTCGAGGGGTGGGATGCGGCCGCGAAGGCCACCATCCTGGCCGGGCTCGCATTTCACACCCACGTGCCCCGCGAGGCCGTCGCCTGCGAGGGCATCACCGGGATCACTGGGGAGCTCGTGCAGGCCGCGAAGGCGAGCGGCCAGGTCGTGAAGCTGCTCGCGGTGTGCGAGCGCCTCGACGCCGACACACCCGATGAGGCCGTCAACGTGCGCGTCACCCCGGTGCTCCTGCCGCGCACCCACCCGCTGGCCGCCGTCCATGGCGGTATGAATGCGGTCTTTGTGGATGCGATGGATGCGGGCAGCCTGATGTTCTATGGGGCCGGGGCCGGGGGAGTGGAGACCTCCTCCACGGTGCTGGCCGACTTCGTCCTGGCCGCCAAGCGCATCGTGCGGGATGCCCCGCCGGAGTTCATCACGTTCGTCGACCACCTGCCCATCGCCCCGCTCGACCGGGTGCGCAGCCGCTACCGCATCGAGCTGCAGGTCGGGGACGAGCCCGGCACCCTCGCGGCCATCGCCGGGAAGATCGCCGAGCTCGGCGTCTCGGTGCGCGACGTGCAACAGATCAGCGCACCCCAGTCGGGCCCGGCTACCCTGGTGGTGTCGACGCACCGTGCGCCGGAGCGCGATCTGCAACAGGTGGTCGCTGAGCTTCGGACCCTCGACGCGGTCGAGTCGGTCGTCGGAGTGATTCGAGTTGAAGGAGTCGAATAACATATGGCCCATCCCTGGCGTGGCGTGATCCGCGAGTACGCGGATCGCCTCCCCATCACAGACAAGACCCCGATCATCACCCTGGGCGAGGGCGGAACACCCCTCATCCCGGCCCCGGCACTGTCCAAGCGGGTGGGTGCGGATGTCTTCGTGAAATTCGAGGGTGTGAACCCCACCGGCTCGTTCAAGGACCGCGGCATGACCGTCGCCATCTCGAAGGCCCTGGAGTACGGGGCCAAGGCCGTCATCTGCGCCTCCACCGGCAACACCTCCGCCTCCGCCTCCGCGTATGCCGCCTACGCGGGCATCACCAGCGCGGTGCTCGTGCCCGCCGGCAAGATCGCCATGGGCAAGCTCAGCCAGGCGGTGGCGCACCATGCCCGCATCCTCCAGGTCGACGGCAACTTCGACACCTGCCTCGAGATCGCCCGCACCCTCGCCCAGCACTACCCCGTGCACCTGGTCAACTCGGTGAACCCCGACCGCATCGAGGGGCAGAAGACGGCCAGCTTCGAGATCTTCGACCAGCTGGGGGCCGCCCCCGACATCCACATCCTTCCGGTAGGGAACGCCGGGAACATCACCGCGTACCACAAGGGGTACCAGGAGCTGCTGGAGTCGGGCGACATCTCCAAGCTGCCCACCATCTGGGGCTTCCAGGCGAAGGGCGCCGCCCCCATCGTGCTCGGCCACCCGGTGGAGCACCCGGAGACCATCGCCACGGCCATCCGCATCGGCAACCCGGCCTCCTGGCAGAAGGCGCTCGCGGCCCGGGACGCAACCGGGGGCTTCTTCGGGGCCATCGACGATGAACACATCCTCGCCGCCCAGAGCATTCTCGCCGCCGAGGTGGGAGTCTTCGTGGAGCCGGCGAGTGCGATCAGCGTGGCCGGGCTGCTCGACCAGTCCGAGCGCGGCAACGTGCCCGGCGGGTCGACGATCGTGCTCACCGTCACCGGGCACGGCCTGAAAGACCCGCAGTGGGCCCTGCACGGCCTCGACGGGGTCGAGACGCAGCCCGAGAGGGTCGGCACCGACGCGCATGAGATCGCCGAGCACCTCGGCCTCTCCCGTGTCTGAGACCCCGGTCTCGGCTGGGGGAGTCCGGGTCACCGTCCCGGCGACCTCCGCGAATCTGGGTCCCGGCTTCGACGCCATGGGGCTCGCGGTGGATGTGTGCAATGTCGCCGACTTCGCCTTCGACGGCGACGGGGTGCACGTCGAGGTCGCCGGTGAAGGGGAGGGGACGCTCCCGACCGGGGCCTCCAACCTGGTTGCGGCCTCATTCCTGGACTGCCTACGCCGGCTCGGCGTGCCCGAGCCGGCTGGGGTGCGCATCCGCTGCGTGAACCACATTCCGCAGTCCGGGGGGCTCGGGTCCTCCGCCGCCGCCGTGGTGCAGGGGGCAGCCGCGGCCCTGGTACTGCGCGGGGGTGGGCACACGCCCGATCAGATCTTCGAGTTGGCGGCGGCCCTCGAGGGGCACCCCGACAATGCGGCTCCCGCGGTCTATGGCGGGGCCACCATCGCCTACCGCTCCGGGGAGTCCCAGCATCCGGGGCGCCCCATTCCGCGGGCCCAGGTCGACACGTCGGTGCGCATCGCGGCACTGCCGGTCCTCCCTGAGATTCGCTGCGCGGTGCTCGTGCCAGACTTCGCGGTGCCCACCGAGCGGGCGCGGGCCGCGCAGCCCGACGTGGTGCCGTTGGCCGATGCCATCTTCAACGCCACCCGTACCGCCCTGCTCACCCGGGCCCTGACCGCCGCCCCGGAGCTCCTCTTCGAGGCCACCGCCGATCGTCTGCATCAGCCCTACCGGGCATCGTTGATGCCGCCGACCGCCTCGCTGGTGCGCGCACTGCGCACTGCGGGGTTCGCCGCGTTCGTCTCCGGGGCCGGTCCGACGGCCATGGTGCTGTTCCCCGAGTCCCGGGAGGCAACCCTCCGGGGAGTGCTCTCCCGCACCCTCGACGCGCACTGGCGCACCCTCTTCCCCGCGGTTCGCGCGGGGGGTGCTACAGTAGAACCACGTCTTTGAGAGCAACGGCATCGCCGGTTCTCAGACGCATCCATCAACGCGATTGCGTACCACTCGAACCGCCCATCATTCGCGGTTCGGTCAATACCCCTTGACGGTAGACGTCAAGGCGAGAGGACTGCCCTGTGTCTGACACATCCACAACGGCAACCGAAACTGCAGGTCTCAGCTCCAAGAAAGTCGCCGAGCTGCAGGCCATCGCCCAGGCTCTGGGCGTCAAGGGAGCCTCCAAACTCCGCAAGGGCGAGCTTGTCGAGGCCATCGCCTCGCACCGCCGCACGGCGGAGCCGGCCGCTCGGAGTCGCCGGGCCTCGCTGCCCTCCGGTGAGACGGCCGACGACGTCACCACCCGTGGCACCGATCACCCGGCCGCCCTGACCGAGGCCCCGGCTGCAGCGGCCGAGCCGGCCCAGACGGGCTCCGATCATCAGCAGCAGGACGGGGATGCGCCCCGCACCGAGGGCGAGGACGGGGAGGAGCGCCGTGGACGCCGCCGCTCCCGTCGCGGTCGCCGCGGCGGGGAATCCCGCGAGCAGCGCGAACAGAGCACCGAGGGGTCGGCGGCCCAGCAGGGCGCCGGGGCCCAGGGGCAGCAGGAGACTAAGCACGACACCGAGGCTGCCACCGCCGATGCCGCGCAGGAGAACTCCGAGAATTCCTCCGACCGTGACCGTGACCGCGACCGGGAGCACGGAGACCACGATCACGGGGATCGCTCCTCCCGTCGGAACCGCAACCGGAACCGCAACCGGAACCGGGATCGTGACCGGGACCGCGATCGGCACCACCGCGATGAGGAGCCAGAGGTGCGCCCCGACGACGTGCTGATCCCCGTCGCCGGCGTCCTCGACATCCTCGACAACTATGCGTTCGTGCGCACCTCCGGGTACCTGCCGGGCCCGAGCGACGTCTACGTCTCGCTCGGCCAGGTCAAGCGGTACGGGCTGCGCAAGGGAGACGCGGTGGTGGGGGCCATCCGCGACCCCAATCAGCAGGAGCAGCAGCGCGGCAATCGCCAGAAGTACAACGCGCTGGTGAAACTCGACACGGTCAACGGCCAGACCCCTGAAGAGGCGAAATCGCGGGTCGAATTCGGCAAGCTCACTCCGCTCTACCCGCAGGAGCGCCTGCGTCTCGAAACCGAGCCCACCAAGGTGACCGGCCGGATCATCGACCTGGTGTCGCCGATCGGGAAGGGGCAGCGCGGGCTCATCGTGTCGCCGCCGAAGGCCGGAAAGACGATCATCCTGCAGCACATCGCGAATGCGATCGCGGTGAACAACCCCGAGGTGCACATCATGGTGGTGCTGGTGGATGAGCGCCCCGAGGAAGTCACCGACATGCAGCGCACCGTGCGCGGCGAGGTCATCGCCTCGACGTTCGACCGGCCGCCGAGCGATCACACCACCGTCGCCGAGCTCGCCATCGAGCGGGCCAAGCGTCTCGTGGAGCTGGGCAACGACGTGGTGGTACTCCTCGACTCCATGACCCGTCTCGGGCGTGCCTACAACCTGGCCACCCCGGCCTCCGGGCGCATCCTGTCCGGTGGCGTGGATGCGTCGGCACTCTACCCGCCGAAGCGCTTCTTCGGCGCGGCCCGGAACATCGAGAACGGCGGCTCACTCACCATCCTCGCCTCGGCTCTGGTCGAGACCGGCTCCAAGATGGATGAGGTCATCTTCGAGGAGTTCAAGGGCACCGGCAACATGGAGCTGCGTCTGTCTCGCCAGCTGGCCGACAAACGCATCTTCCCGGCCGTCGACGTGAACGCCTCCGGCACCCGCCGCGAGGAGCTCATCGTCGGCCGCGACGAGATCAAGGTCATGTGGAAGCTCCGCCGGGCCCTCGCCGGGGTCGAGCCGCAGCAGGCGCTCGAGACCGTGATGGCCGGCATGAAGGAGACCAAGTCCAACGTCGAATTCCTGATGCGCATCCAGCAGTCCGCGTCCCCCCTGGGCGCGAAGGGCGACAAGTAGTCGGGCGGTTGCGCAGACATGTTTGAAGCTATCAGCGGGCTCCTGGAGGAGCATGCCCAGCTCCAGACCCAGCTCTCGGATCCGGATGTCTTCGCAAACCCGGGACGGGCGAAGCGGCTCAACCGCCGCTACGCCGAGCTCGACGCGATCGTCAAGGCCCATGCGGCCTGGATGCAGGCCGGGGACGACCTCGACGCGGCCAAGGAGCTCGCCAGAGAGGACCCCGACTTCGCGGCCGAGGTTCCCGCCCTGGAAGCCGCCCGGGCGGCCGCCGAGGAACATCTGCATCGGCTGCTCGTGCCGCGCGACCCGAACGATGGCCGCGACGTGATTATGGAGATCAAGGGCGGGGAGGGCGGGGAGGAATCCGCGCTCTTCGCCGCAGACCTCCTGCGCATGTACACCCGGTATGCGGAGGCCCGCGGGTGGAAGGTGGAGCTCCTGGACAGCACCGAATCGGAGCTGGGCGGGTTCAAGGATGTCTCGGTCGCCATCAAAGGCTCGTCGTCCGACCCCTCCCATGGGGTATGGGCGCGGCTCAAATACGAAGGCGGCGTGCACCGGGTGCAGCGGGTTCCCGTCACCGAAAGCCAGGGGCGGGTGCACACCTCGACCACCGGTGTGCTCGTCTTCCCGGAGGTCGACGAGCCCGATGAGATCGAGATCAGCCCCAACGATCTGCGCATCGATGTCTTCCGGTCGTCAGGCCCCGGCGGCCAATCGGTGAACACCACCGACTCGGCGGTGCGCATCACGCACCTGCCCACCGGCATCGTGGTCTCGATGCAGAACGAGAAGTCGCAGATCCAAAACCGGGAGGCTGGGATGCGGGTACTCCGGGCCCGCCTGCTTGCCATGCAGGAGGAGCAGCGGGAGGCCGAGGCCAGCGAGGCCCGGCACAGTCAGATCCACACCATGGACCGTTCGGAGCGCATCCGCACCTACAACTACCCTGAGAACCGCATTACTGACCACCGCACCGGATACAAGGCCTATAACCTCGATCAGGTACTCGATGGGCACCTTGATGCGGTCATCGACTCTTCGGTCACAGCCGATGAGGAGCGTCGTATGTCTCAGCAGCTGGGAGCAGAACAGTGAGCTGGCGTCAGCTTTTGCGTGAGATTACCGAGCAGCTGATGACCGCGGGGGTTCCTTCGCCGCGCGCAGATGCGGAGCAGCTCGCCGCCCATGCCTCAGGTGCCCCACGCTCGAGGGTCCGTCTGTGGGCGGCGGTGAGCGACCCGGTCTCCGACGAGGTGGTGGCCGCGGTGCGCGCCCTCGCTGAGCGGCGGGCCCGGCGCATCCCCCTGCAGTATCTGACCGGGGTCGCGCCGTTCCTGTCCCTGACCCTGGAGGTCGGCCCGGGCGTGCTCATCCCGCGCCCGGAGACCGAGCTGTTGGCTCAGGCCGCTATTCGCGCGGCCGAGCGCTTCGAGCACCCGCATGTGGTGGATGTCGGCACGGGCAGCGGCGCCATCGCTCTGGCGGTGGCCACGGCCCTGCCCCAGGCCCGGGTGACGGCCCTGGAGCCGGATGCGATCGCCTACACCTGGGCCGCGCACAACCTGCGCCGGTTCCCGGACGCCCACGTCACCCTGCACCGGGCCGCGGCGGCGGATCTCCCCGCTCTGGCCGGGGCGGGGGCGGACGTGGTGGTCTCGAATCCCCCATATCTGCCGGACGAGGAGACCCCGCTGGACCCGGAGGTCCGCGACTTCGACCCGACCGGGGCACTTTTCGGGGGTCCCGACGGCCTGGACGTGATCCGGGAAGTCATCTCCGCCGGCTCCGCCGTCCTCACCCCGCTTGGCGTGCTCCTCTGCGAGCACACCGAAGACCAGGGGGAGCGGGTTCGGGCTCTCTGCGCGGAGGCGGGTCTCTCATCCGCCCTGACGCATCCGGATCTGACGGGGCGTGACCGCTTCACCGCAGCCTCCCATGTCCCGGTCGATACAATGACCGCGACAAGAAGTGAGGTGCCCGCGTGACCCGGTTTGACTGTGGGGATCCTCGAAGCCGCGCCGAGGGCATTGCCGCGGCCGCTGCTGCCCTCGAATCTGGGGAGCTCGCCGTGCTCCCCACGGACACGGTCTACGGTGTGGCGGCCGACCCCGCCTCCGCTGCGGCGGTGCAGGCCCTCCTCGACGCGAAGGGGCGCACCGCGGCGACCCCTCCGCCGGTGCTGATCTCCGATGCGGAGCAGCTGGGGGCGCTGGTGACCTCAGTGCCGCCCGCCTTTCAGCGCCTGGCCGACACCCTGTGGCCGGGCGGGCTGACGCTGGTGCTCCCCGCGGCCGACCTCGGCTGGCACCTGGGGGAGACCCACGGCACGGTGGCCCTCCGGGTCCCGGCTGACGAGGTGGCGCGGGAGCTGCTGCGCCGCACGGGGCCGCTGGCGGTGTCGTCGGCGAATCTGCACGGGCAGCCCTCGGCGTGCGACGCCGCAGCGGCACAGCGGATGCTGGGCGACTCGGTGGCGGTCTACCTGGACGGCGGGCCCACCCCCGGGGGAACCGCTTCGACGATCGTCGCGGAGGGTGCGGATGGGAACATCCGCTTCATCCGGCACGGAGCGATTCCGGATGCCCGGGTCCTGGAGGTCGCGGAAGGCGCGGCCCGCTAGTGCGCGGCTACCTGATCGTCACCGCGATCACGGCGATCTGCACATTCGTGTTCACCGTGATCGTGTGGAAGTTCAGCCTCCATTTCAAGCTCTACCCGGCGATCCGGGCGCGGGACGTCCACACCCGCCCCACTCCGAGACTCGGGGGTATCGCGATCTTCCTGGGCATCGTGGTCAGCATGCTCGTGGCGAGCCGCATCCACTGGTTCCGACTCGTGTTCGACCACCCGGGGCCGTTCCTGGCCCTGGTCGTCGCGGCCCTGCTCATCGTCACCATGGGGGTGGCCGACGACCTGTGGGACCTCGAGTGGTACACGAAGCTGGCCGGCCAGCTCCTGGCGGCGGGCATCCTCGCCTGGCAGGGGTTCCAGATCGTTTCGCTGCCCATCGGCGGGGTGCTGATCGGCTCCGGCGGGGGCTCTCTGGTGATCACGGTGCTCTTCATCGTGCTCATCATGAACGCGGTGAATTTCATCGACGGGCTGGACGGCCTCGTCACCGGGGTGGTTCTCATCGCCTCGGGCATCTTCTTCCTGTACACCTACCTGCTGGTGACCCGCACCTCCCCGACGGACTACTTCAACCTCGCCTCTCTCCTGATGGTGGCGATCGTGGGGGCGTGCCTCGGGTTCCTGCCGATGAACTGGCATCCCGCGCGGATCTTCATGGGGGACTCCGGGGCTCTGCTGCTGGGAATGCTGATGGGCGTCGGCGCAGTGTCGGTGACTGGGCAGATGGATCCGGATCTGGTCACCTACGACCGTGCGGCCTGGTTCCCGCTGCTGCTGCCCATCCTGGTGCTCACGATTCCGCTCATCGATTTCACGATGGCCGTCACCCGGCGGCTGCGAGCCGGGAAGAGTCCCTTTGCGGCCGACCGGAAGCATCTGCATCACCGGCTGCTCGACATGGGACACAACGTGTTTTCCGCCATCGCCGTGTTCTACGCGTGGACGTTCATCATTTCCCTGGCCTGCCTGCTCTCGATGCTGCTGCCGCTGGGATGGGTGGTGCTGGGCTTTGTGCTGGGGGCGTTCGCCTGCGGGGTGCTCACCTACTGGCCGCGGCTCCAGCAGCGCTGGCCCCGGCTGCCGCAGATCCCCTCGGAGGAGACGATGGCGGTCCGGCGACGGCAGCACGAGGCCGCCCGGGGGCGGCTCCGGAACATCCGGCCGGGACGCTAGACTGCCCGGGATGAATCTTTCTCAGGTACTGAAACGGGCGCTGGTCGCCTCCCTGCTGGTGAGTGCGGCGGTGGCCGTGGTGGGCGGCGTGATTGGCGGCATCGTGGCGGGCGGCCCCGGGGTCTTCGGCGCGATACTGGGGGCTCTGCTCGGCCTGGTCTTCTTCGGCATCACCACCGTCAGCGTGCTGTGGGGGCGGCGGTTCGGCATCACCGGCTCGATGGGGCTGGTTGCCGGGGGCTGGGTCGTGAAGATGCTGGTCTTCATCGTGGCCCTGATCGCGCTGCGGCGGGCGCCGTTCCTCGATGGCCGGGTGTTCTTCTTCGCCCTGGTGGCGGTCTCGCTCGGCACGGTGCTGAGCGACTGGATGGTGTTCATGCGCGCCAGACTGCCGATCTTCGAAGAGCCGTCCGAGCCGGAGGCCGCCCCGGCCCCCGAGCACACCGATGCGGGGGACGCTGCGGATGCGGGGGAGGGGACCTCGGATCCTGCCCGGCCGGACCAGGGTCCGGACCATGACATCCGCGCGTAATTTTTGCACTTTACGATGATTGATATAGTCTTCACCATTGTGCGAGCGGCCTCCGGGTCGCGGCTCGGCTATTCTCGATGAGAGCTGCACAGGTGATCGAGAGAAAAGAGATGCGGTGATCGGGTCTTTGATGTTCGGCGCGCAGGCGGTGGCCCATACCGCAACGTTCGTCCCGCCGACAATCGACGAGTTCTATCCCGCGGACATCCTCTTCGCAGGCACGCCCTTCGCGCTCAACCGCATCCTGCTCATCCGCGTGATCAGCATCGCGCTGCTGCTCCTCCTGGTTTGGCTCGGGGTGCGTCGCATGCGGGTGGTCCCCACTCGGTGGCAGGGAGTCGTGGAGTTCTCCTACGACTTCGTCCGCAAGAACGTGGTCGATCAGCCGCTCGGCGAGCGGCAGGGGCGTCGGTTCGCTCCGCTGCTGATGGCGATGTTCTTCTCGATCATCATCATGAACCTCACTGAGGTCGTGCCGCCGTTCCTGATGCCGTCGACCTCTTTGATCGGCGTGCCGCTCGTCCTGGGGATCATCTCCTGGGCCACCTTCATCTACGTCGGGATCAAGGACGACGGCGGATGGCGGTTCTTCGTGCACGAGCTCTTCCCGAAGGGCGTGCCCTGGCCGCTGTACATCCTCATTGCGCCGGTTGAGCTCATCTCGACCTTCGTCTTCCGGCCGCTCACCCTGGCACTGCGACTCACCATGAACATGTTCGTGGGGCACCTGCTGCTGGCGCTCTGCTTCGGCGCCACCTCGTTCTTCCTGTTCGAGATGCCGATGCTCTGGAAGTCGCTGGGCGTCGGGATGCTCGCCTTCGGGTTGATCTTCACCCTGTTCGAACTTCTGGAGATCGTGCTCCAGGCCTATATCTTCACGCTTCTCACCGCCAACTACATCGCCATGTCGTTGGGGGACGCGAACTAATAACCGGCCCGGTACCCACCGGGCCACGAAGGAAAGGATCCATCCGTGGACACTTCGATTCTCGCCGCAACCGTCGGCAACATGGTCACGTTGAACTACGGCCTCGCGGCCATCGGCTCGGGTGCCGGCATCGGCGTGGTGGTCGGCAAGACCATCGAGTCCATTGCCCGTCAGCCCGAGATGGCCGGCCGTCTGCAGGGCCTCATGTGGATTGGTATCGCCTTCTGTGAGCAGTTCGCTCTGATCGGTATCGCGATCCCCTTCATCTTCCCGGCATCCTGAGTAAGGAGGCTGATCGCTGATGCTCACATTCGCTGCCGTGACGGCTGCTTCCGAGTCGCACAACCCGTTGCTTCCCTCGGTTCCGGATCTCATCTGGGGTACGGTCTGCTTCGTGGTCGTGCTCGGTGTGTTCTGGAAGTATGCGCTCCCGCGCATCCAGACCATGCTCGATGAGCGATCCGAGAAGATTGCGGGCGGTATTCAGAAGGCCGAGGCCGCGCAGGCGGAGGCGGCGAATGCGCTTGAGTCCTACAATGCTCAGCTCGCCGATGCCCGCGCGGAGGCGAACCAGATCCGTGCTCGCGCCCGGGAGGACGCCGAGAAGATCGCGGCCGAGATCACCGCGAAGGCGAAGCGGGAGGGCGAGCGCATCGTGGCTCAGGCCACAGCGCAGACCGAGACCGACCGTGCTGCGGCATTCCGGGAGCTAAAGGGCGAGGTCGGGGTGCTGGCCGTAGACCTGGCCTCCCAGATTGTCGGGGTCTCGCTCGGCGATGACGCCCAGGCGAAAGCCGTCGTGGACCGGTTCATCGACCAGCTGGGGAAGGCCGATGCGGCGGCTCCAGAAGGGGCGGCGCGGTAGACATGGGAAGCGCCACCACACAGTCGCTGCAGACCTTGCGGGAGAAGCTCCGGGAGACCCCGGACCTCGCCCGACGGGACGCTGCCCTCCAGCTTCTGGAGGGAGCAGCGACGATTGGCTCGGTTCGGAAGCTCCGCGTGACGCTTTCCGACCCGGCCCTGCAGCCGGAGCGGCGGGCCCAGCTCATTCACGCCCTGTTCGACGGCAAAGCCGAGCCGGGGGTGACCGATTTCCTGGCCGACACGGTGCGGCTGACCTGGTCTGCTTCACGGGATCTCCCGGAGGCGCTGCAGGAACTGGGCATGCGCGCGTTCGCCTTGGCGGCCGGGGCCTCGGGGAACCGGGACCGACTTCAAGACGAGCTCTTCGCCGTCGCTGAGGTCTTCGCCTCCAGCGCGGAACTGCAGCTGGGGCTGGTCCGGCCCGACACCGATCGAGGGCGGGCGGCGAAGTTCGCCCACGATCTTCTGGGCGGCCAGGTCCTTCCCGAGACCGAGGAGCTCGTGGCCTTCGCCGTGGGGTCCACCCGCGGGGCCCGTGTTTCGCGGCTCCTGCGCAGGTTCGGCGAGATCGTGGCCGAGAGCGCCGGGCGGACGGTCGCCCGCGTGACCAGCGCCCGCCCGCTCGATGCCACCCAGCGGAAACAGCTGATGACGCGGTTGGAACAGCGGGCCGGCGGGCCGGTCGCCATCGACGGCCGGGTCGATCCCGCCCTCGTGGGCGGCGCCCGGGTGCAGATCGGCGCCGAGCTGATCGATGCCAGCATTTCGGCGAGACTGGAAGGATTGCGACATGCCCTGGCTCACGCCTGAGGACCTGTCGAACATCATGATTGTGAACAATGGTGACCGCCGGTCACTGAGAGCAAAAGGAACACAATGGCAGAAGTGAACATCAGCCCGGACGAGATCCGGAGAGCGCTGCAGGATTTCGCTGCCTCCTACCGGCCGACCGGGTCGGCTGCTTCCGAGGTCGGCTACGTCACCAGCGCCGGCGACGGTATTGTGCACGCCGATGGGCTGCCCAATGTGATGGCCAACGAGCTGGTGCGGTTCGAGAACGGTGTTCTCGGGCTCGCCCAGAACCTCGAAGAGGATGAGGTCGGCATCGTCGTACTCGGAGAGTTCGACGCCATCGCCGAGGGTCAGGAAGTTCACCGCACGGGTGAGGTGCTGTCCGTGCCGGTGGGCGACGGGTACCTGGGGCGTGTGGTCGATCCTTTGGGCGCCCCCATCGACGGCATGGGCGACATCCAGTCGGAGGGCCGTCGGGCCCTCGAGATGCAGGCCCCGAATGTGATGCAGCGTCAGTCGGTCAACGAGCCGCTGCAGACCGGCATCAAGGCAGTGGATGCCATGATTCCGATCGGCCGCGGGCAGCGGCAGCTGATCATCGGCGACCGCCAGACGGGGAAGACCGCACTCGCCCTCGACACGATCATCAACCAGCGCTCCAACTGGGAGTCTGGCGACCCCGAGAAGCAGGTGCGCTGCATCTACGTGGCCATCGGGCAGAAGGGTTCGACCATCGCCGCCGTGAAGGGCGCCCTTGAAGCCCATGGCGCCATGGAGTACACCACGATCGTGGCGGCCCCCGCATCTGACCCCGCCGGGTTCAAGTACATCGCCCCGTACACCGGCTCGGCCATCGGCCAGCACTGGATGTACAACGGCAAGCATGTGCTCATCGTCTTCGACGACCTCTCCAAACAGGCCGAGGCGTACCGGGCGATTTCACTGCTGCTGCGTCGGCCGCCGGGGCGCGAGGCCTACCCGGGTGACGTCTTCTACCTTCACTCCCGTCTGCTGGAGCGCTGTGCAAAGCTCTCCGCCGATATGGGGAGCGGCTCGATGACCGGCTTGCCGATCATCGAGACGAAGGCGAACGACGTCTCAGCGTTCATCCCGACCAACGTGATTTCGATCACCGACGGGCAGATCTTCTTGCAGTCCGATCTGTTCAACGCCGACCAGCGGCCCGCCATCGACGTGGGCATCTCGGTGTCCCGTGTCGGTGGTGACGCCCAGCTCAAGCACATCAAGAAGGTGTCCGGAACTCTGAAACTGACCCTGGCCAGCTACCGAGACCTGGAGTCGTTCGCGATGTTCGCCTCCGATCTGGATGCCGCCAGCCGTCGCCAGCTCGATCGCGGCGCCCGGCTGATGGAGCTCCTCAAGCAGCCGCAGTACAAGCCGTACCCGGTGGAGGAGCAGGTGGTCTCGATCTGGGCCGGCACCAACGGCAAGCTGGACGATGTCCCGGTGTCCGACGTGCTTCGCTTCGAGGCCGAGATGCTGGAGTACGTCCGTGGAAACACGAAGGTCCTCGAGGAGCTGCGCGAATCGGGCACGCTGGAGGATTCCACGCTGCACGAGATGGAGACCGCGGTCGACACCTTCAAGCACCAGTTCGTCCCCACAGACAGCACCCCCGCGGAGCCGGTCAAGGCCGACGACGCCCCGCTGCCCGCGGCGGAGATCGACCAGGCCAAGGTGACACGCCCGGCCAAGTAGCCCGGCGGTCTCCGGCCCCGGCCGAAGACGGAAAGGAAGGAGGAGGAACATGGGAGCCCAACTGCGTGTGTACCGGCAGAAGATTCATTCCGCCGAGTCCACGAAGAAGATCACCCGTGCCATGGAGTTGATCTCCGCATCGCGCATCCAGAAGGCGCGTGAGGCTGCGGAGGCTGCTCGTCCCTACGCGGAGGCGATTACCCGTGCCGTGGGCGCGGTCGCCTCGCGCACGGCCACCATCCACCATCCGCTCGTCGAATCGGGTGCGCGCGAGGTCAAGCGTGCCGCCATCGTCGTGATCTCATCGGATCGCGGCCTGGCCGGAGCTTTCGCCGCAAACATCGCGAAGACCTCCGACCGGCTGGCGAGCCTGCTCCGGTCGCAGGGCAAAGAGGTCGACTTCTACCTGGTGGGCCGCAAGATCGTGGGGCTCTACACGTTCCGCCACCTGCCCGTGGTGCGGTCGTGGACGGGCTGGACGGATCATCCCACCGCCGCCCACGCCCATGAGATCGCCCAGGTACTCCAGGAGGCCTTCCTCCGGGGCGGTGACCACGGCGGTGTCGATGAGATCCATGTGGTGTACACCAAGTTCGTCTCGATGATCCTGCAGCAGCCCACTGTGCTGCGGCTGTTCCCGCTGCAGGTCGTCGACGCCCATCCGGATGAGCAGCACCACGATCTTCCCCTGTATGAGTTCGAGCCGGATCCGGCGACTGTGCTGGATGCGCTCCTGCCCCGGTACATCGGGTCCGAGCTGTACTCGGCCCTGCTGGACTCGGCGGCGGCCAAGCATGCGGCCACCCAGACCGCCATGCACTCCGCGAGCGAGAACGCCGACAAACAGGTGTACAACTACACCAGGTTGATGAACTCTGCCCGGCAGACCGAAATTACGCAGCAGATCACTGAGATCGTCGGCGGAGCCGATGCCCTGACCGTGACGAAACACTGATCAGACAACCACGAAGAGAAGAGAGAACCAATGACGACGATCGCCAAGACCGACCCGTCTGAGAAGGTCGCTTCGACCGGCCGGATCGTGAGTGTGAAGGGCCCGGTTGTCGATGTCGAGTTCCCGAGCGACGGGATCCCCCCGATCAACCAGGCTCTGCATACCACGGTGGATGCGATGGGCCAGCCGATGGATATCACGCTGGAGGTGGCCCAGCACCTGGGCGACGACGTGGTGCGCACCATTTCACTGAAGCCGACCGATGGCCTCGTCCGCGGTCAGCAGGTCGAGGACACCGGGTCCCCAATCAAGGTGCCGGTCGGGCAGGCCACCCTGGGGCACGTCTTCGACGTGACCGGGGATCTGCTCAACGGCAAGCCTGGTGAGACCTTCGCCCCTGACGATCACTGGTCGATCCACCGCGAGCCCCCG
>JAKVJE010000033.1 GCA_022487185.1 Microbacteriaceae bacterium
GCGAACTCGTCGGGATGACAGGATTTGAACCTGCGACCCCTCGCTCCCAAAGCGAGTGCTCTACCAAGCTGAGCTACATCCCGGACACTCGCACCGTCTGCGGACGCCGCCATGCGGCAAAGCAGTGATGGAACGACCCGTGCAAGTGTAGCCCAGAACCGGTAGTATATTCTCTCGTGTTCACCGTACATCGGTCACACGCGGCTGTAACTCAATGGTAGAGCCCCAGATTTCCAATCTGGTTACGCGGGTTCGATTCCCGTCAGCCGCTCCATTCGCTGTCCCAGGTGCACCACTCGTTGGACGATAGGCCCCCGCCTGGTCTCGTCTGTTCTGTTCCCCGGACACGCTCATCTCGGCCTCTGGTCTCGAACGGACAGAGCTCCTTAACGGAAATGGCCCCGGCTCAGGAGCTACCGAGCCGGGGCCAACATCAGAGAAGGTATCCAACACGTGCCTTGCGGCACATCTCCATCATGAGGACTGGACCTGAAGAGAGAATGTTAAGAGTCTGAAGACTTCCTGACAATTCGATTCGGTCGGAGAACTCCTCTACCGTAGAGGGAAAGGCCCGGCACGGCCGGGCACAGGTGAAAGGGGACACAAAATGGCAAAGACAGATTTTGCACCCACGCAGACGGGCACCGTTGCCGCGGAGGCGTCAGACGTGCAGAAGTACCTGGAACCGGTGGTCGTGGAGCTCACCGCGCTCAGTGTCAACGGCAAGCAGGCCCACTGGCACGTCCGTGGAGAGAACTTTGTCGGCGTGCACGAATACCTGGACACGCTCATCGACCACTGCCGAGCGTGGGCGGATGAGGCGGCCGAGCGCATCATCGCCCTGGGACTCCCGCTCGACGGACGAATCGAGACCGTCGCCGACCGTACGGGACAGCCCACGCTCGAGCCCGGGTTTCAGAGCTCCACAGAGACGATCAAGCGCATCGTGGCGGGGATCGACATTGCCCTCTCCGTGGTGGATGCGGCCATCGACGGACTCGACGACTCCGATCTCTCCAGTCAGGACATCGTGATCGGCATTGAGAAGGGCCTCCGCAAGGACCGCTGGTTCCTTGCCTCGCACATCCTCCCGGCCTGATTTCGCCAGGTCGGTACGCTTCAGCTGGAGCGGCGCGCCTCGTACGCCGAGATCTGCGCGATCCGGCGGCGATGCCGTTCCGCTCCGCTGAAGGGCTCCTCCAGGAATGCGCGGACGAGCTCGGTCGCCTCCTGAACGGAGTGCTGCCGGGCCCCCACCGCCACGACATTCGCATCGTTATGCTGTCTGGCGAGCAGCGCCGTCTCGTGGTTCCACACCAGCGCCGCCCGGATGCCGGGTACTTTGTTCGCAGAGATCTGCTCGCCGTTTCCGGATCCGCCGATCACGATGCCGAGGGCGGCCACATTATTCGCAAGATCCGCTGCCACGGCCTCCCCTGTCGCGATGCAGAAGGCGGGATAGTCATCCACAGGATCGTATGACTGCGGCCCATGGTCGACGACGGTGTACCCCGCTCCCCGCAGGGTCTCAATGAGCGAGTGGCTCAGATCGAGACCGGCGTGATCAGTTCCAATATGCACAACTGGTTTCGGCATGCATTCTAGTGTACGCGGATGGACGGATCGGACTGCTCAGTAGACTGAGCGCAGTATCACCCATGTTGGGAAAGGAAGACATCGTGGCAGATCTCAATCTGACCCAGGACGAGGCCCAGGCGCGGGCAGAGCTCCTCACCGTCGAGGACTACGACGTCCACCTGGATCTCACGACCGGACCAACGCTCTTCGGATCGGTGACAACCATTCACTTCGACGCACGATCCGGCTCCTCAACGTTTCTCGATGCCGTGACCGATGAGATCTCCTCACTGATACTCAACGGGGTGCAACTGGACCCCAGGGAAGTCTCCGACGGGCGGCGAATCCAGCTCCAGAATCTCCAGGAGCACAACACCGTCACCGTGTCGGCCCGAGCCAGGTACTCCACGACAGGCGAGGGACTCCATCGGTTCGTAGACCCGGTCGACGGTGCCACCTACCTCTACTCACAGTTCGAGGTTCCCGATGCACAGCGCATGTACGCCTGCTTCGATCAGCCCGACCTCAAGGCCACCTTCACCTTCCATGTGACGGCTCCAGACACCTGGGTGGTACTTTCGAACGCCCCGACCCCGAGCCCGACCCCGGTTGCCGTACACACCGCACGATGGGATTTCCCGCCCACGCAGCGGCTGTCGACCTACGTCACCGCTCTCATCGCGGGACCCTATGCGGAGCATCGCTCCGAGCTCACGAGCGTGGACGGACGGACCATTCCGCTCGGAGCCTATTGTCGTGCCTCTCTGGATCGCTTTTTTGATCCAGAAGAGATCTTCGACATCACGCGAAAGGGCTTCGCCTTTTACGAACGGGCGTGGGACGTCCCCTACCCCTTCGAAAAATACGACCAGATCTTCGTTCCCGATTTCAATGCGGGCGCCATGGAGAACGCCGGAGCAATTACCTTCACCGAGACCTATGTGTTCCGCTCGAAGGTGACCGACGCCGTCCGCGAGCGCCGGGTGGTCACCATCCTCCACGAGCTGGCCCATATGTGGTTCGGGGACCTCGTCACCATGCGGTGGTGGAACGATCTGTGGCTCAACGAATCCTTCGCCGAGTTCATGTCAACGCTCGCGACCGCTGAGGCCACGGAATGGGCGGATGCCTGGGCCACCTTCGCCTCCTCGGAGAAGACCTGGGCATATGCACAGGATCAGCTCCCGAGCACCCATCCGATTGTCGCGGATATCCCCGACCTCAAGGCCACAGAAGTCAACTTCGACGGGATCACCTACGCGAAGGGGGCCTCGGTCCTAAAGTCCCTGGTGGCATATGTGGGACGAGATGCCTTCTTTGCCGGGGCGCATCGCTATTTCACTACGCATGCGCATGGCAACACCGCATTGAACGACCTTCTCGACGAGCTCGAGCACGCAAGTGGACGAGACCTCCGGGAGTGGTCACGCCTCTGGCTGGAGTCCGCCGGTGTCAACACGCTGACACTCGAGGCCCCCACATCAGACGATGACACGCTCGCAATGGTGCGCATCCAGCAGACAGCCCCCGGCCTCCATCCGACGCTCCGCCCCCATCATGTGACGCTGGGGCTCTATGAACTGGAGCACGGTGCACTGCGCCTCAGCCGCCGGCTCGAATTCGACATCCCGGATTCCGACCTGCAGCTCATCGAGCTGCAGGGGACGCAACGACCGGCCGCACTGCTCCTGAACGACACCGATACCGCCTACGCGAAGATACGGTTCGACCCCGAAACTCTCCGCACACTGCGCCGCAGCCTGGGGACCCTGGAGGATCCACTGGCCCGCGCAGTCGTCTGGGGGTCCTTGTGGGACATGACCAGAGACGCGGAGCTCCCCGTCGCCGACTACATCGACACGGTGCTGACGCATCTTTCCGCAGAGAATCAGTCCACAACGCTCCGCACCGTCCTGGGGACTCTGCAGCGGGCCCTGAACAGTTTCTCCGCACCAGAACAGCGTGCCGCGCGCCGGGAGCGGGCCGCCGACTCCCTCTGGGAGGCCGCGACACGGGCACCGGCCGGTTCGGATCAGCAGTTCCAGTTTGTTCGAGCCTTCGCCGCATCCGCGCAGACCCCGGCACAGGCGCAACAGCTCGTCGCACTCAGATCAGGAGCAGACTCCCTGCCCGGGCTGGAGATCGATACAGATCTGGATTGGGAGCTGCTCGCCGCGCTCAGCGCACTGGGAGTGGCCACTGAGCAGGATCTCTCCGCCGCACTTGAGGCCGACCACACCGCCTCAGGGGAGCTCGCGGCTGCCCGGGCCCGGGCAGCGCTCCCCGATCGTGACGCAAAATATGCACTTGCCGGGAGACTCCTCACCGACCCCTCCCTGACCAACTCACAGGTCCGGGCCATGGGGGCGGGACTTCAGCAAGTCGTCGACACCGACCTTTTGGAGCCACTCACCGCTCTCTTCTTCGCACATATCGAGGAGCTCTGGAACACGCGCAGCTACCACATCATCGAGGAGATCATCGGCGCGGCATATCCGCGGGTACTGGCAAACGAGACGCTGACCATGGCCACCGAGCGCTGGCTCGGAACCCACCCCGAGGCGCATCCAGCACTCAGACGGCTGCTCTTGGAAGAGGCGGACGCACTCCAGCGGGCTCTCCGGGTGCAGCGCGCGGACCGCCGATGACAGCCCAACAGGGTTGGTGGGCCACGGTCTGGAACACCATTGTGCAGGGAATCAACGACTGGTGGCGCAACGGGTGGCCACTCGTTGTGAGCATCGTGTTCATCGTGGGGATTACCCTGCTGGTCCGCTGGATCCTGCTGAACTCCGTCCACAAGATCACCGATCGCATTGTGCGCGGGGTCAAGGGCAAGACGAACGTCACTCAGACCACTCAGCTGCTGACGTCGCCCCTGGCCGAGGCCCGGGTCGTCCAACGGACCCGGACCATTGCCTCGGTGCTGTCCAACATCATCACCTGGACTCTGGTGGTCATTGCCGCTCTGCTCATCCTCGGAAAGCTGCAGGTCAATGTGACTCCCCTGGTGGCCAGTGCCGGGGTCCTCGGCGCTGCCCTCGGCTTCGGGGCGCAGAGCCTGGTCAAAGACTTCCTCACCGGGCTCTTCATGGTCTTCGAGGACCAGTTGGGAGTGGGGGACATCGTCGACCTCGGAACGGTCTCCGGTGTGGTCGAGTCGGTCGGGCTGCGGGTAACCAGCGTCCGGTCGTCCGATGGCACACTCTGGTACGTGCGCAACGGGGAAATTCTCAAGGTTGGGAACATGTCCCAGGGCTGGGGCAGGGCCATCCTGGAACTCCCGGTCACCGCTGACGACGATTTCGATGCGATCGAAGAGGTCATGCAGACCACTGCACGGCAGCTCCGACGGGACCCGAAGTGGGCGCGGAAGATCATCGGGGAACCTGAGCTCTGGGGAATCGATGCGATGCAGGGGAATACCCTGATCATCCGACTCGCGATGAAGACGAAGCCGTCCCAGCAGTTCGACGTCGCCCGGGAGCTGCGCGCGCAGGTCCTACGGCAGCTCTCCCGCTTCCACGTCTCGCTGGCGCCCGACCAGATCCTGTACAACGTCACCGGGCATGTCTCGCAGGCGGGCCACCGGTACCGGCACAACGATCCCGGACAGGAGGAGACACATGGCTGAGATGACGGTGTATGAAGCCGTCGGCGGCGATCCGTTTTTTGCAGAACTCGCGGCCGAGTTCTACCGCCGTGTCCGTACCGATGAAATCCTCGCCCCGATGTACGGCTCAGACGATCTCGCTGGGGCCGAACGACGGCTCTTCCTCTTTCTCCGGCAATACTGGGGAGGGCCCACCGACTACATCCAGGAACGGGGCGCTCCCCGGCTCCGGATGCGCCACATCGCCTATCACATCGACCGTGCGGCCCAGAAGCACTGGCTCGCCTGCATGCGGTTCGCACTCGACGCTCAGCGGCTGCCGGAGGTGCTGGACGGTATTCTCTGGAACTACTTCACCCAGGCCGCGGACGGAATGCGAAACGCCGCAGATCCGAACCCCGCCGATGACCCCGAACAGGAAGCATCTACCCCACATGACCGATAGTCTTCCGCTGGACGCCGCACTCGATCCGGTCGATCGGTTGCGCGCGCTCCTGACCCTGACCCCGACCGAGCGGCCCGGCGTCTTCGAGGCTCCCTCAGAATGGATGGTCGGGGGCCGAATCTTCGGCGGACAGATCCTGGGGCAGTCGGTGGCCGCCGCGATCAACGGTGTCGACCCCGATCGTGTCCCCTCCTCACTGCACACGATGTTTCTCCAGGCCGGGGACGTTACGGAACCGGTTCGGTATCGGGTTGAGTTGCTGCACGCCGGACGCTCGTTCAGCCAGCTGCAGGTGACCGCCACTCAGAGTGCCAGGACCCTCGCCCGATCCCTGGTCTGTTTCGAGATCCGCAGCTCCGGGGTCGACCATCAGGAGGTACCTCCGAGGCTGGGGTCTCCGCAGGATGTACCCTCCGACAGTGAAGCCCTCGCCGCGTCGACCCTGCCCGGAGCCGCCGAATCAGCCGCAGCAGTTCGCTACCGCTCCTTTGAGACCCGGCACCGGCCCAACAGCGTGTATCTCCAGGCCCAGGGCGGTCCCGGGACGGATCGACAGCTGGTCTGGATGCGCACGAAGACAGCTTTCCCCGGATCTCAGTCGCTCCAGCGCGCGGCACTGGCCTATGCGAGCGACTACACGATCCTGGAACCGGGGATGCGCAGACACGGTATTGCCTGGGCGCACCCCGGGCTCACCCGGGCGAGCCTGGACCACGCCATCTGGTTCCACAGAGACGTCCACGTCGACGCCTGGTGCGCCTATGTTCAACGGGCTCCGAGTGCGCAGGAGGGACGTTCTCTGAGCGCCGGATCGCTCTATTCCGAGGACGGCATCCTCCTCGCGACGTGTGCGCAGGAGGGCGTCCTGCGCATCCCGGAGACCCGCTGACACGAGCTCCGGGCGGGGGGCCGCCGCACCCCGCCCCACGGCTCAGTCGCGGGTGAGCTTGCGGTAGGTGACCCGGTGGGGGCGTGCGGCATCCTCTCCGAGCCGTGCAACCTTATTGGCTTCGTAGGCCTGGAAGTTGCCCTCGAACCAGTACCAGGAGGCTGGGTCTTCCTCGGTTCCCTCGTAGGCCAGGATATGGGTGGCGAGTTTGTCCAGGAACCAGCGGTCGTGGGTGATCACCACGGCGCAGCCCGGGAAGGCGAGCAGAGCATTTTCCAGGCTGGAGAGCGTCTCAACATCAAGATCGTTCGTGGGCTCATCGAGGAGGAGTACGTTCCCTCCCTGCTTCAGAGTCAGGGCGAGGTTCAATCGGTTTTGCTCTCCGCCGGAGAGGACCCCAGCCGGTTTCTGCTGATCCGGCCCCTTGAAGCCAAAGGCCGAGACATACGCCCGGCTCGGCATTTCAACCTCCCCCACCTGGATGTAGTCGAGACCATCCGAGACCACCTCCCAGACAGTCTTTGCGGGATCGATCCCCGCTCGCCGCTGGTCAACGTACGAAAGCTTGACGGTATCCCCGACCTTGAGCGTCCCGGCATCGATCGGCTCAAGCCCCACGATGGTCTTGAACAGCGTCGTTTTGCCGACCCCGTTCGGGCCGATGATACCGACGATCCCATTGCGCGGGAGTGTAAAGCTGAGGTCATCGATCAGGACGCGCTCGCCAAAGCCCTTCCGGATGTGCTCGGCCTCAAGCACCAGGGTCCCGAGACGTGGCCCCGGTGGAATCTGGATCTCCTCGAAATCGAGCTTCCGGGTGCGCTCGGCCTCAGCCGCCATCTCTTCATATCGGTCCAGACGCGCCTTCGACTTGGCCTGTCTGCCTTTCGGGCTGGTGCGCACCCAGTCGAGTTCGTCTTCGAGCCGTTTCTGGAGCTTGGCGTCTTTCCTACCCTGGACCTCAAGCCGTGCGGCCTTCTTCTCGAGGTAGGTGGAATAGTTCCCTTCGTAGGCAAAGGCATGCCCGCGATCGAGTTCGAGGATCCATTCCGCGACATCGTCCAAGAAGTACCGATCGTGGGTCACGGCGAGAACAGTGCCCTGATAGGTATGGAGATGCGATTCGAGCCACTGGACGCTCTCGGCGTCCAGATGGTTGGTGGGCTCATCGAGGAGGAGCAGATCCGGCTTCTGCAGCAGGAGTTGGCAGAGGGCAACGCGCCGACGCTCTCCACCGGAAAGATGCCCCACGATCTCGTCGGAGGGCGGGCACTGCAGCGCATCCATCGCCTGCTCGAGCTGAGAATCGAGATCCCAGGCATTGGCGGCGTCAATTTTCTCCTGTAACTGCCCCATCTCCTCGATCTTCGCGTCGAAGTCGGTGATGTCTGGGTCAGAGAGCTCTTCCGAAATCTGGTTGTAGCGGTCGAGCGAGACCTTAATCTCACCGAGCCCCTGCTGCACGTTCTCCAGAACCGTCTTTTCATCGTCGAGCGGCGGATCCTGCTGCAGGATGCCCACGGTGTACCCCGGGGTGAGACGGGCCTCACCGTTACTCGGAGTGTCAAGGCCCGCCATAATCTTCAGAACGCTCGATTTACCGGCACCGTTGGGGCCCACGACCCCGATCTTCGCCCCCGGGAGAAAAGCCAGAGTGACGTCGTCGAGGATGACCTTGTCGCCGTGCGCCTTCCGGGCATGGATCATCTGATAAATGTATTCGGCCATATGGAGGAGTCTACGGGATCAGGACGCCGGCCGTTTCGGCGATCGGATCGGGACCTCAGCCGATTTTGGCCGTTTCCCCGACCAGACACGCCCCATTGACCGGCTGGGCGATACGGGAGGTGTACTCATCGGGGTTGAACTGGGCCAGCACACAGCCCTTCCCGACCCGGACTCCGACGGTGATCATGTCCGCGGCAAGGCCCTTGGGCGTGTGGTCCGGAGTGACCTGAAGTGCCGAAAGAGGGATTCCCACCGCGGTGAGGGCGGAGACAACGGCATCAGTCTTGGGAAGCGAGTCCCGGTGGAACAGCCGACGCAAGGTCTGGTCGATCAATGGTCGATTTGCCGCGGCCCCCGCCTGCTGATTCCACGGAGAGGGAGATGCCGTGGAGACTGCCGGGGAGGACTCGGTGGTGGCTGACGGGGTCGCAGCGTTGGAGGCACATCCGCTGAGCAGGAAAACAGCAAGCAGTGTGCTCAGCAGGGCCGCGCGTCGGTGGATCCGGATCACGTCCTCGACGATAGCGCACCCACCGCGCGCGACCGGACTCAGTTCTCCTGCCAGCCGGCTCCGACTTTCTGAGCGTCGTCTTCCATCTCGACTTCGGCATCGGAAGATTCCGGGGAGGGCGCCACAGCTGGGGCATCACCCGACTCGAGCTGCTCGATCACAGCACGGGAAAACTGCGAATCCCCCCATCGGAGATCGTGCCCAGCGCTCTCTGCCTCGATCTCAACCGTTGTCCCGGTGCGTTCCCCATTCTCCCAGCTCCGCACCCGGACACGTCCGTGTACCAGGACACGTTGTCCCTTCTCGAACGACGCCGCAATGTGTTCCGCCAGTCTGCGGAATGCGGTGATCGTGTACCAGTTCGTCTCGGTATCGATCCATCGGCCAGCGGAGCGATCGAATCGCCGCTGATTCGCGGCGAGCCGGAACGAGGCGATCCGCAGCCCCTCACTCGTCGTAATGTCCCGGATCGGGGTCGCAACAACACCCGCGATGGTCAGCGTCTCGGTCATGGTCATCCTCTCTCGAAATGGGATGCCCACAGCCTGGTCCAGCGAGCGAGGATCTCAAAGGCGGCTCCTCGCCGCCCGTGGAGTACTGTAGAAACCGCCCGCCTGCGGAAACCTATTTCAGAAAGTCTGCGTATCGAGCCCGGATTCCGGCCGCCTTCGCCGAGACGACGAGCTGACAGTAGCGGTTCTCTGGATGTTTCTGGAAATAGTCTTGATGTTCAGGCTCAGCCGTGAAAAAGCGTTGCCCATCGGTGATGGTGGTCACGACCGGTGCGGAGAACCGCTCGGCGGCCCGATCCCGGGCCTGGAGGAACCGTGCACGCTGGGCCGGATTCTGCGGAAACATTGCGGATCGATACTGTGTACCGACATCCGCACCCTGCCGATTCAAGGTCGTCGGATCGTGCACGCTGAAAAACATGTCCAGCAGCAGATCCGGGTTCAGCACAGTCGGGTCGAAGTGGATCTGAACAGATTCGGCGTGCCCCGTTTCCCCAGTGCAAACCTGTGGATAGGTCGGGTGCTCAACCGTTCCACCGCAATACCCGCACTCCACATCTTCAACGCCCCGGATCTGGCTCAACGCCGCATCCAGGCACCAGAAGCATCCCCCAGCCAGGGTGTAGATCTCGTGGGACATGCACGTCCTCTCTCTCACTTTCCGAAACATCGTAGACGAGGGTAGGATCGGCTGGGTGTTGAAAGCGCTGCTCCTAGAGAACATCCACCCCTCCGCCGTTTCTCGTCTGAAGTCCCGAGGATTTGAGGTTGAGACGCTTTCCGGTGCCCTCGATGAGGATGAGCTCATCGCTCGGCTGCCCGGAGTCAATGTGCTCGGAATCCGATCGAAGACAAATGTCACCGAGCGGGTCCTCGAGAACGCCCCCGACCTGCTCACCGTCGGTGCCTTCTGCATCGGGACCAACCAGATCGCGCTTCACGAGGCCGCACGGCGCGGTATTACCGTGTTTAACGCTCCATACTCAAACACCCGGTCCGTGGTCGAGCTCGTCATCGGCGAGCTCATCCTCCTCATGCGCCACATCCCCGCACATGACCGCAAGATGCACGACGGGATCTGGGACAAGTCCGCTGAGGGCTCCCACGAGGTACGCGGGCACACGCTCGGGATCATCGGCTACGGAAATATCGGGGCTCAGCTCTCCGTCCTGGCCGAGGCGCTCGGGATGCGCGTCATCTTCTACGACATCCAGGAAAAGCTGGCACTCGGCAATGCCGAGCGCAAGCACACCATGGATGAGGTGCTCGCCGAGGCCGATGTCGTCACCCTCCACGTCGACGGGCGGCCCGAGAACACGAACTTCTTCGGGGCACACGAGTTCACGCAGATGAAGGAGGGCGCCAAGTTCCTCAACATCTCCCGTGGATTCGTGGTCGATCTCAATGCCCTCTGCGATGCGCTCGCCACCGGTCACCTCGGCGGAGCTGCCATCGACGTTTATCCGAAGGAACCCAAGAAGAAGGGTGAGCACTTCGAGTCTCCCCTCACCCAGTTCCCGAATGTGATTCTCTCGCCCCACATCGGCGGCTCCACGCTTGAAGCCCAGCACAGCATCGGGGAATTCGTCTCCTCCAAGATCATCGACTACGTCAAAGAGGGGAAGACCGAGCTGAGCGTGAATGTGCCCGGCGTCACGCTTCCGCAGTGGCACGACGGACTGCATCGGATCACGTTCCTCCATAAAAACGTCCCCGGGGTGCTGGCCAAAATCAACCGGTTGTTCGGGGATCTGGACGTCAACATCGACTCCCAGGTACTCGGCACCTGGGGAGACATCGGCTATGTGGTCAGCGATGTGTCGGCCTGGGTCGATGAAAAGGTGTTGGATGCGCTCCGGGCGATGCCGGAGAGCCTCAGCGTCCGGGTGATGGGCTAACACCCCACTCATCCCCTGGCTACTCGGTGGTGTGGCAGCTCTGCGTTGATACCGCTGCGGTCTGCTGCTCCGCCGAGGAGACGACCTGTTCGAGTTCGTCCCCGGTCAGTGCATACCCCACATTGCTCAGGGACTTGTCCTTCGCAAACACCACACCGACGACCTGTCCTGCGTCGTTGAGAAGCGGCCCGCCCGAGTTCCCTGGCTGGACGTTGGCCGCCAGCGTGTAGATCTTGCGCTGGTGCTCGCCCTTTCCATAGATATCAGCGACGGTGACCGTCCGCTCGTTGAGCACCTCTGCGGTACGGGACGTAAATGGCCCGCCGTAGGGATATCCCTGGACCGCGCCGGATGCGCCGTCGGCGGGGGCCTCTCCCTCCGACAGGATCGGAGCATCCAGATCACCCGTGGCGATCACCGCCAGATCCTTCACCGGGTCGTAGGAGACGACCCGTCCGCGGGCCGTCTGACCGCTGCGGAGCTCGACGACGGGATCCGTCACCCCCGCCACAACATGCGCATTCGTCACCACACGATTCTGGGCGACGATGAATCCACTCCCCGTCTGGACCGAGTCGCAGGCGGCCGCCACCCCGCTGATTCGCACAACCGACCGGGAGGCTGCGACGAGTGCAGCAGAATCTGCGCTGCCCGAGGGGAGCTGCGGATTCTGCGAAAGGCCGCTGAGCGCATCCAAGACCCGCGGAAGACCCGAATTCATGACGGCCGACTGCCAGGCGGCGATCTGACGTCGGACCGGTGAGGGGAGCACCCGGCTGATCCCCGAGATCACCTTCGACTCACCGACCGCAGCACTCAGCTGCGCATTCCCCACCGTCGACAGGGAAGCCCCCACGATTGCGATGGTGAGCCCGACCACCACCACATGGGCCGTCATCCCCAGGATGCGGTCCAGCACACCGATGTGGAGTGCGGACGCCCCGCGATGGAGCAATCGCCCGATCAGGGCCCCCACGAAATGCCCGGCGACCACCGCGAAGAGAACCATCAGGGGGATGGCCAGAATCCCGACCGGGGAGCTCTGCAAGGAGACCGACATGCCGGGCACAACGGCGAAGGCGACGGCGGCCCCGGCAATGACGCCCAGGAGCCCCGCAATGCTGCGGGTGAATCCCCGCTGCGCCCCGATCACCGCGGCGAGCACGAGGAGGGCTCCGAGCACTAGATCGAACACGTCTTCACCTCGTCTTTATCGCGTCGGTCGCACACCGCACCATCGATTCTGGCAGTTCCGATCGAGAGTTGCGTGGGAATTCCCCACCCTCCCCTTCAGAACGCATGAAGGCTCTGGTCTCATTCCCGCAGAATCCCCCAGCGAACATCCCTCAGCGCACCCCATCGTCGACGAAGGCCCGCTGCCCCGGGCAGGCGGACAGGACCTGTGCCATTCGATCGTGCTCCGCCGGCGTCGTCCAGAGCCCGTAGGCGGCTTTCACCGAGATCTGACGCGCCACATACGTGCACCAATACGTTCGGGACGGAGGAAGCCAGGAGGCCGCGTCCGAGGCACTCTTCTGCTCATTGAGCGCTCCTTCCACCGCCTGAAGATTCAGTGGGTCATTCGCCAACGCGATGCGCTGTTCCCGTCCGAGGCGCTGAGCGCCCGTCTGCCATGCATCGAGGAGTGGCACCACATGGTCGATCTGAACCGCGGCCGATGTATTCGGGCCTCGGGTGAACGACAGCGTACGACCGGAATACGAGCTCACGAGGGTCCCCGAAACAACCGTGCACCGCCCCTGCCGGGTGATCGACCGGAGGTCCCGGGCCAGGACGTCGTTCCGCGTATCGCAGCCGTTGTGATCGACATCCGCCCACGCCGTGCCGAACTGCTCAACCCGGTTGTACCCGGTGCGCGGCGCCCGTCCCTTCACTGGGAGGGTCTCCAGCAGCTGTGCAGCGCTCTGCCCCGTGGGCAGTGCCGAGGATGAGGCGTTCCCCGTCCGGGGCGATGATTCCGAGGCAGAAGTGCCCCAGAGTACCAGCTGCGTCCCAAGGAATACCACTGCCGCAAGGACGACGAGGATCGCCCAGTTCGCAGTGCGCCGCCTGCGCATCCGCCTCCCCCTGTCGTCGATATGGTCCGAACAGCCGGATCACCCGCACCAAAGCGGGAACTGAATCTGCGCGGGCAGACGCCGAAGTTCCGACGGCATCACGATCGGCTCAACCATGCGGTGCCCCCGGTCGGAATCGAACCGACGACACGCGGATTAGAAGGCCGCTGCTCTATCCACTGAGCTACGGAGGCGCATCCGCAATTCTAGCGCCGTAGGATAGGAGGCTGTGGGATGGTCCATCCGTGGCCCCCGCAACCGGCATCCGAGGAGGTCATCCACGTCTGTGAAGCATCCATCCGTGATCATCTGGATCGACTGTGAGATGACCGGGCTCGACCCGCTCCACGACGAGTTGATCGAAATCGCGGTCATTCCCACGGACAGCGATCTCCGCCCCCTCGACCAGGGACTCGACCTGATCATCCAGCCCGACCCGGCCGCACTGGCGCAGATGGGTCCCTTTGTCCGGGATATGCACACCCGTTCGGGGCTCCTCCAGGCACTCGACGGTGGTCTCCCACTCGCCCAGGCGCAGGATCAGGTCCTGGCCTATGTGCGCCAGTATGCACCGGATCCCCAGAGCGCACCCTTGGCGGGGAACACGATCGGAACCGATCGAATGTTCTTGGCACTCCAGATGCCCGAGCTGGACGCACACCTGCACTATCACAACATCGATGTCTCCAGTCTGAAGGAGCTCGCCCGCCGGTGGTATCCGCGGGTGTACTTCCACAGCCCGGAGAAGCGCGGCGGCCACCGGGCACTCGCCGACATCCGGGAATCAATCGAAGAGCTCATCTACTACCGGGATTGCCTCATCAGCCCACCGCCCGGCCCCGATCGCGAGCGCTGCCTCGCAGCTGCAGAACATGCCGTTCAGACGTTCCAGGGTGCAGCAGAGTCGGCTACCACCCCGGCGCAGGTTCCGGAGACGGCCTCTCCTCCAGCGGCCGCCCACTGAGAATCCGTGCCAGAATCGATCCCTCTGGAACAGTCTGGGCGTCGAACTTATGGCTCAGCTTCTGGACGATCGCCTTCTCGACAAGCACCGCGACCTCCTGAGCGTCGTACTGCCGGTACATTGCGGCCTGGAGGTAGTGGCAGGGCAGCGACCCCATCGTCGGAACCGCCTTCCAGATGCGGTGCACCTCCGAATCCTTCGATTCGAGGGAAGAGAATATCCGGTGGAACAGGAAGTAATCCGGGAGTGTCCCCCGGCGCTCCCACCAGATCTCCAGCCCGGCCCGGAGCATCGAGATCAACCGATTCCCCGGAAGCGCGGCGACAAACCAATTCGAGATCTGGTTCGGCGTCCACCTCGGAAACAGCACCCCCGCCGAGAGCAGCTCCCCCACCGGAGCCCGCAACAGGGAGGGAACCCAGCAGGTCGCATCCACCCAGATTCCGCCGTACCGCTCGAGCAGGGCGACGCGGAGAAAGTCGCTGAACTGTGCCGGATAGTCGGCCTCGGTTGCGGCGGCGACCGGCTCCGGGACATCGATCAGTTCCCGGACCGAGCCGGCATCCAGCAGCAGTGCATCGGGGTGGACTCTGCGCAACTGGGCCGCACAGGCCCGCACAATCGCCGGTGCCCGCTCGAAGCCCGTTCCCCAGTACATGAAGATTGGCATCGCGGGAACCTGCGAGACCCGCTCCGTGGGCGGGCCTGGCTGAGCCGCAGCCCGCGCCGCAATCTCCGGCAGATGCGTCTTCACAAAATCCGCAATCTCGAGCCTCCCAGAGAGAGAAGACAGCGGCCCATCCGGGGACGTGTAGTACCGGCGCCGTGCGATCTGGGCCGCGAGAGGCCCCAAAATGTCACTCGATCGTCCCGCCACCATCGGATCGTCGCCTCCTCCATACCCGCCCCAGGATTCTACCTACCGCCCCCGAAGGGGCCAGGTCGCGGGAGTCGAAGAAAACCGCTAGGATAGTATGCGCTGTCCGTCGCGGGTACCGACCGGTCTTCCGCACGGCATTATGGTGGCTATAGCTCAGTTGGTAGAGCACCTGGTTGTGGTCCAGGGGGTCGCGAGTTCAAGTCTCGTTAGCC
>JAKVJE010000034.1 GCA_022487185.1 Microbacteriaceae bacterium
CGGGCGCGCAGCATACTGCCACCCGGCAGCGGTCAGACGGAGTTCGATCCCGTGCCGACGTCCGGATGAGCTCCCGTCGAGTTCCCGTCGGAGCCGCTCCAGCCCCTCCTCCACCGCGTCCCGGGGCACGCCGAGGGCCGTGGCGAGCTCTGTGGTGGGCAGCGGGCGGTCACCGACGATCAGCAGGGCCTCCAGAGCGCCGAGAAGCTGGTCGCCTCGCCTCTGTCCACCTGCCTCGTGCTCAGTGTTCATAGTCAGCTCCCAACGCCCCCAGGTTTTCCTCGGTCCAGTGCTGCGCCGTCCAGCTCACCCGGAGCGGACCGAGCGGAGCCGGCTGTTCAAAGGACACCGCCGCCTCCCGGTAGAGCTCGAGAATGGCCAGGAACCTGGCCACGATGACCCCGGGTTCGGAGGTGTCGGCGATGAGATCGGTGAACAGGGCGTTCCCCTGTTGCCGGAGGGCCACGACGACGATGGCCGCCTGCTCCCGGATACTCACCGCCGGGGCGTGGAGATGGTCCAGGGAGATCTGCGGAATTTCCCGGGGTGCGAGCGCCGCGACCGCCAAGGCCAGAAGGTCCTCCGGCGTGGCCGTCCACCGCAGCGGGATGGCCTCGGTGCGATACCCCGCAAGCTGAGCACTGTGGCGGCGGCGATGCGCCTGCTCCGCATCCATCCGCCCCTGGAGCCAAGCGCTCACCTCTTTGAACGCCCGGTACTGCAGCAGCCGGGCGAACAGGAGATCCCGCGCCTCCAGGGCGGCAACATCCTCACGGTCCACAACCTCTCCCCGGGGAAGAAGCTCGGCGGCCTTCAGGTCGAGGAGCGTGGCCGCGATCACCAGGAATTGGCTGGACTGCTCAAGCTGGCCGCGAGAGTCCAGGGAGCGGACGAAGCCGACGAACTCCGCGGCGACTTGTGACAGCGAGATCTCGGTCAGGCTGAGCTGTTTCCTGGTGATGAGGGTCAGAAGCACATCGAAGGGGCCGTCAAAGACGCCCACATCGACGGTGAAGCGGGTCTGGTCCGTCCGGGCCTCGGGTTCAGGGGGCGCCACCGCGGCTCACCAGTTCTCGGGCCAGCTGACGGTACATGGCCGCACCCCGGTGGCTGCTCGCGAACTCGGTGATGGGCTTCGCGGCGACGGTCGAGTCGGGGAATTTGACAGTTCGGGGGATGACAGTCTCAAAAACCCGGTCCCCGAACGCCTCCCGCACCCGGTGCAGCACCTCCCGGCTGTGCAGGGTCCGCGGATCGAACATGGTCGCGAGGATGCCGTCGATCGAGAGCTGCGGGTTGAGACGGTCCTGGATCTTCTCGATGGTCTCAATCAGCAGGGCGACACCGCGGAGGGCAAAGAACTCGCATTCGAGCGGGATCATCACCCCGTGGGCCGCCGTCAGTGCGTTGACGGTGAGGAGCCCCAGCGAGGGCTGGCAGTCGATCAGGATGACGTCATATCGACCGGTCAGCTGCCGCAGCACCCGGGCGAGTGACTGCTCGCGGGCCACCTCGTTGACGAGCTGCACCTCGGCGGCCGAGAGATCGATGTTGGCGGGGAGGACGTCGAGTCCCTGGATGAAGGTGTGCTGCACCACCGGCAGGGCGTCCTTGACCCCGCCCATGATGAGGTCGTAGATGGTGGGCTCGTCGAGGGCGTTGGCCCCGACTGCGGCCGACAGCGCTCCCTGCGGGTCGAAGTCCAGGAGCAGAACCCGACGGCCATACTCGACCAGCGATGCCCCCAGGTTCACCGTGGTCGTGGTCTTCCCGACCCCACCCTTCTGATTGCACATGGCGATGACCCTGGCCGGACCGTGTGTGGTCAGCGGGGCGGGTACGGGGAAATCGGTCACATCCGTAGTCTAGTTGGTTCACCTCGCCCGGGGGTGGGCACTCGCGTAGACCTCTCGAAGCGACTCCGGGCTGACCCGGGTGTAGATCTGGGTGGTCGAGACCGAAGCATGCCCCAGCAGCTCCTGCACAATGCGGAGATCGGCCCCGCCGGCCAGCAGATGGGTCGCAAACGAGTGCCGGAGCGTGTGCGGGGAGATGGGCACCTCCAGGTGCGCCTCCCGGGCAGCACGGCGGATGACGAGCCAGATGCCCTGTCTGCTGAGCCGAGCCCCCCGCTCCCCCAGGAAGATCTCCCCATGGCTCCGCCCGAGGGCGGCCCACACGGGCCGCACCCGCACCCGATAGGCGTCGAGGGCCCGTTGTGCATACCGTCCCAGCGGGACGACCCGATCCTTATTCCCCTTTCCGTGAAGGCGCACCGCACCGGGGAGATCCAGATCGTCGAGGGTGGCACCGGAGGCCTCCGAGGCCCGGGCCCCCGTGGCATAGAGGAATTCGAGCAGGGCCCGATCCCGGATCGCCACCGGGCCGTCACCCGCGGGGGCGGCCAGGAGGCGCTCGACTTGGCCGACGCTGAGGGCCTTCGGGAGGCGGTCCGGCGTGGCTGGGCGGGGAAGCTCGGTCCCGAGGTCCCGGGGGGTCAGCCCCTCCTCGAAGAGGAAGCGATGCCAGCCGCGGACGGCACTGAGCCGTCGGGCCACGCTTGCCGGGCTCAGCTTCCCGCGGGCGTCCAACCAGGCGGGAAAGCCCTCGAGGTGGATGCTTCGCAGATCGTCGCCCTCCACGACTCCCTGGTCGCGGAGGTACTCGGCATACTGGGCGAGATCCCGCCGATACGCCTCGATGGTGTTCGGGGAGAGCCCCCGCTCGATCCGCAGGTGCCGCAGATACGCATCCACCCAGCGGGACAGCGACCGGGGGTGTTCGGCCTCAGCGTCTGCCGGCACGCCGATCCGCCTCGGCGAGCACCCCGACCACGAGCGAAGGTGAACGCAGCAGACCGGAGCGGACCCGGTCCAGAAGCTCCGGGAAGGGAACCCAGGCGTACCGGAAATCTGCTTCTTCGGCTTCCCGGGCAAATGGCGCGACGGAGTGGAGCCCGGTTGCCCGGAAAATCTGGAGCAGCTCGTCGGAGCCCCCCGGAGAGGAGTAGTACGACGTCAGCGGCTCCCAGGAATCTGCGGTTCGGTCGATTTCCTCGCGCAGTTCCCGCGCCGCGGCCTGCCTGGGGGATTCTCCCGGCACATCCAGAAGTCCCGCGGGCAGCTCCCACAGCCGCCGCGCCACCGGATGCCGGTACTGGTTCACAAGCCCCACGCGATCCTGCTCGTCGAGCGCGAGGATGGCGACCGACCCGGGATGGCGCAGCACCTGCCGGACGAGTTCGGTCTCTCCGAGCCGAAAACGGTCTTCGTCGATATGCCAGACCGCTCCCTCATAGACCGTGTGAGAGTCCACCGGCCCGAGGTCTGCGGGGGTGTCCTGCAGCGGCTCCGACACCGTCAGCGCTCGTCGAAGAGCCGACCGGACCGAGCCCGCTCGACTGCGGCTCCGATCAGGCCCGCGAAGAGCGGATGCGGACGTGTGGGCCGTGACCGCATCTCCGGATGCGCCTGGGTTCCGACGTAGAACGGGTGCACCTCCGTGGGGAGCTCGACGAACTCGACCAGGGTCCCGTCCGGAGAAGTCCCGGAGAACACCATGCCGGATGCGGCAATCTGCTCCCGGTACTGGTTGTTGACCTCGTACCGGTGCCGGTGCCGCTCCCCCACCTGGGTGGTCCCGTAGAGCCGCTCGACCAGGGTGCCCTCGCCCAGGACCGCAGGGTACAGGCCCAGACGCATGGTGTGCCCCATCTCGCCTTTTTCAAGGATGTCGACCTGCTCGGCCATGGTGGCGATCACCGGGGTGGTGGTGTCCGGGTCGAACTCGCTCGAAGAGGCATCGGCGAGGCCGGTCACATGCCGGGCGTATTCGATCACCATGCACTGCAGTCCCAGGCAGAGTCCCAGCGCCGGGATCCCGTTCTCACGGGCGTACTGCAGTCCGGCGATCTTGCCCTCGATACCGCGGATGCCGAAGCCCCCCGGCACGCAGATCCCGTCCAACCCCTCGAGCAGGGTCTTCCGGGACTCGGGATCCAGCAGATCGTCGGAAACGATCCACTTCACATTGACCTTGGTCCGGTGGGCGAACCCGCCGGCCCGAAGCGCCTCGCACACCGACAGATAGGCGTCGGGAAGATCGATGTATTTGCCGATCAGGCCGATGGTGACCTCGTGGTGCGGATCGTGGACCGCGTCCAGCACCGGCTGCCAGCGGGACCAGTCCACATCATGGGCCTTCTGGTCGAGACCGAGCTGCCGTTCGATGTAGGTGTCGAGCCCCTCCCTGTTCAGAATGGTGGGGATGTCATAGATGCTGGACGCATCCGGGCAGTTGATGACACCGCCATCCTCAATCGAGCACATGAGCGCGATCTTGGATTTGATCGCATCGCCAACCGGACGATCGGAGCGGAGTACGACGGCATCCGGCTGAATCCCGATCGAGCGGAGCGTCGCCACCGAGTGCTGGGTGGGTTTGGTCTTCAGCTCGCCTGATGGCTTGATGTAGGGAACGAGCGACACATGCACGAAGAACACGTTGTCCCGGCCCAGCTGCTGACGGATCTGCCGGGCCGCCTCCAGGAACGGCTGCGATTCGATGTCCCCGACCGTGCCACCAATTTCGGTGATGATCACATCGGGCTGGGGATCGGCCTCGGCCTGGGCTCGCATCCGCGCCTTGATCTCGTCGGTGATGTGCGGGATAACCTGCACGGTGCCGCCGAGGAATTCCCCCCGGCGTTCCTTGGCAATCACGGTGGAGTACACCTGACCGGTCGTGACGTTGGCTGCCTGTGAAAGATTCGTGTCGAGGAAGCGCTCATAGTGCCCGATATCGAGATCGGTCTCTGCTCCATCGTCGGTGACGAAGACTTCACCGTGCTGGAAGGGGTTCATCGTGCCGGGATCGACGTTGATGTACGGATCCAGCTTCTGCATCACCACGTGCAGGCCGGACGCGGTCAGGAGATGACCGAGACTCGCTGCGGTGAGCCCTTTCCCCAACGAGGAAACGACCCCGCCAGTTACGAAGATTTGTTTGGTCACCTGGGTCTTCCGCGCATCGCTCACGGACTTCGAATATATCAGATCAGTCTCCTCTTGTCGGGGCGCCCGGCGCGGCAGTTTGGAGAAGTTCCCGGGCATGGGCCAGTGCGGTCTCGGAGTCGGCGAGCCCGGAGAGCATCCTGGCGATCTCGTGGACGCGCTCGACCGAGTCCAGGACGCGCACGTCACTGGCGGTCACATCTGCATCGGTGCGTTTGACCACGCTGATCTGGCGGTCTGCGAAGGCCGCAACCTGCGGGAGGTGGGTCACTGCGACAACTTGGACGCGAGTCCCGAGCCGCTGAAGACGCCGGCCGATCTCGAGGGCAACCGCACCTCCAACTCCGGAGTCCACCTCGTCGAAGACGAAGCAGAGCTCTGGGGCACGGACCGCAAGATTGAGTTCGAGCGCCAGCATAATGCGGGAGAGCTCTCCGCCGGAGGCCGCCTTGGCCAGGGGCGCCGCTGAGGCCCCCGGATGAGGGGACAACAGGAACTCGACGACGTCGCCGCCATTCCCGGACGGCTCGGACTCGGTGACCCGCACCTGCAGGTGGGCAGTCGGCATCGCCAGCGACGCGAGCTCAGCCTCCAGTGCTGTCTCGAGCCGGGTCCCCGCCTCGAGACGGAGACGGTGCAGTGCCGCACAGGTCGTCTGGAGTCGAGCCGCGGCTTCCCTGGCCGCGTCCCTGGCCTCCGCAAGTCGTTCGTCCGAGGAAGCCAGATCGTCAATCTCGTCTCGGAGCTCTCGCATCCGTGCCACCGCGGCGGAAAGGTCTCCATACCGCCGGCGCAGCCCGTCGAGCGCGGCCAGACGATCGGCCGCCTGCTCCAATGCCTCGGGCCCTACCGGTTCCTGCGACTCCCGAGCTCCGCCGAGTGCGGTGACCACATCCTCCATGCCGAATCCGAGCTCCGCGAGCTGGTCTGCGAGCGCGGCAAACTCGCTGCCGTACGCACGCAGCCCCTCGGCTGCGGCACGGGCCCCCTCGAGCTGGTCTCGGGCCCCCGAGCCGTGTTCGTCGCCGTTGAGCAGCCGAGAGACCTCGGCGAGGGCCTCCGCAATCTCCTCCCGGTGCTGGAGGGCTGCCACCGTGCGGGTGAGGGCATCGTATTCGGTCGGATCGGGGGCAATCCGTTCGAGTTCCGCCAGCTCAAGGCGGTCTCGTTGTTCCTGTTCGGCGCGATCAGCATCGGCCCGCCCGATCCGGTCGACCCGGTCACGGGCCTGCACTGCGGCCTCCCACTCCGCTCTGCAGCGGGAAAGAAGCTCCGCAGCCTCCGGACCGGCATAGGAGTCGAGCGCCTCCCGCTGCGCCGCCGGGGACCGGAGCCGGAGCTGGTCGGACTGGCCGTGTACCGTGACCAGCTGAGCGCCGAGATCGGCGAGAGCCCGCACCGGCACGGTGGCGCCTCCGACCCAGGCGCGCGACCGCCCCGAGGCGGCGACGGTCCGGGAGAGAATCACCTCAGCCTCCGCCGCGGAGAGCGGTTCGGTCTCCCCTCCCAGTTCGGTCACCCGGGCAGAGACCGTCCCCTGCACCGGGACGCGCACCCGGGCCTCCACCCGTGCACGGTCTGCGCCGGATCGGACCCGGGACGCATCCGATCTCCCGCCGGCCAGGAGCTGCAGCGCAGTCACCACCATGGTTTTCCCGGCCCCAGTTTCACCGGTCACCGCGGTAAACCCGGGCCCGAGCGGGATGGTGGCCCTCTTCACGACTCCGAGGTCGTGGATGGTGACCTCCTCAAGCATGGTGCCTCGGCTCCCGAGCGTCCCGCCATCCGCTGGTGGGCAGATCGAATTTGTGTACGAGACGGCTGACGAAGGTGGCCTGGTTGAGTCGTGCCAGGCGAACCGGACGGCGCGACCGGCGCCCGACGACCCGGGCTCCAGAGGGGATATGGGTCATCCTCCGCCCGTCACACCACACATCGGCGCCATCGGATTCCTCCGAAACCTGGATCGCGATTTCGGAGGCTGGATCGATCACCATCGGCTTGGCGAAGAGGGCGTGCGCATTGAGCGGCACGCAGAGCAGTGCCTCGACGGTGGGCCACACCACCGGTCCACCGGCCGAAAAGTTGTATGCCGTGGATCCGGTCGGGGTCGAGAGCACGATCCCGTCACAGGCGTAGCTGCTGAGTGGGGTCCCCCCGATCGCGCACACGATGTTGATCATCTTGTCGCCGCGGGCCTTCTCGACCGTCGCATCGTTGAGCGCCCAGTCGTGGGCGATGATGCGCCCGGCAGCAGAGATCTCGATCTCGAGCGCCAGGCGCTCCTCGACCTCGTACTGGCCGGAGACCACCCGGTCGACCGTCGAGACCAGGTCGTCTCGCTCTGCCTCCGCCAGGAACCCGACATGTCCGAGGTTGACCCCCAGGATCGGGACTGTGCTGGGCCGCACGATTTCTGCGGCCTGCAGGATGGTGCCATCGCCTCCGAGCACCATGACGACTTCCAGCCCGTCCAGGCTGCAGTCGCGCCCCAGGATCTGGCAGACCCCGGGAGCGAACCCGGCATCGCTGAGGTGTTGCCATCCGTCGGCCGTGAACACCGGTTCGACCCCGGCATCCCGGAGGAGCCGGCAGGTGGTCTGGGTGGCCTGCAGCGCGATGTCGCTGCGAGGGTGCACCACCAGCAGGATTCTGCGCTTAGCCATCGAGCCGCCGCCCATCTTCTCGAGTGGCGGGCCGTATCCAGAGCAGGAACTCCCGGTTGCCGTGCCGCCCCACGACCGGAGAATCGAGACAGCCCGCCCGTTCATACCCCAGGCCTCGAGCGCAGTCGACCACGTCCCGGAGTGCGGCCCGCCGGAGATCGGGATCGGTGACGACTCCCCCGGCCGCCAGTCGCCCCCGGCCCACCTCGAACTGGGGTTTGACGAGCAGAATCAGATCGGCAGGGTGCAGCACCTGGACGAGACGGGGCAGCACGAGCGTCAACGAGATGAACGAGAGATCCCCGACCACCAGATCTGCCGGGGGACTTCCCTCTGGGCCGAGTGCGTGAAGCGTCAGCTCTCGGAGGTTGAGCCCCTCGACACAGTTCACGCGCGGATCCTGCCGGAGCTCCATGGCCAGTTGTCCGTGCCCCACATCCACCGCATCGACATGGCTCGCACCCCGGCGCAGGAGCACCTGCGTAAAGCCGCCAGTGGATGCTCCGGCATCGAGAGCCCGGCGCCCGCGGACCTCGACCGGGAAGGCCTCGAGTGCCGCCAGAAGCTTGCCTGCACCGCGGCCCACCCACTCGGTATCCGGGAGCTCGAGTTGGTCCCCTGGCGCGACCCTACTGGCCGGACGCAGAGTGACGGTCCCGTTGACTCGGACCTGTGCCGAGTGAATCAGTTCTTGGGCCCTCGTCCGCGAGGCGACGTAGCCTCGGTCGACAAGTGCGCGATCGAGTCGGGGAAGAGAGGTGCGGACGCTCATACGCCACGCTCCGGCAGCGGCTGGGAATGGCGCTGGATCGTCTCTGAGATTGTGCGCAGCAGTTGGTCGTACGCCGCAGCTCGCTCCGTCAGCGGGAGCCCCTGGATGCGACGGAGTGCAGAGCTGACGGCCTCCTCGTCGATCTCCATTCCGTCGATTTCAAGATCCTGGGCCATATGGCCGAGTTTACAGGGAAGCGGTGACAGCGGCATCCACCCGCAGGGTCCGGGGATCGAGGTGGGCTGCCCAGATCAGAGAGGCGACGGCCAGGACCTGGTCGCCGGGAGTCCCCGGCGCCTCCAGGAGGATTGCATCGCCGTCGAGGCGCACACGGGCGGTACCGCACTGCGCGGTTGTTGCGCCGACAGTTGGGGTCTGAACTGGCAGGAACAGATCATCCAACGAGTGCAGGACATATCTGGGACGTCTGGCGGGCGGCGCCGCGTACAGGGACTCCGGACCGTCGACTCCGGTCAACACCAAGGCGCTCTGCAGACCGACTGCATTGGCTCCCTGAATATCGGTATCCAGCCGGTCGCCGATGCACAGCGCAGCGGGAGAGCCATATCGTTCCGCGGCGGTTTGGTACAGCGGAACATGCGGCTTCCCCGCAATTCTGGGGAGAATCCCGGTCGCCGCAGCGACCGCGGCGACCAGCGTGCCATTGCCCGGGGCCATCCCCCGTTCCTGGGGAAGCGTGCGGTCATCGTTCGTGACGAACCAGGCCGCACCGGCCTGAATGGCATATGAAGCCTCGGCAAGGTCGCTCCAGCCCAGGTCTCGGCTGAATCCTTGAACCACCACTGCTGGGGCCTCCCCCGGCCCGCAAACGTGAAACCCGGAGTCGCGAAGCGCCTGCCGCAGGCCATCTCCGCCGATGCACAGAATGGGGGTGTCCGCATCGAACCCGGCGGAGCGAACCATGCGGATGCAGGCCTGGGCACTCGTCACGACATCCGCGTCCTCCGCGGGAAGACCGAGGCTCGACAGCTGCTCACACACCTGGGCCGGGGTGCGCGAGGCGTTGTTCGTGAGATAGGCCACGCGGACACCGGAGCGCGCCGCCCTATTCAAAGAAGGTGCCGCACCCGGGATGGGATCGACCCCTCGATAGACGACACCGTCGAGGTCGCAGTACAGCATCTCGACGGTGTCGAGGAGACGGCGGCCAGTCATCAGTGATCCTGGTTTGGACGACGACCATTTCCGTGACGGTGCGAGGAGCCGGGGCCGCTCTCGTGCCGACGGGGCCCCTGCCCGTTACGGCGGTCGTCACGGTGCCAGGAGGAGGCACCGCGACTCGACGACCCCGAGCGGTTCGATGTACCGCCCCGGTTCGAGAAGCCCGAATGATGGTCGGACCGGTGGCCTGAACGGTGCTCGGCATTCCGCTGGCCGCGGTGGTCACCATCCCCCGACCCACGCCGATCGTCTCGGCCTCCGCGACGTGTCCCGCCCTGACGGCCAGAGCCGTCGCTCCGGTCCGAGTCCCAGCGACGGCGTGTAGGACGGGAGCCGGAACGCCGGTCCTCCCCGGACCGTTCCTCGCGCCGACGGTATCCCTCATGTGAAGTACCGCGGGAATGCTCTGAGCGGGGATCTCCGTCCGAGTGCCCGGGGCGACGCGCTCCCTCATGAGGTCCACCGGTGCGAGCCCCAGAGCGGCCACCGCCGGTGCGAGCCCCTCCCCGATCTCGACGCCAGGACCCGGAACGATCGGAGCGGTAGCCGCCGCGGTCTCGGTCCTGGCCGCCCCGACCGGGCCGGCGGTCGTGATCAGAACCGCCACGTGGCCGGTCGCCGCGCTCGGAATGCGACGGTTCCGGGGAGTCCTCCTCTGAAAGCAGTGCACCCAGATCCACGACGGTGTCCTGGCCGGCTGGTGGACGCGCTACACCGTTCCGCTCCTGCCAGGCCCGTTCAGCAATCTGGGAGCGCCGGCTCCAGGCTGCTGCTTCTGGGTCGTGGAGTTCCTCAAGGACATCCGCATATGCTTCGAAAAGCCGGGAGGAATAGGCAAATGCACGATCCTTTTGCAGCTCGGGAATTTCAAGCTCACGGCGTGCGGCAGGAAGATCGCCCAGGTCACGCTGCGCCCCGCTGAGCACAATCGCGAGTTCCACGCGATCCGGTTTCGACAGGGTGCTGGTGTCGATGCTGTGGCCGTATTCGAGGGCCTGCTTGCTGCGCCCGAGGCCACGCTCGCAGTCAGCGATCAGCGCCGCGTGCTCGTCGGAGCCGGTGATCCGGTGAAAGGTTCGGAGCTCGCGCAGAGCCAGAGCGTATTCGCCAATCCGGTAAGCGGTGATGCCCGAAGTCTCCCGCACAACCCCCAGACGACCGGCATGCGCCGCTGCCGCCATGGCATGCTCGTGGGCAAGCTGCGGATCGTCCTCTTCGAGCAGCGCAACCATAGCCAGGTGCCGGGCAACGAGGTCGGCATTCTCTTTGGTCAATGATTTCAGCTCGACGCGGGCGCCGAACGCGAGATCCTCCGGAGTAATTTCACGGGGAATGCGAGGCTCCGAACGTCGGTTGAGACGCCGCTCGCTCTGCTGGGGAGCACGCCCCTGATATGAGCGGTTGTTCCGCGGAGCCCCGGAGCGCGGCCCCCCACGATGTGATCGGGAATCGCGATCACCGCGTCGAGGCCCACCTGCCCCATGCCCGGAATGCCTGGAGTGATCCTGATGCTCTGTCATCGTTTCCTCAATCTTCATCGTTAACGCAGAATGGCCACCATCTCTGGTGGCCATTCTGGCAAATGAAGTCCGGCGGTGCCCTACTCTCCCACACGGTCCCCCGTGCAGTACCATCGGCGCTGCAAGGCTTAGCTTCCGGGTTCGGAATGTAACCGGGCGTTTCCCTTGCGCTATGGCCGCCGAAACACTGTTGATTTATGGTCATGACGGAGAAGCAAAAAGCTCCTGCCACGCCCCCGACCGTAAATCGGGAACCACAAAGTGGACGCGAACATACATAGAAAGTATGTAGAAAAGTTATTGGTCTATTAGTACCGGTCAGCTCCACACGTCGTTAGTGCGTGCTTCCACATCCGGCCTATCAACCCAGTCGTCTACTGGGGACCTCTCACCAAAAGGCATGGAAATCTCATCTTGAGGAAGGCTTCCCGCTTAGATGCTTTCAGCGGTTATCCCAACCCGACATAGCCAACCAGCCGTGCTCTTGGCAGAACAACTGGCACACCAGAGGTCGGTTCATCTCGGTCCTCTCGTACTAGAGACAAACCCTCTCAAATTTCCAACGCACGCAGCGGATAGGGACCGAACTGTCTCACGACGTTCTGAACCCAGCTCGCGTACCGCTTTAATGGGCGAACAGCCCAACCCTTGGGACCAACTCCAGCCCCAGGATGCGACGAGCCGACATCGAGGTGCCAAACCATGCCGTCGATATGGACTCTTGGGCAAGATCAGCCTGTTATCCCCGAGGTACCTTTTATCCGTTGAGCGACAGCGCTTCCACAAGCCACTGCCGGATCACTAGTCCCTGCTTTCGCACCTGTTCGAGATGTCTCTCTCACAGTCAAGCTCCCTTGTGCACTTACACTCGACACCTGATTGCCAACCAGGTTGAGGGAACCTTTGGGCGCCTCCGTTACTTTTTAGGAGGCAACCGCCCCAGTTAAACTACCCACCAGGCACTGTCCCTGATCCGGATTACGGATCGAAGTTAGACGTCCAAAGCAATCAGAGTGGTATTTCAACAATGACTCCACGATGGCTGGCGCCATCGCTTCAAAGTCTCCCACCTATCCTACACAGACTACGTCGAACGCCAATACCAAGCTATAGTAAAGGTCACGGGGTCTTTCCGTCCTGCTGCGCGTAACGAGCATCTTTACTCGTAGTGCAATTTCGCCGAGTTCATGGTTGAGACAGTTGGGAAGTCGTTACGCCATTCGTGCAGGTCGGAACTTACCCGACAAGGAATTTCGCTACCTTAGGATGGTTATAGTTACCACCGCCGTTTACTGGGGCTTAAATTCTAAGCTTCGCACCGAAGTGCTAACTCTTCCTCTTAACCTTCCAGCACCGGGCAGGCGTCAGTCCGTATACATCGTCTTGCGACTTCGCACGGACCTGTGTTTTTGATAAACAGTCGCTACCCACTGGTCTCTGCGGCCATACAACGCTCGAGGAGCAAGTCCTTTCACGTCTCAGGCCCCCCTTCTTCCGAAGTTACGGGGGTATTTTGCCGAGTTCCTTAACCACGATTCTCTCGATCTCCTTGGTATTCTCTACCTGACCACCTGAGTCGGTTTAGGGTACGGGCGGCTAGAACCTCACGTCGATGCTTTTCTTGGCAGCATAGGATCACCCACTTCGTCCTTACGGACTCATCATCAGATCTCAGCCACATGAGGAGCGGATTTGCCAACTCCTCGGCCTACATCCTTAAACGGGGACAACCATCGCCCCGCGGAGGCTACCTTCCTGCGTCACACCTGTTAATACGTTAACTTTGCCAGCGTAGGTTCGTAACATCCCTTCCCACACCATCCCGAAGGATGACGGAGAAGTTCAGGTACTTAGCATTACTGGGTCGGTTTGGACGGTTCTTTGCCGGTACGGGAATATAAACCCGTTGTCCATCGACTACGCCTGACGGCCTCGCCTTAGGTCCCGACTTACCCAGGGCGGATTAGCCTAGCCCTGGAAACCTTGGTCTTTCGGAGGACGGGTTTCTCACCCGTCTTTCGCTACTCATGCCTGCATTCTCACTCGTGTGGCATCCACAACTGGGTTACCCCGCTGCTTCACTCGCCACACGACGCTCTCCTACCCATCCACACGACTGGACCCGAAGGCCTATCAATATGTGAATGCTACAAATTCGGTGGTGTGCTTGAGCCCCGTTAAATTGTCGGCGCAAAATTACTTGACCAGTGAGCTATTACGCACTCTTTTAAGGGTGGCTGCTTCTGAGCCAACCTCCTGGTTGTCAATGCAATCTCACATCCTTTTCCACTTAGCACACGCTTAGGGACCTTATTTGGTAGTCTGGGTTGTTTCCCTTTCGACGACGAAGCTTATCCCCCGCCGACTCACTGCCGCGTTCTCACTTCCTGGCATTCGGAGTTTGGCTGACGTCAGTAAGCTTGTAGGCCCCATCTACCATCCAGTAGCTCTACCTCCAGGAAGAAACACACGACGCTGCACCTATATGCATTTCGGAGAGAACCAGCTATAACGAAGTTTGATTGGCCTTTCACCCCTATCCACAGCTCATCCCCTCAGTTTTCAACCTAAGTGGGTTCGGTCCTCCACGCGGTCTTACCCGCGCTTCAACCTGGCCATGGATAGATCACTTCGCTTCGGGTCTAGGACATGCGACTGAACGCCCCATTCAGACTCGCTTTCGCTACGGCTACCCCACACGGGTTAACCTCGCCACATATCACTAACTCGCAGGCTCATTCTTCAATAGGCACGCTGTCACCAGACAAGCTGGCTCCAACGGATTGTAAGCAATCGGTTTCAGGTACTATTTCACTCCCCTCCCGGGGTACTTTTCACCATTCCCTCACGGTACTTGTCCGCTATCGGTCATCTAGAAATATTTAGGCTTATCAGGTGGTCCTGACAGATTCACACGGGGTTTCACGGGTCCCGTGCTAATTGGGATACCCTTCGGCTTGATTGAACATTTCGTCTACGGGATTGCCACCCTCTGTGATCAGCCATTCAAGACTGTTCGACTATATTCAATACATAACCTTGCTGTTTGGTAGTACAGCTGAAAGGTCCCACAACCCCATTCGTGCAACGCCTACCAGCTATCACGCACGAATGGTTTGGCCTGTTCCGCTTTCGCTCGCCACTACTAACGGAATCACTGAATTGTTTTCTCTTCCTGTGGGTACTGAGATGTTTCACTTCCCCACGTCCCCCCTTCAATCCTATGAATTCAGATTGAAGTAACCAGGTCAAGCCTGGCTGGGTTTCCCCATTCGGAAATCCTCGAATCAAAGTCCGCTTATCGACTCCTCGAGGCTTATCGCAGATTGCTACGTCCTTCTTCGGTCCTAGATGCCAAGGCATCCACCGGTTGCTCTTAGAAACTTGACTACATAAGTAGCGAATCATCATCGCTCCCGAAGGAGCAGAATCAAATTCACCAGTGTTGTCAATAAAATTGACACTATCCAATGATCTTTCGATCATTTGATGCTCGCGTCCACTGTGTAGTTCTCAAAATACGGTCGGTACCGTCCCAACCCGAGAAGGTTGGCTGCGGTCCGTAGGCCTTACGGCCCTGAGGAAGTGTAGCAGCTTTTCGACTGCTTCGGATCCCCCAGGACCCAACAGTGTGCAGTCGCTTGGAAGAAGCACGCTTGTTCCAGACTCCGAAGAGCCGTACTAGAACGAACTTCCTACGAGCGACAATGTGATGTTCCACCCATGAGCTATCTGAACGGTGTTGAAACCATTCAGCTCTGGAGACTCAGGTGAGTCTCAGATGCTCCTT